>CAXTWT010000043.1:0-10403 GCA_964247955.1 uncultured Bryobacteraceae bacterium
AAGGCTGGGTTAACGGGCATTGAAAATCTCCTGCGGTGATAGTTTGACGCAAACACGCGGGTTAGTTGCCATCTCCTCCAGAAGCCCTAAAAATTTCTTGAGGGGCATGTCATTGGCTGGCGCTAACATGTAATGACCTGGGTCGGTCAAGTCCTTGATTAACCTTATGTCGGCTGGAATCGGACTACCCTTATTAATCCTCCATACGTTCTTACCCCTGACCTTCATAGGCGCAATGATGCGATTGAAAGCAGAAAATCCGTTGCCGTTTGCAATCACTATCTTAATCCCGTCACAGTCTACGATAAGGCAGTCAATAAGAACACGAGCCTCGGAAAAGTTAGGCGATGACGAACTGCCCATACGGTACAGATCTTCATGTAGGGAGCTTAAACCCATCACCTATAAGTCTTCTGGACTGAGCATGATTCAGCCTAGCGGAACCTTGGTTAATCCCTTAAATGCAAGGATTTTATCGCTGCTTTAAGTGACAGCAGTTGATAGGTTGACAACTGACCCGAACAGGCGCATACTCAGGTAAGATGCCAACCCAAGATGAAAAGAACCGGGTCGCTCTGCTGCAGGGCACCTTGGATTTGCTGATTTTGCGCACGCTCCGTTTAGGGAAACAGCATGGGCAGGGGATCGCCCGAGCGATCCAGGACCAGTCGGAAAATGTGCTGCTGGTGGAGCATGGGGCGCTGTACCCGGCTTTGCAGCGTTTGGAAGCCCAAGGCTGGATTACCGCTGAGTGGGGAACATCGTCGAATAACCGCAAAGCGCGTTTCTATACGTTGACGAAAGCGGGGCGCAAGCAATTGGCGGAAGAAACCAGCCGGTGGCGCACTCTGGCTGCCGCGATTGCCCGCATCCTGGGGCCGGAAGGACAGGAGGTGTAAAGATGCAGTGGCGGTGTCGGCGTTCGGGAAAGGATTTCTCGTCGGAAGTGCAGTCGCACATTGAGTTAGAAGCGGACCGGCTGCGCGCCGAAGGCTTCAGCGAAGGGGAGGCTTACGCGCAGGCGCGCCGGACGTTCGGCAACGTGACGCGCGCCGAAGAGCGCTTCTATGAATCCCGCCGCTGGCTTTGGCTCGATGGTCTTTGGCAGGACGCGCGTTACACGCTGCGCCAGTTCCGCCAAAGCAAAGCGTTTACTTTGACCGCTGTTGTAGCGCTGGCGCTGGGTATTGGCGCGAACACGGCGATCTTCACGCTGCTTCACGCCGTCATGTTTAAACCTTTGCCCGTCCACCGGCCCGAGGAACTCCGCCGCTTGGGGCAGGGCGAAAACTGCTGCGTGATGAGCGGTTACCAGGAGGGCCAGGAGTTTGCTTTGTTCTCCTATGATCTATACAAAACACTGCGCGACAGCACGCCGGAAATCTCCCCGATGGCGGCGTTCCAGGCTGCTGCTTTCACCGTGAGCGTCCGGCGCTCCGGCAGCGGGGAAACTGCCAACTCGTTTGTTGCCGAATTTGTTTCGAGCAATTACTTCGATCTGCTGGGGATCAAAGCAGCAGCGGGCCGATTGCTTCGCGCTGACGGAGAAAAGGGCGACACTCCGCCGGTAGCTGTCATCAGCCACCGCGTTTGGGAGAACCGCTATGCTTGTGATCCCGGCGTGATCGGGTCCTCCTTCTCCATTAAGGGCAAATCATTTACGGTGGTCGGCGTTACGCCGCGCACGTTCTATGGGGAAACGCTCCGCCCTGATCCGCCCGACTTTTGGCTGCCTCTTGCGACGGAACCGTTACTGAACGGAACAAACAATTTGTTCAAGCGTCCCGATCTGTTCTGGCTGTACGTGATCGGAAGAGTGCCGCCCGGCGCGCCCTTACGGGCGTTGGAGTCGAAAATTAACGTGAAAGCAAGGCAGTGGTACCTCGCCCAAGGCGGGTCCGGCCTCAGCGCGCAGGACCGGGGTAACATCGACCGGCAGTATATTCCGCTTACGAGCGCCAGCGGGGGAGTCGGACTCATGAGCAGTGCCTATCGTCGCGGCCTCCTTCTGCTCATGAGCTTGTCATCGCTTGTTTTAATCATTGCTTGCGCAAATGTAGCCAACCTTTTGCTGGCTCGTGGAACCGCTCTGCGCGCCAAAACCTCCTTGCGCTTGGCGTTGGGCGCGTCGCGCAGCCGTATTGTGCGAGGGGCTCTCACCAATAGCGTCCTTCTTTCGCTGCTGGGCGGAAGCGCGGGCCTACTTCTGGCATTTGCCGCAACGCGGTCGATCCTGCTGCTGGCGTTTCGCGGCGCTCATTATGTTCCGATCAGCAGCACCCCGTCTTTCCCTGTGCTTGGGTTCACTTTCGCTGTTTCCTTTGCGACAGGGCTTATTTTCGGCATTGCCCCTGCCTGGGCCGAAACGCATTCCAATCCGGCGGATGCCCTGCGGGGCGCGAGCCGAAGCACGCCTGCCTCGACCGCCTTGCCGCAAAAATTTTTGGTCGTTGTGCAGGCGGCGCTCTCGCTGGTTCTGCTGACCGGCGCTGGATTGCTCGCGCAAAGCTTGCGTCATCTGGAGAATCAACACTTCGGATTCCGCACCGATGGGCGTTTGATTGTAAGAGTAAACCCGAACTTTGTGGGATACACGCCCGAACGTCTGGCGGCCTCTTACCGCCAATTGGGAGATCGGCTGTCCCAAATCCCCGGCGTGATCAGCGCCAGCATGTCTCTTTACGCGCCCATGAGCGGAAGCAACTGGAATACCCGCATCTTCACGGAGGAGTCTGGATCTGCGCCTCAACCCGATCCCGCTTCTTACACCAAAATCGGTTTGAACTACTTTGAGACGCTCGGCACACGCTTGTTGCAGGGCCGCACCATTGACGAACGTGATGGGCCCGGCTCACAGAAAGTCGCGGTGGTCAATCAAACCTTTGCCGACCGGTTCTTCAAAAACCGTAATCCGCTGGGCAGGCGCTTCGGCGTGCAGATATCTCCTTCTGAGCATCCCCTGGATTACGAAATTATAGGAGTTGTAGAAGATATCAAGTACCAGAATGCGTATAAGCCCGCTTACCCGACATTCTTTCTTCCGCTTCTGCAAATGGATAAAAGTCGAGAGGAAGGACTTGCCCGCACAAACTTCATCAATAACATCGAACTGCACGTGGCAGGCAACGCCGGAAGTTTAGAGCCGCGCATTCGCAAAGCCGTCGAGGAAGCGGATTCCAATCTGTCGGTCGTGGACGTCCTCAGCTACAAAGATCAGCTCAGTTTCCAATTCAATAGAGAACGGCTCCTTGCTACGTTGACGGAACTTTTCGGAGCTTTGGCGCTCATTTTAGCCTCTGTGGGGCTGTATGGCGTGGTGGCGTTAGGCGTGGCTCGCCGGACAGCGGAGATTGGCGTTCGGATCGCGCTGGGCGCGACTCGGGAGGGAGTAACAAGGATGATCCTACGCGAAGCCTTAGCACAAGTGGCCGTGGGGATTGCCTTGGGCCTTCTTCTCACGGCAGGGGCCACCCGCCTCCTCCAGCATCAACTGTTTGGCATCTCCACCTATGACCCGGCAACGTTAACCGGCGCAGTGGTTGTTCTGGCGGGGTGCGCTATCCTGGCTGCGTTGTTGCCCGCGCGCCGGGCTGCCGGTATTGACCCAATGCGGGCGTTAAGAGTGGAATAACAACCAGTTTTTCCCAGGCAGTATAGACAACTCAGCGCGGGACGGATGCGTGGGATTCCCGGCACTTATCGGAGCAATAGTAAAAAGTGCCGCCTGAAATCTGTCGTCGAAAAGGCGTGGATTCAGAGACATAGGTTCCGCACACCGGATCTTTATGCAACTGGCCGGTGCTGCGGGTGTTTTCGGCGGATCCCGACCCTTCCCGGCGGCGCTGCGCTTCGTCCATTGTTTGCCGGTAAGCATTGCGCGAAGCTGTTCTGACGCTTTGGGTAAGGTGTGTCAGCACCACGCGTATGATCAGGACGACCGCAACCGTCATGAGAAGTTCTAGAATGGCGCGAAACATGGATCTTAAATAGAAACGGAGCGCTGCCGGGACGGAAGCGCTCCGCACTTACATCACTATCTCTACGGTACTACCGTTTCTTCTTGGTGGTAGGAACAGAAACCTTCGTTTGCACGGTCTCGCCTAAAGCCTGCAGCATGGCTGACGCTTCCTGGGCGTGCGGTCCGCTCGGCTGCAATTCCAGATACTTCTTGAGGGCCGTCGCCGTGTCCGGAGGATAGCTTTGCTGTCCGGTTTTCGGGTCAACTGTGCCCTTCATCATGGAAGTGCTGCCAAGTTGATACCAAGCTTCCGCATAGTTCGGGTCCGTATCCGTCGCTTTCTTGAAGAACTCCGTGGAGTTTGCCGCCTGTCCGCTGTTGACCAAATTAGCGCCCATATTGAAATACGCCTTGGCCGCGCCTTGGGCGTTTCCTGGGTTTAACTGGACAGCTTTGTTCAATGCTTCGGTCGCTTCTGTTATCTTCTTTTCCGCGCCGTACGCGTTTCCTAGCTGGTTGTAAACGGCGGCGTCGTCCGGCTTGAGCGCAAGAGATTGCTTATAAGCATCAATTGCGCCGTCCAGGGACTTGGTTCGCTCGTCCCCGGTTTGAGATTGGGCCATTCCATAATAAGCTTCCCCGAGGCTGTCCAGCACGGCTGTCTTATTTTGCGGACTCAAATCCATTTTGCTGGCCTCGTTCAACTTG
Source organism: uncultured Bryobacteraceae bacterium (assembly GCA_964247955.1). Classification (GTDB taxonomy): domain Bacteria; phylum Acidobacteriota; class Terriglobia; order Bryobacterales; family Bryobacteraceae; genus Bog-105. The sequence continues at coordinate 4,667 of CAXTWT010000043.1, forward strand.
TCCACAGCAGTCTGATAAAGCGGCACCCGTTGGGCCTTGTCCGAAGTTGCCCCAGCTTGCTTAATAGCGTCCTGGGCGGCGTTGAAGTCGTCATTCAGCGCTTTATTCTTCTTCATCTCCTCAGCACGCTGCTTCAGTTGCGCTTCCATCTGCGCCTTCTGCTCCTTGCTCATGCTGCGTTCCTGCTCTTGCGTCATCTGTCCGCCGGCGTTGGCCTGAGCAGCGGCTTGTTGAGCCTGCGCCGTTTTCTGAAGATTGAAGTCTACCGGCTGATTGTCACTTCTGGCCTGGACGCCCGAAACTTTGTCCATGACCTTTCCATCCACTTCGCAACTGATGTCAAACTTGCCGCCAAACGGCAAGCCGGTATAAAGCCAATGGCCCTTCTTGTCGGTTTTAACCTCGTAATGGCCCTTAATGTCAGTACGGTTTAGTACGATCTTTGCGCCCTTCAAAGGCTGGCCGCTCTGGTCCTTTACATTACCCTCCAAGGTGCTGGTTTGGGCCCAGGCAGCGCAAGCCGCCAGAAGAGCAAACCCACCGGAAAGAAGGGAACGCCGCAACCGGGTAAACATAGAATTGGTAGTCTCCTATTGTTTGTTAGATTTCGTTCATAAGCATACTACAACGGTATTTTCGACACGTCCAAGCAGATTTAATCAAAAGTCATGAGCTGGACTGGAAGCCGATTGCCGATAAGAACCAGGAAGCAGGATTCCCACCTTGCAACCTGCCGCTGTTGGGTCGCATCCGATTAAATAACTGGTGGTTTGCAGTTAAAATTAATTTAAGGGGTTATTTGTGTTACGGCTAATAGGCTGGTTGCTAGTTACTAGCTGTTTGACGGTCTCGGCGTTTGCCGAATCTGCGGAATCTTTAGGCAAAGCAGAAGAGCTTTATAAACATACAAATTATGAAGCTTCTCTGGCGTTGTTAGATCAGCACAGCTTTAACTCGCCGGTCAACTTCCTGGTGGGCCGGAATTACTTTATGATGGGTGATTCTAAAAAGGCCAGCGAGTTTTTCCAAAAAGCTGCCGCCGGAAATCCTACCAATAGCGAATACATGGACTGGCTGGGACGGGCCTACGGCAAGCGCGCCGAAATGGCAAATCCGTTAAGCGCCCCGGTGTACGCTTCCAGAGCCCGGCAGGCTTTTGAAAAAGCCGTCGAATTGGACGGAAAAAACAGCGATGCCTTGAGCGATTTATTCGACTATTATCTGGAAGCGCCGGGTTTTATGGGCGGCGGCTACGATAAGGCACAGGCGATAGCGGAGCGTATTGCGGCGGTTGATCCCCCGGAAGGCTATTATGTGAAGGCCCAACTCGATAAAAAGCGCAAAGAGTTTGGCGCAGCGGAGCAGCACTTCCGCAAGGCGGTAGCAGTCGCTCCTCATGAAGTCGGTTTGATGATCTCGCTGGCTAAGTTTCTGGCTGACCAGGGACGCGACAAGGAAAGCGATGCCGTATTTCAACAGGCGGAAAAGGTGAAACCAAATGCGCCGGAAGTTTGGTTTGCGCGCGCCGATGTGCTGATTAAAGAGAAGCGCAATTTGCCCGAAGCAAAAGGTTTGCTGCAAAAGTATGTGAAAGCCCCGATCACGGTTGACGACCCGCCGAAACAGGAAGCCGCAAAGCTCCTAAAGCAAATTCATTAAAGCGGGAGAAAACCTCCTCTTCTCATTCGTTATAAATGAATATCTCCGAGGCGGTTAGCTTCAGTCTGCAGGCTCTGGGGGCTAACCGCCTTCGCACGTTTTTAACTGCGCTGGGCCTGATTATCGGCAATGCTTCCGTCATTCTGGTTGTGACCATTTCGCTCGCCAGCCGCGATCTGATTCTGGATCAGATTCGTGGAATCGGTTCGAACTTGGTGTACGCCAGCTATGAGGCGGGCGGCCAGAATACCGCCAAAGTGGAAGCCGATTTTGTGAAGCGCGCGGATGTGCAAGCCATTCGCGACGCGCTGGGCAATACCATCATTGCCGCGACTGCCGTGATGCCGAGTACCGATCAAATTGTTATAAGCGGCAAGGTGCGTCAAGTAACGGTGGACGGTGTGGACGAAAATTATGCCCTGGTTCGGAACTTGGCAATTCTGAACGGGCGTCGATTTGACGAAAGCGACATCACATTGCGCGAACGGGTCGCACTGTTGACAGACAAGCTGGCGATCCGAATCTTCGGCAATCTGGATGCGGCGCTGGGACAAGTAATCAAAATCAATCAACTCCAGTTCACCGTGATCGGCACGTTCCGGGAGAAAACGAGCACCTTCGGACAAGGTGAGATTTCTGATGAGACGATCTTGATTCCGATCTCGGTCATGCAGTATTTTACTCAGTTTGAGCGGATCGAGCCGGTTTACCTGCAAGTCCGTAATGCGGCGGACGTTCCGTTTGTGACGGAGCAGGTGACGCAAATTCTACAGCGCCGCCATCGTCCGGGAGCCAGTTATAACGTCCAGAACCTGAAAGCCATTCTGGACACAGCAGATTCTATTGCCAGCGTGCTGACGGTCGTGCTGGTCCTGGTTTCGGCGATTGCTTTGGTTATTTCCGGCATCGGCATTATGAATATCATGCTGGTTACAGTGACGGAGCGCACGCGCGAGATCGGGCTGCGCATGGCGGTAGGAGCGTCTCGCCGGGAAGTGCTGCTGCAATTTCTGGTGGAATCCGTAATCATCAGTTTGGCGGGCGGAACCGTAGGAATTGTGATTGGTTTGCTTCTGCCGTTGAGTGTAAGTTTGTTCACAAATCAAGTGCATGTTCCCATATCGCCGTGGTCGGTTTTGGTTGCCTTTGCGGTCTCATTTACCGTAGGAGTCGGGTTTGGATTGCTGCCCGCGCGTCGCGCTTCCCAACTAAATCCGACCGAAGCATTGCGCTATGAATGATTTCCGCAACGCGATTAGAAATCATTTCCCCCCTGAAACGAATCCTATCTCCGTAAGGGCGGCAGTAAAGCGCCCCATTGATACGCAAGCCTAAGGAGAATCATTTATGGAATACAAAGATATGGCAAGTACCGAGCCGCAAGTAGGAGCACGCCCCGAACATCGGGAAGGGCCGGTGGCACGCACAATTGAGATGCAAACGGCAAAGCTGCCGTCCGATGTGTGGCTGTGGGCGGCATTCGGATCGATTGCCGCTTCACTGGCCTTTCAAGTTGCCGGAAAGAAAGATAACGCGCTGTTTGTGGGTCAGTGGGCGCCGACCTTTCTGATTCTGGGCCTTTACAACAAGCTCGTAAAGCTCCACGGGTCGGAGGGCGTCTAATCGGGAAAATAGTTGGAAACGGGGTGCCTGAAGCAGCACTCCGTTACAGCTTACCAGCTCGATGGGGGATCGCTGGCCGGGAAGCTTTCTTCTACGGTCTCATCGTGAGCCTTGTCGATTTCGGCGTGCCGTTTAGCACCGAAGCCGTCTGATTTGGACCAGATAGCATAGGCGATAATCGGCAACCCAACTCCTAATACAAAGTAAGCGAATTTTAAGGCGCGGTTTTGTGTGTCAGCCATATCCTGTTTCGGGTGTCCGTTACTGTCACTGTCGCACACTCTTGTAGCCGCGTCGGTGCTGATTTCGTCACTCACGACGGCGCTGATTTCTCCTTCTGCAACAGTGTCTGTCGCCGTACTTGCTTCGACACTGACTTCGTTGCCTGCAACGGCATTCTCTTCCCTATTCGCGCTGAAGTCCTCTTCTTGTTCTTGCTCCGGAAGCGAAACCGGCACTCCGTTCAGCCGATTCGGTACTGCCTGCCCCGTCGAAATATCAACCACTTCGCGGAGTTGCAGCCGTCCGAGAAAGGGCGCGCTGCCCATGGGCGTGTAATAACAGCAATCATCGAAAAAGTAATGAGTGACTTGGCTGTAGCGGGTTCTCCCCAAATCCTTTTGCGCTGCGCCGCCATGCAGCAAGTTAGCAGACCAGATCAGCGCCTGTCCTTTCCTGGCGTAAAACTCCAGCGGTTTCAGGGACAAAGCGTCAACAATGGCCCGCCACGCCTCCATGTAGCGCGGATAATGGCTATAAGGATTGGGACCATCCTGGGGCGGATTCACCCCTAAATGCTCATTGGTGAAGATCGGGAGTTTGTGCGATCCCGGATAGTACAACAGCGGCCCGTTATCAGAGTCGATATCCTCCAACGCCACCCATACGCCGACCATAAAACGCTCTGGGAGTGAACTGAAATGAACGGAATCGGAATGGAAGTGCTGTTGCGTGCCTACCGAAAAATTCAGCGTTTGGAACGGGAACGCACGCCTGCCGTACAGATCGGACAGCAGTTGCAAGACCGTCTCGTTGCAGGCGATCTGTTTCACTTCCGGCAATGTTTTCCAACCATCCTGGATGCGCAGGCTATCTTTCTGTCCGGCGCGCCAACCCTCCCAGTCGTATTGGTCGTTTAGAGTTTGAATAATGGTTTCAGCCATCCGGTCGAACTCAGGTTCCGGAAAGTCAATCACAGCAAATCCGTCTTCCCGCAATTTCCGGGCAATTTCAAGTGTTTCCCGTGAAATGTTTTTTGATTGGAAAAGAGACTCAAAAAGCGGCGATTCCACATCGGGCACGCCGGGAAGGGCATTAGACACGGTACTCATGAACTAGTACTTTAGCGCACACAACGAATGAGCGATTCTGCGCATATTACTACGTTGTATCGTCGATTTATGAACACGCGTTTGGAAATGCCCGTAAAGGAAGCAGCAGCGACGATCCGGGGACTACGGCGTGATCCCGGCTTCTTCTGCATTTCAGTGGTCCTGATCGCTTTAGGAACCGGCTTGACATCGGCAGTATTCACGCTGCTATGGCAGGCGGCCTACGCGCAATTGCCGGTTCCCGATCCCTCGCGCCTTTTCGCCCTGCGCACAACAGTGGAGCATATGGGCCGCTCTGACAGCGATGCCAGGGAAACGGTGGTGAGCGCGCCCCTGTACCGCTATTTGTCGCATCGCTTCGGGGCAGCTTCGGGCACGGTGGCGCGTCACGGTCAGTTAGTGAATGTGCAAACACCGAGCGGCGGGGAGCATCTTCGGGCGGAACTGGTGTCCGGAAACTTCTTCGGCGCCATCGGCCTCAAGCCGATTTGGGGAAGACCCCTTACGGAGACAGACGATGATGCGGCTAGTCCGTCCACCGTCGCTGTTCTTTCCTATGACTTCTGGCAGAAAGCTTTCGGCGGTCAGATCAGCGCTTGGAACGCAACGGTCCGCTTGAACGGCGTTCCTTTTCGTGTGATCGGCGTTGCTCCGCGCGGGTTTACGAGTCTGGTGGCGGGCCAATCGCCCCAAGTGTACATCCCTTTGTCCACGCTCCCCTTCGTTGACCCAGGCTGGAAGGGGATGAACGACTGGAGCATTCGATGGCTAAACGTCTTCTTTCGCATTCCTCCTTCCGTGGCTTTGAACAAAGCCGAAGCGGAACTGAAAGCCGTTTACCGCTCGGCGACAAACGAAGAATTAGCGATGCAACGCGTCCAGTCCGCTGATTATTTGCGCGAATTGAAGGGGGAACAAGTTCGTCTTGTACCCGCCTCGCAGGGCATACACGCCGCGCTGGACGAATGGCGGCAACCGCTGCGGGTCCTGCAATATCTGACCGCTGCGGTTCTGCTTCTCACGTGCATCAATCTGGCCGGTCTCGTTTTAGTCAGGTCTTTACGGCAGGAAAAGGAGTTGACGGTCCGTTACGCCCTAGGCGCAAGCCGTGGGGCGGTGGTCCG
>CAXTWT010000043.1:10503-20326 GCA_964247955.1 uncultured Bryobacteraceae bacterium
GTGACGCACTCCGCTTCCCGCACGCATGCGCGAACTCGCCGAGCGTTGGCAGCCTTGCAGATTGCGCTTTCTCTCGCGCTGCTGGTCGCAGCCGGTCTGTTTGCGAGGAGCCTGTCCCGCCTGCTGTCCGTGCCGCTTGGGTTTAATCCTAACGGACTGGCCGTGTTCTCCATTGACCCTAAGCTGTCGAACGTCGATACAAATGCGTCGCGCTTGTTCTACTCGAATCTGCAAAACACGCTGTTGAGCACTCCCGGCGTGCAGGCCGCCACGTACGGCAGCGGTGGGCCCTTTCCGTCCAGCCTTGATTCCGCCGTTCTGATTCCTGTACCTAACACAGCAATACGCCCCCAGGCGAGCGGAGCGCAGTCGATGGTTGGCCCGAAATACTTTTCAACCATGGGCATCCCGGTAGTATCGGGCCGGGAGTTTGACGACCGCGACCGGGCCGACACTCCCGCCGGCGTCATGGTCAATCAGGCGCTGGCGCGCAAGCTGTTCGGAAAGAAAGATCCTGTCGGCCTGCCGATCACCATTTGGAATGGCCTCGATCCGAAGAGAAAAGCCACGGTGATCGGCGTGGTTGCCGATACAAGCGTGTCCTGGAAGCGTTCCGGCATGCCCCTGATCTACACCGCCGCGCAGCAAGCGCCCCACATTTGGGAACTGACCTTTTACGCCAGAAGCAACGGAAAAACGGTGCTGAACGAAGCAATGATCCGGGACCTCGTTCGTCGGCAGAGCCCTGCCCTGACGCCTTATGATATTGGGCCTATGTCCTTGCGGATGGAAGGATTCGCGTCGCGGGAACGGACGATGACAATGCTGATCCAAATCTTCGCGGCCCTTGCCCTTCTTATTTCTCTTCTTGGCATCTATGGCGTGGTGGCCTACAGTTCTTCGTTGCGAACCGGGGAGTTCGGCGTGCGCCTTGCCTTGGGAGCGCAGCGTGAAAACATTCTGCTGCTCGTTTTAAAAGAAGCATTGATCATCATCGGCTGCGGCTTGCTGCTGGCCGTTCCAGCTTGTTTCCTCGGCCTGACTCTGATTCGGTCGCAGGTCAGCAATGTCAGCCTGCGTGACCCGGCAATTCTAGGGGGGTCGGTTATCGCAGTTGTTGCCTGCAGCCTGCTGGCTGTTCTCGCACCGGCAAGACGCGCTGCCCGCCTGGATGTATACTCCGTGCTTCGCCACAACTGACAATAGAATTTCACCCGATAGGGGAACACTCTCCGGCTGCCGCACGTTAGCATAAATGAGTGTTTTCCCGTAAACAGATTTTCCTTGCGGCGGCGTTGGCTGGTTGCGCTCGCGCCGAGGTCCACAATCTCACTTTGCCCCAAGCTCTGGAAATCGCGGCGCGCCAAAACTCCGATGTTGCTTTGGCCCGCTTGGACCGCCAGCACGCGGAATACGGCATCCAAGTAGCGCAGGACCCGTTCCGGCCTAAGGTTTTCGTCGGCAGTGGATTGGCTTATACCTACGGCTACCCAAACAGCATCGAAGGCAATGCGCCTAGTCTCTTCCAAATGCGGACAGACATGGCGCTTTTTAACCGTCCCAAAAGTTACAATGTCGCATCCGCCCGCGAAATCGCTCGCGGGGCCGAATTGGGAACGCAATCCAAGGCGGAAGAAGTAGCCTATCAGGCGGCGGATCTTTTCCTGCACGCCAGCGAACTCGAACACGAAAGCAAAGCGCTGAACGATCAATTGCCGAGCTTGCAAAGGGTTGTGCAGACCACCGCTGCGGCGGTCTCTGAAGGTGCTGAACTGCCGTTGGAGTTAAGGCGGTCGCGGGTCAACCTTGCTGTGTCGGAGCAGCGACTTAGCTCGAACAAACTGGATAGTGATTATTACGAGATGATGCTGGCCGTGGCCTTAGGATACTCCGCAAATGATCGCGTGAAGACGGTTGATTCCGATCTGTCCACGATTGCGGCTCCGCCCTCGGAAACGGAAGCGGCTGATACGGCCATGCGCAACAATAAGGAGCTTCGGCAGATGCAGTCGAACATTCTGGCAAAGGCGATGGATGTCCGTTCCTATAAAGCAGCGCGGCTGCCGCAGGTTGATCTGGTAGCCCAGTACGCGCTCTTTGCAAAGTATAATTACGAACAGTACTTCCAAAAGTTCCAGCGCAATAACTACCAGATCGGCGCGTCTGTTGCGATTCCCATTCTGATCGGCTCAGCTTCCAACGGTCTGGCGCAAGAAGCCTATACCGATATGCAAAAGCTGCGGATTCAAACGGACCAGATCCGCAATCGCATTCTGAGCGACACGAGGCGCAGCTACCAGATGTGGCAAAATGCGCAAAGCATGCGCAATCTGGCGCGCATGCAACTGGACTTGGCCCGTGAAGACTTGACCGTGCTGCTGGCACAGAATGGCGAAGGGCGCGTTCCAATTAGTAAGGTGGAACAGGCGCGGCTCGAAGAAAGCAATAAATGGATGGCGTTCTATGAAGCCGATGCTCAGGAACTACGCGCTAAGTTTGCCATCTTGCGGCAAACCGGAAATCTGCTGGCGGCGGTCCGGGCGGAGCGGCACGGAACGGCGCAACCATGACTTCCCCTTCTGATTACCCGCTGCCGGAAACAGCGCCGGTCCAAACCGAAAGCGCCGGAATGGTTCCCGCGCTGGAAATCCATAATCTGCAAAAAATTTATAACGGATTCCATGCCGTTGATGACTTGAGCATTTCTGTGGCGCAAGGCGTTTTCTTCGGTTTTCTGGGGCCGAACGGGGCGGGGAAAACGACCACGATCAAAATGCTGATGGGCCTTGCCCAGCCGAACGGCGGTACGATCCGGGTACTGGGCTTACCCATGCCGGAACAGTCGCTGGAGATTCGCAAGCAGATCGGCCTGGTTCCCGACGACACGCTGCTCTTCGACTACTTGACCGGCGCGGAATATCTCGAATTTGTCGCGCGTTTGTATGCGCTGCCGCGACCGCTGGCGCGGGAACGGGCGAACGAACTGCTGGAACTCTTTCAGCTTGGGGAGAACCGCCGCAAGCTCATCGGCGAGTATTCCAAGGGCATGCGGAAGCGTGTTGCCATGGCTGCCGCTTTGATCCACCGGCCCCGGTTGTTTCTGATGGACGAACCGTTTGAAGGTGTTGACGCCGTGGGCGCGCGGCTGATGAAAGATATTCTGCTGGAACAGGTCCGGCATGGGGCTACCGTGTTTTTAACTTCGCATGTGCTCGAAGTGGTCGAGCGCTTATGCGATCAAGTGGCGATTATCAATCGCGGCAAGATCGTTGTGCAAGGAACGATAGCCGAGTTGCGCGGGCAGGCTGCCGCCACAGGCCCCGGCACGCTCGAAGACATCTTCGTCAACATCGTCGGTGCGGAGCGTTACAGCGAAAAGCTGGACTGGCTTTAATCTTTTATGTTTTCGCAAATCCTCGCTATTCTGTGGGCGCAGTTCCGCATCTTCCGCAACCGCCTGCCGCGAACCAACGTCGGCTCCGTCCTGGCGGGATTGCTGAGCCTGCTCTGGTATGGACTCTTTATCGGCGCAGGAATTGGTTTTGCCCTTGCTATTCCGAACCTGTCCCTCGCCCAATTGCGAGACTACCTACCCATCGGCTCTCTGGGAGTTTTCCTGTTCTGGCAAATTGTTCCGCTCTTCACCTTAAGCACCGGCTGGTCGCTTCAACTGAACAAGCTGCAAGTCTACCCGGTGAGCAACAGCGCATTTTTCGGCATTGAAGTTCTGCTGCGGGTCACCACCGCCCCGGAGATGATCTTTGTCGTCCTGGGCGGCTTGGTCGGGCTGCTTCGCCATGGGGCTTTGTCGCCGTTTTCTCCGTTTCTCGTGCTGCTGTTTATCCCGTTGAACTTGTTTCTGTCACTGGCGATTCGGGAAATCATTCTCCACTCTTTTGAACGAAACCGGTTCCGGGAACTCTTTACGGTTCTCATCATCAGCATCGCCATCATGCCGCAAATGCTGCTGCGGACGGGCTTGGGCCGCAAGGCGACTCCTTACTTCTTTTCCGTTGCCCATAATCGGTTCGCGCCTTGGCAAAACGTGGCGACGCTCAGCCTCGGAGCGTTCCCGACCCTGCAAGTTCTTTGCCTGTTCGGTTGGCTTGCCGTTTGTTACTGGCTGGCGCGCTGGCTGTTTCTTCGTTCCCTGAACACTGAAGATACGGTCCGCGCTCCTTCGATTGAGAAGGCAGGAGGAGGCAAACGGTTGAGCAGCTTGGCCGACCTTCCGAACCGACTGTTCAGCGATCCTCTAGCCGCTCTTCTGCAAAAGGAGTTGCAATCGCTTCTTCGCATGCCGCGCTTTCGAGTCAGCTTTGGCATGGCTTGCGTCTTTAGCGTGCTGATTTTTCTCCCGATTGCCTGGAACAGCTTGAGCAAAGGTAACAACAGCTTCATGCACAACAATTTTTTATCAGTTGTCACGCTCTACGGGCTGCTGATGCTTAGCGATGTGCTGCTGCTGAACATTTTCGGCTTTGATCGCAGCGCAACCCAGATCTATTTTGCCGCGCCGATCCCGCTGGCAACCGTTGTGAAGGCGAAGAATCTCACGGCAATTCTGTTCATTGCGATTCAATCGCTGGCCGTCCTCGTCATGGTCGCGCTCGTCCGTATTCCCGTTACCGGGTTCAATATCGTAAGCGCAATCATTGCGGCTGCTGTGGTCGGACTGTTCTTCATCTCGGCGGGCAATCTCAGTTCAATCATGATGGCCCGTCCCTCTGATCCCAGGCAAACCTTCCGAAAACAATCCGGCGGCAAAATGCAGCTTTGGCTCCTGTTGTGCAGCCTCGGCATGTTCCTGCTGTTAGGTTCGGCTTTTCTGGCGCAGTGGGCGCTGGACAGCAATTGGGCGCTGTTGGGAGTGTTGGCGGTTGAATTCACCATCGGCCTGATTGTGTATCGCGTCGCTCTCGACAGCGCTGTGGAACGAGGACTGCGCGACCGTGAACAATTAATCGACGCGCTCTCGAAGGGCAGTTCTCCCATAGGTCTCGGTATGTAAGTAGCGGTTATCGAAACTTCTCCATCTCCCGCGCAATGGCGGCGCGTACCGTTTCGCGCGCTGCATCGTGTTCATAGTGGTTCCGGGGCCAAAAGAAGCCTCGCAAGCCGTCGCGCCGTTTTCTCGGCACAACATGGATATGCAGATGCGGCACCGTCTGGCTGACCCGATTATTGACGGCGATAAACGTGCCCTCGGCATTCATGGCTGCCTCCACTGCTCGCGCCAGCAGTTGGGTTTTCCGCATGAGGGAACCGGCCAGCTCCGGCGGCACGTCGGGCAGCGTCTCATAATGTTGGCGCGGGCTAAGCAGCACATGTCCCGGAAAGAGGGGATGGCTGTCCAGAAACGCGACGGCTTCCTCGTCCTCGTACACGATGTAAGCCGCGAGATCCTTTTGGATGATTTTGCAAAAGATACAGGGCGAAACTTCCACGCACAATATGGTAGCTCTGCGAGAAAGGTTTACTTGCCTACTGAAACCGGCTCGAACTCCCCTACCCGGCTCACTTCCAGGCGAAGTTCTCCTTCAGGGTCCACTTCAAACGCTTGCGTGAACTTCGCGCCCCAAATGATCTCATCAAACCGGTAAGAGTAGCGGACATGCACGGTTTGCCCAAACGACTCATCGAACGCCCGCAGTTTAACCATCATTTCGGCCTGCAAACGCTGGAGGTCTTCCGCCTTTGCCCCATACAAAGGGCTTTTCTCATCAATGGGGTGAACAATCGTCCAGGTCAGCGGAAAGAATAACACCTCTTTTCTTTCCAGTTCGAGTTCTTTGTATAACCTTTGCGGCTGGCCGTTGCGTTCTTCCACCGTCATCAGCAGGAGCCGCGCTTCCAACTCGATCAAATTATTAGACCGTCGGTTGACGATGCGAAACTGCAAACTCGTGCCGTCCCCATAGGGCGCAATAACGGCAGTTGGACTGAACCCGATCCGCGCCGAAGGACGCGAGAATCGTCCGAATAATAAGCCGGTAGCAATCGCAAAGCCCATCAATCCGATCAGTGCCTCAAGCGCCGAAATGGAATTGGCAAGCGGCCCGTTCGGCCAGATGTTGCCATAGCCGACGGTGGTCAAAGTATGCGCGCTGAAGAAAAACGCATTGCTGAACCGAAGCCCTGCCGTGGGCGCTTCCGCTCCTTTTAGATGCTCCACGCCGATGGCGACATAGAGCAGCGCAAAGAGCGTGTTTGTTACCACGAAAGCCAGAAAGACAAGCCCAAAAAATCTGGTCCACGGCACGCTGATCAGATACAGATAAAGGTGCGCATCGCGCCAGGTTGCGCCGTCGCGCCGGACATTGAACTGTCCGTCTTTGTTGATAGCGCGTTTCAGCGCGCCCTTGTATTGTTGTGTGAGTCCCGGATCAAAGCTCGGCTGCTGCATATTTCAAAGAATACGTTCTCCCGTTTTTTCTCTTTCCTGTTACGCTTGCGGGAGAGAACCATATGTCACGTACAGAGTCAACCATGCTGGCGCTCGGCACGCCTGCTCCTCCTTTCGACTTACCTGATGTGATGTCCGGCAAGCAGATTACGCTGCAGTCGTTTGCGGACAAACACGCCTTGCTCGTTATGTTCATCTGCCGACACTGCCCTTATGTCAGGCATGTCCAGGGGGAACTGTCACGAATTGGCAAGAACTACGCCGGTCAGTCTCTCGGGATCGTGGCGATCTCGTCCAACGACGCTGCCGCGTACCCGGACGATGCGCCCGACAGTTTGCGCGAAATGGCCATGGAGCAGGAATTCAACTTTCCGTTTTGCTATGACGAGACCCAGGATGTAGCCCGCGCTTACGACGCTGCCTGCACGCCGGATTTTTATCTGTTCGACCAAAACCGGCAGCTTGTGTATCGGGGTCAGTTGGACGGCAGCCGCCCTCGTAACGACATTCCGGTTTCGGGACGCGATCTGCGCAACGCAATGGATGCGCTGTTAAACGGCGACCCCATTAACCCTCACCAGATGCCAAGCCTGGGCTGCAATATCAAGTGGCGTCAGTAACCGGGAGGGCTACTGCGGCGGCTGGAATTGAAACACGATGGAGTGCTCGCTCGGCACAGGCTTGCCGCTTAGTGTCGCGGGCTCAAAAATCCATTGCCGTGCAGCAAGGATTGACGCCCCGGCCAGACCTGCATTGATTTTCCCAGATCCGTTTACTATGTGGGCTTCCGTAACACGTCCGTTCTCGTTCACCTTCACAATCACTTCGACCCGCCCTGCCGTGGCGATAACGCCCGGAGCCACCTGCTTCACATTCGGCAGCACCTGCCGTAATGGGCGCGGCGCACGGTAAATGGTAGATATCCCCGGTCTGGGTTGCGTCGGCAAAGCAGCGGGGAGCGCGGAGTCGGGTGCAGGCAGCGGAGTTTGCCTTTCTGTTGCCAGCGGGAGAGCACTATTTGTCGGGAGCGGGGCCGTGTTCTGCGGAGTTTCCCCCTGCGGTGTTGCCGCAGTTAGGGGAGCGCTATGGGCAACTTGCGGCGCAGGCTCGCTCTGCGTCGTTTGGACGGGTTTGGGCGAAAGCACATCGTAAGCAACATCTCCCCGAGCGTCATCCTTCTTTACCGGAACGTCCATCGGCTTAGGGGGCGGAGGTTGAGCGTACTGCTGCGAAGCGGATGACGGAGGTTGTGTGATGATCGCCGTTGATTTTTGTGTTGGAGGGCTAAAGTCTGATCCGTTATTGGACTGGCTTTGTAATCCGTTCACTTGGCCGATCGGCGAGGCTGCGCCGGGCGCGCTCAAATCCAGCGTGCTCGGTTTCGGTCCCTCCAGCACGCGCATGCTTTCGCTCGCTCGCTCGCCTCCCGCGCCTTCCACTTCCAAACGGAACGTGAGGTCGTCCGAGTTTGGCCGATAAAGAACCGATCCGTTCGCAACCTGAGCCGCATCCAGCTTGACCCGGCGATGCACGGGGCCGTCATCGATCTGCAAAACTCCGCTTCGGGCGTTGCGCACGGCTGGGTGACGGCGATTCCAACTTAACAGAATACGGTCCCCTTGGCTTTCCAGCCGTAAACTCAAACCGGGCGCGATGAAAAAACCTTTCAAGAACCCAGGCATGCCATCTGCCGAAGGGAAGCCGCGACTATAAACCAAGCCGAACGTTAATCCGGCTGCCACAGCGAAAACGAGGGCTGACGAGAGCCATGGTATTCCGCGTCTTTCCCTCGCGTCCGAAAGGACCGTCGGAGCGTTTGGGACCGCGCTGGGAGGAGTTTTTTGCAGTGCTCCTGTATTCGTGTTCGTTCCCATCGCCGGAGCTGATTCAGAAGCCTCCGCTGTTTCGAGGCTCCGCTCGGAATGGAACAGCTTGATGGCCTTTCTGGTTGTGAGCGGGATGACCTTCTTCCAAACCGGTCCGTCATTCTCTTTTGCCTTGGATTCCGGCGCCTGATAAGCACGCAGAAAAAGGTCGTCCTGAATCTTGGTGCGCATTGTCACTTCGACCGGACCGACCAAGGCAGCGCCGGTTGTCAGCCGCACCGCACCCCAGCGATGCGCCTCATCCGAAAGCACGCCGCTGGCTGAGCGGCAATATAATTCCAGCAGAACATTCGCGCTCCCCTCCGGCTTCAACACCACCGCCAGGTGATTTGGATTCGGAAAGTATTGTTCGTGGAATTGAATATCAGTTTGGAGCAGCCCTCCGTTGGCCCGGGTCGTGTACCAGCCGACCAGTTCTAAAGGCGATATCGCCGGATCTTTGCGCGCAGCCGTCAGCCGTTGCTCAAACTCCCCATCTTGCGCGCGGCCGCTTCTTCCGCTTACACCTTCTCCATTCTCGGGAAATGGCCAAAGGGATTGCGCCACTACGAGGTTTTGATCGAATACGCCGAAAAACAATCCCTGAATACCGGCGCGGGGAGTATCTGCCCCTAACGGGCTAGACAGCAAGCGGTTCACAAGCTGGGGGGACAACCGAATGGTGAAGGGAAGACGACGCAAACCCGGAGCGGAAGACGCCGGAGACGTCGAACTCGGACTTTCTGCGCTCATAAGGCCCGTGTACCTCCTCTTCTCCATTGGTACCCTTATTCCAATGCTGTTCCAATCAGTTTAGGTACTGGGATGCCTGTAAGCAGAACCGGCTTTGTCATCGCTAAACATCGATTTATATGGGCGTGGGAAACTTCTGAATTATACTTGATTCATCGAGAGTGCGCTATTTACAGCAGAAAGTCCACAGGCGGTGTTGCGGGATGCAGCCGGATTTATTCATAAATATAGTGAAATTAATGAAAAATGAGAGAAGTTCTCCAAGCAGAAGCCGTAGTCTCAGCAGCACCCCTGGTCTTAACCCTTCAACTCGATCCTATTTCAGCCGAACATTTTAATCAATTGCGGCAGCAGTACTTTCCGCAAGCACGCAATTTTCTTTCCGCTCATGTCACCTTGTTTCACCATCTGCCGGGCAGTGAAGAAAGTGGAATGAGGGCAACCCTGGAGGAGATCAAAAGAGAGTATGGACCTATGGACGTGCGCGTTAGCGGCTTGCGCTTCTTGGGGCGCGGAGCGGCTTATTGTCTAGAATCCGCATCGCTTTCCGCTCTCCGCAGCCGTCTTGCCCGGCAATGGTACCCCTGGCTGACTCGTCAGGATCGCGGACAGTTTCAGCCGCACATAACCGTTCAAAACAAAGTTGATCCCCTTGAGGCGCGCAGAACGCTTGCTGTTCTCGCTGCCTCTTTCACGCCGCGCACCATTCGTGGCGTCGGGCTTGATCTGTGGCGCTATCTCGGTGGACCTTGGGAACACGCGGCGGAGTTCTTGTTCCCGTAAGCTGCAGATGAGCTAA
>CAXTWT010000044.1:0-15952 GCA_964247955.1 uncultured Bryobacteraceae bacterium
GTGTTCCCCGATGCGAAGGGGACTGAAATTTGCTGATCTCGATGACCACGCCTGAGCCGTTTACGTTGCGAAGTGTTCCCCGATGCGAAGGGGACTGAAATCAGCGAACACGCGCAACAGCAACTGAAAGAGCGCGGCGTATTCGATGAGTTCATCGGCGATAAGCCGGTGATCGAGATGACGCCCGAGGAGTTCTTTGACGCTGCGAAGTTGCGCGAGCGCTTGCGGCGGGCGGCGGGAAACTAGCCTTACGCCGCCTGCGCCCACTTTTCAAACCGGGTGCGACTCACGCGCTCGATGCGCCCGCCCGTGTACACGCGGGCCGGGAAGCGGACTTCGTCGAGGCTCACGAGCGGGAGGGCGAGGCAGCGGCAGTTAAAAACCGTTCCGGGGTGGTATTTTCCGAAGTAACTTTTTTCGCGGGCGAGCGCCTCGGGCGAGGGCGGATCGTGCCAATTGACGAGCACACCGTCGAGGGGGCGATGCGAGGGGCGCACGCGTTGATCTTCGCTCGTCCGCCACTCGTACCAATCGAGGCCCAGCCGTTCCGCCCTGGCTTGCGTGAGCGCCGTTTCGGCGCGTCCGACTTCCGTGCGGGCGAGCAATTTGATTTGCGACTGCGCGAGCTGCGGCAGTTTGTTCTGTAGTTCTTTTGCAATGGTCGCCGCGCGTGTTCCGCGCCGCTGTTCCCGTCCGATGTAGGCTTCGGCCTGCGCATTGAGTTTCTCCGGCGGGCGGAGGATGAGTTTCGCGTTTTGCGCGATCAGTTCGTCCACGCGCAGGCCCACGGAAGAAGACATTTCCGTTTGCAGCGCCTGGTAAATCCGTTTGCCGTGCAGCGACGCGCGGGCGGCGGCCCGCCACGTCTGCGCGTTTTGCGCGAGCACACCCGAGATCATGCGACCCGCAATCCGGCGGGCGGCTGCGGCGACCGGCTCGTTTTCTGCTGCCGGAACAAGCAGGGTCGGTTCGAGGCCGCCCGCGACTTCCCAAGCGAAAAACTCGCGCAGGAAGCGGTCGAGATCGAGCGTGATCCGGTTCGTGACGCCGCCGAGCGGCGCGCGGAGCGGGGGGTTCATACTTTTTTCTGTTCGGCCCGCCAGTAGAGAAACGCGGCGGCGCGTTCGAGATCGTAAGCGCCTACGAGCAGGCGGAAGCGCGGGCACGTCCGGGGGCTTTCGCCCTTCGGCAAGCGTTCCGCCGCTTGGCGGGCGCAACGGGCGTTGGCGAGCAGGTCGCGCAGCGCGTTTTGTTCGGTTTTACTCATGGAATACGACCCCTAGTACTTGGCGCCGGTGCAGGCAGTCGCGTTTTCCGTTATTCTAGAAGCAGGCCACCCGATCGAGGAGCTTGTCGGTCGATCGCGTGAGCACCGAAAACGTCAATCGTCCTTTCGGTGGATGGCTCACTCTTTCCCAAAGGCCGTCAGAAGCCAGACCTTCGGGTCGCCCTTCCAGTTGCGTCGCACCAGGGCATGATACTTCTCGTTCGTGAGTTGGATCGAGTTGTCGGTGTGCTTGTCTTTATCTTCTTCGAGTTGGTCGAAAATACCCTGCAAGTCGCCGAGCACTTCCGGATGACGGGCCGCGATCTTCGCGAGGCCGTGCTTCTTACCGCCGTAGACCACATCGATCGGTCCGGTCGCTTTGTGGGTAAGGGCGCCGGGCACTTCGCCGGTCTTTTCAGCGAGCAGGCGGTCGCGCGCCGCTGGCCAGTTCCCCGTATGCTCGCGGAAAATCGGACCGTGCGGTCCTATCTCATGGCCGCCGCTCGTGAACTCGCCTTGGTCGTTGCGCGGATGCTCGCTTTCTTTGAAATCGTCGTCGCGCGCCCGCTGGCGGCTCACGCTTGTTTTCGCTTCCTTATCGTCCTCCGGCTTGGCGCCGAACGGATCGCCCGTTGCGCCGAACTCGCCCGCGTCCACGTCGTCATCGGCGGCTTCGATCATTTCGTCGGTGATGTTGCTGAACACGCCCGTGACGCGGCTCGCCTGGCGCAGCTCCTTCAGCGCCGTTTGGCGACCGATGACCAGGCTCGTCTGCGCCTGCGTAATCGCCGCTGTCGTGGACGCCGCCATCTGCGCTTTCTCTAACTCCGAGTGCTGCCACAAGGGGCGGAAGGTGAAGTCCGAGCCGTCCGGCAAATCTTTCCCGAACAGCGAGCGATACGACACCGCGAGCAGCTTCGCGACGTCCGCGCGCAGGCGCCGCTCCTGCTCCTGCTCGATGCCGTCGTAATACGTGCGCAGGTCCGATTCGCCGGTGGCGCTCAAGCCCGCCGGGGATTGGCCGAACAGGCGCGTGAGCGGAATGTTGAGCGCGCCGGAAAGCTGCTGCGCGAACTGGAGCAGCACCACATCGAGACCGCCGAAGGAATACGAGTGCGCTTCGAACTCGTCTTCTTTGTCCATCAGGGTCAGGCCCTCGTTCGTTTGCGTTTGGCGCAAAAATTCGATCTGCTTCGTGAGTCCTTCGAGCGGCGCGCCGCCCTGCGCGATGATGTCGCGCAGGCCCTCGACTTTGTAGGTCCGCAGGTGCGCTTTATAAACCAATTGCGCCGCGCCCTGCGTGGTCGAGTCAAACGCTAAGAGACGATCAAACAGGCGTTCGAGCACCGACTGGCCCCAGCCGTTTTCGCTGATGCGCTGAAAGAACGGCAGGTCCTGGCCGTCGAGGCGAATCACGCGGCTGTAATGAATTTTCGTCTGCGGCAGCTGCGCCGCGCCTTGGGTAGCGCCGACGGTTGAATAGAACTGCGGCAGGCCGAGATCCGGACCGAGGTCGGTGACGAGCTGCTGCAAAGACGGCTGCAGCTGCCAGCGGTCGAGCACTAGCAGGCCCTTGAACGCGTCGCGCCCGATGCGGTCGACCCGCAGGGGCGTGGTCAAATTCTGGCCGTCGACGAGCAGCACGGCGACGGCGCCGCCGTAGAGGCGCGACCATTTGATCGTGTCCGACAGCGCGTCCCACACGCGCAGGCGCTTCCATTGCGCCGTGAGCGCGTCGATCTGCTGCGGGTCCGCTTCCGATTGGATTTCTACGCCGCGTTTGGTCATATCTTCCGCAATCGCGTCCACCGCCTTGCCGCAGATCCAGGAAGAGCGGTACATGGCTTCGAGGCGAAAGCGGTTGCGGCTGAGGTAGTCGACCGCGTAGCCCGACGCGTCCGCCTGGCTGCCCGCGCCGTAGCCCAAGCGGGCCTGGGCGTTGACGAAGGAATCTTGACTCACGACACGGGCGTGGGGGCGGAGCGATTTGGTACTGGTACGATTTTTTTCATGAAGGCTTGATGTATAGACATATTTTGTCTATACTAAAGTTGTGGGTGACTTTAAGTTCCAATGGGAACGGGACAACATCGGGCATTTAGCCGATCACGGCATTACGCCGGGCGAGGCCGAGCAGGTGTTCCGCCGTTTCTTTGCGGAGCGAGTCACCGCGCCCGTGGACGGGGAGGAACGCTTCCAGGCGCTGGGCCGCACCGACAAGGGCCGGTATCTGGTGATCGCCTTTACCGAACGCGGCGAATACACCCGCCCGATTACGGGTTGGGATATGGAACCGGAGGAATACGCAGATTATGTCCAAGAACTCATCGAGCGGCTTGCACTTCCCGAGTGAGAAGGCCGAGGCCGACTGGTATCACACGCCCGAGGGCAAAGCGCATTTACGGAAAACTGCGCGCCGGATCGGCGCCCGCAACGCGCCGGCGACCAAGGCCGAACTGCAGGCGCTTTTAGCGCACGCCGAGCAGGCCCGCGCCGCGCTCCTGAAGCCGGTCGGCCTCCGTTTGCCGCAAGGCTACATTGACCGCGCCAAACGCTACGCAGAGAAAACCGGCCAAGGGTATCAAACGATCCTGAAGGAGATCATCGGCGAGGGACTGGACAAGCTCGGAGCCTGACGCGTCAGCCCGCCAGGCGCGCCCAGAGTCCGGCCGCCCCGCGTCGTTGAATCACGCCGTCGAGCGCGTAGCGGATCGCATCCCAGCAATGGTTGTGGGAGTCCGTAATTTTCGGCAAAACGTCGCCAGTCTTGGGGTCGGTCTTGTAGCGATACAGCCGCCGCTCATCGTTCAAATGCTTGCAGCGCTCATGGAGGACGATACGCCGGAACGCTTTGAGATGCGCGATGCCGTCCTCGACTGATCCCGGCCACTTCTCGGCGGCGCTGATCGAGAAGCCCTGCCGCCGCAGGTACGAGATCGTTTCGGGCCGCGCGCCGTCGGCCTTGATCGGCCAGTCGTGCGCTCCCGGCACGCCTGCGTACTCGCGTCCGTCCGTGCCGCGCCCGCCCGCATAGAACGTGGGCAGATCGTCCAGCTCGACGTGTTGGCCGTAGGCTTCGTAATCGACAAACAGGCACTCGTCTTTGATAAAGGAGCGAATCAGCGTGCTCGGATCGTCGGCGAAGCCGAAATCGGCGCCGTAGAAGAAGCGCGCGTCGGCGGGCGTTTCAAACGCTTCGACGCTCGTGCGCCTGCCGAAGATCACGGCGTCCGTGAGCGTTTTCGGGTGGCCGCCCCAGATGTGATCGTAGGCTTCTAAATCAATCGACTGGAGATAGCGGCGCTCCGCGTCGAGCGTGTCGTTGCGAAGTGTTCCCCGATGCGAAGGGGACTGAAATAAGCCGCCGACATCATCGGCAAGAGCGCGCGCACCGTGTTCCCCGATGCGAAGGGGACTGAAATGAATAAACAGTTCGCCTTCCCGTAGTCCGCCCGTCATGTTGCGAACGGTTCCTCCGATGCGAAGAGACCGAAAAAGTCTACTTAGCGCTCAATTGCCACTTGTCATTGTCGTGCTCGCGCGGTCGTCGTCTTCGATGGACTGAGCTTCAGCAGAACCACGCCGTGGGAGGGAACCTCGGAGGAAAGCTCATCGGAAACCGGACCGCGATCGGCGTGCGCCCACAGATCGCGCGCTTGGCATGGACCGCTGACGCCGAGGGCTTTGAGGCGAACCGTTATCTTTGCGCCCGAAGCACCGCGATTGAACAGGCCGACCGCGTGGCTCCCGTCCGATAACGGACGCGCCCAGACTTCCAGATCGCCTTCCTTAGAGACGCGCGCCGCCTGCTTGCCGAGCCCGTCCTGATCAATGGCGATCACTTCTTTGTTGAGCAGGATTTCACTAATGTTCGGCGGAATACCGCGCAGGTCATTGCCAGCCAGGAGCGGTGCGGCCAACAGGCTCCACAGGCTCATGTGCGTGCGGTATTCGGTGTCGCTCATGCCGCCGTTGCCGATCTCCAGCATGTCGGGATCGTTCCAATGGCCGGGTCCGGCATAGGGGGCGAGATCGGCTTGCTGGTCAAAGCCGATGTGCGACATCGAATCCCAGGTGTCGCGAATGTCGCCCGTGGTGCGCCATAGATTGCCGCTGGCTGTCGCGCCCCATTGCGGCCCTTTCAGCACGCCGTACTGGCACAGGCTGAACACAATCGGACGGCCCGAATGGAGCAGCGCCTGCCCCATCTCGGCGTAGACAGCCTGCATGGAATGGTAGTCGTAAACCTGCGAGCCGCTGCACCAGTCGTACTTCAGATAATCTACTCCCCAAGCAGCGTACTGTTTGGCGTCCTGCTCCTCATGCCCGAAGCTGCCTTCGTAACCGGCGCAGGTTTTCGGGCCGGGCGAAGAGTAGATGCCGAGCTTCAGCCCCCTGCTGTGGACGTAATCAGCCAGGGCTTTCATATTGGGGAATTTTTCATTGGTTTGGATGTTGCCCTGGGCGTCGCGGCCCGCCTCCCAGGTGTCATCGATATTGACGTAAATGTATCCGGCGTCCTTCATGCCGTTGCGCGCCATCGCATCGGCGGTTTCGCGGATGAGCTGATCGGAAACTTCGTTGCGAAACTTGTTCCAACTGTTCCAGCCCATTGGCGGAGTCTTTGCTAAGCCGTTACTGGGCACTGCTCCGGCGACCGGCAGGGAGATCTTCGGCGGAGGGGGCAGCAGCGGTTTCGGCGCGTCGGCGGAAACGCGCTTGAAAGGCAGGTCTCGTCCCGGCCCGCCGCCAAAGCCGGGCATATGCAGCACGAGCCCTTCATCCGTAAGCCTGCCGGTGTAGACAGTTTTGCGCTCCTCGCCGAAATAGTCGCGGATGATCTCAAACGAAAGGTCATTCCCGCTGATTTTGCCGTGCGAGATGGGGGTGTCTCCCTGCGCATTGGACATATAACCGGTCAGGAGATCGCCGTCGGCTTTGAGCCAAACAGAAGTTTCGCGCATTTGTCCGTTGGGGAGTCGCATGCCGGCTATCCAGTGTCCGGTCAGATCAGCAGCGTACAGCCACGACGCAAGGAACAGGCTTAAGGCGGCAAACAGAATTCTTCTCATAGCACTCGCTAAGAATTGTATATCCATTGTCAAATGGAAGTTGCCACCTCAGCGCTGGTATTACAAACATACCGTTTCCCCGGCAGGCACCCTCCGCCGCCACGAGCCTCAGCAACAAGGCCGCGCTTCTAACGCTTGCGCTTCCAATGAGGAGCATCCAAGGAGTACTTTGCCCCGCGCCAGGGTATTGGTATTTTGGGTCCGTTCGAGGCGCTCGCATTTTCCGTGCCGTAACGTTTTCCATTTTTATTAAACGAAAGCTGAGCGCCGGTCCATCGGGTGATCAGGCTGAATTTCAGCTTGAGAGAATACTCGTCAGAAACTTGTTGCAGTTGATGAACTTTCATTCGTAACGCTTCCGCGCAGTTTTGACACGTACCCTGCGGACCGACCATTTCAATGCGAATCTCGTCGGGATCAGGAGGAGAGGAGACTGAGTCAATTACGCTGATCAGAAGATTGTCCAGTGCGTCGAGCTGAAACATCTCGCCGTCGCGTGACGGATATCTTCCTTGTGTTCCACCTTCTCTGAGGTAGGCTAACTCAGTGTCGGGCATCTCCTCGGCCCTTCTGCTTTTGGTGGTTTTCGGGGCGAACTCCTGCACCAACCCTCTTTTACCGCTAAAGATGAGCATGCGCACTCCCGAGGGATCTGGATCACCGTGGCGGGCTTGACTTAACGCCTGAGCCAGAGCTGTCTTGCGGCTGACGCAACGCTCCGTATCTTCTCCTATCAGCATTTTCCGCTCCTCCCCACTATTTCCGGCAACTCATTGGCCATTCTTAGAAATGTTTTTTTGGCGACAGGGAAATAGGAAAGGCTGCTCCCAGGGAAATCCATGAACCATTTGTGCTTTTCTCACCGTTTCGCAAAGCACAAATGGTTCTGAAGCGACCGGTTTTAGTCCGATTTCTGTTTTCACCGATCTCGGGTCCTGCGCTCACAGAATGCACGCTTGCCGGGAGCGCCCGCGAACGCCATCGCGGACAGGTGCGTCGCTATCGCTCCGACGCTCTTGCGCTCCCCATCGAGCAGCAGCCCCGCACGTAGACACTGCCTCAGTCTCCGGCGCTCGCTCCGCCCTAAGGGAGTCAGCATCTCTGCTAAATAAATCTTCAGCCGCCGACACCGCTCCATTTGTTTCGCTGTCATACCGCCAGTTTGGCGGTTATTTGACAAGCATGCAATTGCCTAACCAATTAGTATGAAAGAGTAGGTTTGAACACATGCGGCGCCATTGCTGAGAAGCTCATGAGCATTGTTTCTCACGTGAGTCGAAAACCAAGGGCAAAATAAACGGATCAAAGTTGCTGCATGAACTTCGGTGTTTGTAATCGTTTGTCCAGAAGTTTATATACTATGGTTCGCGTTTAAGTATTGTGCCAACTCCTCGTCCATATCCATCTTTGAAACCGCTTCACCCAGATGGCTCTCTTAGCCCTGCAAAGCTTGCTCAAATGGAAAGAGTGCCAACTGAAGTATTGAAGCAGTCGCTTCTTCCCGGTCAACCGGACTCGCTCAAAGCCCGACCGGATGGGACAATAGTGAATGGCCATCACCGTATTTATGTTTTCCGCAAGCGCGGTGTTGAAGTTGAAGTTTTGCCCAGAGAGATTGTTGCGAGAGAGGGTTTTGACCGGCCGGAGGAGCGTTAAGCCATGTTGACCGAAGTGTATTGGGTTGATGGGCCCTTGACCTGGGAAACTGGGCTTAGCTGCCCGGCCACGCGGTGGTGACTGGCTCGAAGATGAAATCGCGGGTTGGAAACGCGCCGGAGTGAAAACGGTAGTATCGCTGCTGACGCCTCAGGAGGAACATGATCTTCTTCTCCAGGAAGAAGCTCGTGAGGTCCGAACTCAGGGGATGACGTTCGTGTCTTTTCCGATTCCTGACCGCGAAGTTCCCTCCTCGGAACAGCAATTAGCAAAGACGCTGGATACCCTTGATGCTGACCTGACTGCAGGGAAAAACGTCCTTGTACATTGCCGCCAGGGAATCGGGCGTACGGGCCTTGTCGCAGCTTGTCTGTTCATAGTAAAAGGGTGGAATCCGGAGACAGCCATTGATCGTTTGAGCGCCATACGTGAATTACCTGTTCCTGAAACGCCCGAACAGCGCCGCTGGATCGACCATTATGCGATGGCGGTGAGTTGAAGCGTTTGCCGGATCACCGTGCCTATGCTACAAACAGAACGTATGGAACCGATCCTGCGCAGATACACCAGCTTCGAGGAAATGAAGGCTGACGAATATCGATACTGGCAAAGTCGGCCGGCGCATGAGCGGCTGGACGCCGTTGACGAAATGATCCAGACCGCCTACGCCCTCAAGGGTTGGGAGATCGAGCCGGATGTACCAAGACTACAAAGATCTTTTATCCGCCTTCGGTGTCCATGGCGTTAAATACCTTGTTGTGGGAGGCTTCGCGGTTATTTTTCACGCGCAGCCCCGCTTTACGAGGGACATGGATCTTTTTATAAAAGCCGATCTCGCGAACGCGCAAGCGGTGTATGCCGCGCTTGCCGAGTTCGGCGCACCGCTCAAAGGAATCCAACCGGAGGACCTTGCCGACCGCAGCAGCTTCTTTCGTTTTGGACATGACCCGAAAGGTTTCGATATCCTTCCTGACATTCCGGGCGTCGATTTTGACGCCGCATGGGAGCGACGGATTGAAGGTGTGATCGACACAAAGAGCGGCCTCAAGGCATACTTCATTTCCGCTGAAGATCTTATAGCCGCGAAACGTGCAGCGGGAAGGCCGCAGGATCTTGCGGATGTGGCCGCTATTCAAACAGCGCAAGCCTTGCGACGGGCAAAATCTCCACTGGATTGACCATTACACGATGGCGCTGCTCAGTTCCAAACAAGCACCCATTTAGATATAGGTAGAGTATGCGGAATTGCTATTTGGCAGTCTTAAGCATGTTACTGCTTAATGCAAGGTGTCTCGCTCAGCCTGTAGAGTGGTTCGCCAGCAGGGTTGTTGGTCTTTCTGAGTATCCCGCCTTAGCAGCGGCTGCGGGAGTCCAAGGTAAGGTAACTATTGAATGCAACATTAATCAGAATGGGATAGCCGATAAGTGCCGCGCCACCTCAGGCCCGCAGATACTAGCAGAGCAAGCCGCTGAAAACGCAAGGATGTGGCGGTTTCAGTCAAAAGTTAAACATCTGGCAAAAAACAAAGTTGACCTAATTTACTCTTACAAGTTGGTTGGGAACGGAACTCGTAAAAAACCTCAGGTACAGTTTGTTTTTGAGATACCGAACAAGGTATATGCAACTTCAGAGCTGCCATGTGCTGATCACGCACCTTGTCAAACTGACCTTCAGTGACTTTGCAACCGGTACTACCGGTTTTTAGTCCTCCTCCAAAGGAGATCCCGCCCAAACGCCGGTAAACTTGGTACATGAGAAAGTGTATCGGGTGCGCGTTGTTTCTTGGCATGGCAATTACCGCTTTTGCCGTAGTGAAAGCTCCTTTCACGTTTGACGCCATGATGAAGCTGTCGCGCATTGACGATCCGCAGTTGTCTCCCGACGGGAAAACCGTCGCATTCACGGTGCAAACCGTGGATATGGCGAACAACACCAAGCCGTCCGCTATCTACACGATCCCGGTTAACGGAGGAACACCCCAGCGGCTGACCAATGAAGGCAACACGAACGCCCGCCCCCGCTGGACGCCCGACTCCAAACGCATTCTCTTCCTTTCTGACCGTAAGGACGGCTCGCAGGTTTGGTCGATGAACGCGGATGGAACTGACCCTAAGCAGATTACGAACATTCCCACCGGCGCGGACGGCCAAACGATTTCACCCGACGGAAAGCTGATTTTATTCACCAGTGATGTTTACCCGTCCTGCACTCCCGCCAACGCCACGCCCGGCGTGGACTACGACGCTGCCTGCAACAAAACCAGCCTTGATGCGGAAGCGGCATCGAAGATGAAAGCGCGTGTCTACGCTTCCCTGCTGTATCGGCATTGGACAGATTACCAGGGCAAGCGTCGGCAGCATCTTCTGATTCAATCCGTAGACAGCAGCGAACACGTTCGCGATCTCACTCCCGGCAATATCGGCGCTCCGCCCTTTTCGCTCGGCGGTCTCGAAGCGTATGTGTTTTCGCCCGACAGCACGCAAGTTACTTATGTCGCGAACACCGATCCCGATCTATCCATCAGCACCAACTCCGATCTGTTTACGATTCCCACGGCCGGCGGACAAGCCAAGCGCATCACCGCCAATCCCGGAGCGGATGAAGGGCCAGTGTATTCGCCCGATGGAAAGTATCTCGCCTACCGGACGCAAACTCGCGGCGGATACGAAAGCGATCAATGGCGTCTTGCCGTTCTTGATTTGCAAACCGGGCAAATGAAAACATTGACGGACTCGCTGGATCGTTGGGTCGAAAGCTTTACCTGGTCTCACGATTCGCAGCACCTTTTCTTTACGGTGGACGATCACGGCATAACGCCGCTGCTGATGATCGCTCCTACCGGCGGAGCAATCCGCACGGTGGCGCAAGGCCCCACCTCGATCGGCTCGGTGCAATTCACGCCGGACGATAAAACCATGATCTTCTCCGAGCAAAGCGGATCGCATCCTGCCGAAATCATGCGCGCCGTTTCCAAAGGCGGAACTGCTGCCGCATTGACGCGTTTAAACGAAGCGATTATCAATACTTACCAATTAACACCCCTCGAAAAGATTACCGTGGACGCCGCCGACGGAACGAAAATAGACAGCTTTCTCGTGAAGCCGCCAAACTTCAGCCCCACGCAAAAATATCCCGTGCTTTTTACCATTCACGGGGGGCCGGAGGGCGATTGGGGCGAATCCTGGAGCTATCGCTGGAACGCGCAGGTGTTGGCCGGCGCGGGTTACGTGGTGGTTCTGCCCAACCCGCGCGGATCAATCGGGTACGGACAGGCTTTTACCGACGCGGTGAACAACAATTGGGGCGGACGCCCTTATGACGACATCATGGCGACGGTCGATTACGTCAGCAATTTGCCTTATATTGACAAAGACCGCATGGCGGCTGCGGGAGCTTCTTACGGCGGCTACATGATCGATTGGATTCTGGGCCATACGGATCGTTTTAAAGC
Source organism: uncultured Bryobacteraceae bacterium (assembly GCA_964247955.1). Lineage (GTDB taxonomy): Bacteria > Acidobacteriota > Terriglobia > Bryobacterales > Bryobacteraceae > Bog-105. Next base: position 11,448 of record CAXTWT010000044.1, read on the forward strand.
GCTGGTCACTCATGCCGGAGTTTACGACCTGCGCAGCGAAGCCGGCGCAACCGAAGAACTGTGGTTTGCCAAATGGGAGTTTGGAGGCTTCCCTTGGGAAAATCCGGAGCTGTATGAGAAATGGTCGCCCAATTCTTACGTGAAGAACTTTAAGACGCCGACGTTGGTCACGCACGGCGAACTCGACTATCGCGTTCCCATCGGCCAGGGCCAGGAACTTTTTACGGCCTTGCAGCAGATGAAAATTTCTTCGAAGCTCGTGCAGTTTCCCGATGAAGGCCACTGGATTCTGAAGCCGCAAAACAGCCAGTTCTGGTACACCACCGTTCTCGACTGGCTGGCCGAATACACCAAGCCGTCTGCCGCTCAGCCCGCCACCGATGGAATTCACTACTAGCCCTTGCACTTCTATGTATCCTCGAAGTAGAATACCCATAGAAGTTGAAGGTATTTATGGCGGCGCTGAAATCCGATCTCCCGCAAGGCACCCTAGATTTGTTAGTTCTGAAGGCCGTTGCTGTAGAACCAGTCCATGGATACGCGATCGCGCAACGGCTCGAACAAGTCTCGCGAGGTGTCGTCCAGGTTCCAGAAGGTTCGCTCTACCCGGCACTGCACCGCCTGGAAAACCGTGGCTTCCTGGCTGCTGACTGGAAAAAAACCGAGACGGGGCGTGAAGCAAAGTATTATCGTCTGACACGAAAAGGCAGAAAACAACTGGACGCGGAAAGCGCCAGTTGGCAGCGCTTGATCGAAGCCGTGAGCCTCATTCTGGGTATGGCCGAGGGAGGTGCGCAATGAACTGGTGGTCGCGCCTGTTTCGTCGATCCCGGATGGAGGAACAGCTCGAAAAGGAACTGCGCTTCCATTTGGACCAACGAGAAAGTGACCTAGTGGCGCGCGGGCACTCCCCCTCACAGGCATATCGCGAAGCACGGCTTGCTCTCGGGGGTCCCGAACAGGTGAAGGACATGTGCCGTGATGCTCGTGGCACGCGTTGGGCCGAGGAACTCCTGCAGGACGCCCGCTATGCGCTTCGCACTTTCCATCAAAAGCCCGGCTTCGCCATAATCACTCTGATGATCTTGGGCCTCGGCATCGGCGCGACCACGGCCATGTTTGCCGTCGTCCACAGCGTTCTGCTCCGGCCCCTGCCCTTTCCGGAGCCAAACCGATTAGTAACCCTGCATGCGTCGATGAAAGAGGTGGGCGAGGGCTGGGGCTTATCCTATCCCGATTTCATGGACCTCCATCACGAAAGCCGCTCTATGCGGATCGCGGGCTGGACCTATAGTAGCGGTACGATCAGCGCTCCTGGTAACCCGGAGCACGTAGAAGCCCGCCAAATCTCGGCAGAATTGTTTTCCGTTCTGGGGGTTGTTCCCTCGCTCGGGCGCAGATTTCGGACCGAGGAGGACCAGCCCGGCGCAAGACCTGTTGCCATTATCAGCGATGCTCTGCGGCAACGCCGATTTGCCTCCGATCGGGCCGTGCTCGGCCAAGAGATCTTTTTCGACGGCAAAGCATATCAAATCGTTGGCGTTGCGCCGCCAAGTTTTCAACTGTCGGGAGAAGCGGACGTCTACACACCACTGAGCCAAAGCACCGACCCGCGCATGCAGAATCGCGAGGCGCGTTTCATCCAGGCTATCGGGCGTTTGACTTCCGGCACGACTCTGAACCAGGCTCAAGCCGAACTTACAGTCAGCAGCCGTCGTTTGGCCGAAGCCTATGCCAAATCAAACGCTGGCCTCAGCATGCATATCAATCCGCTCTTGCAGGAGCTGGTCAGCGATGTACGGGGCACGCTTTGGCTGCTGCTGGCCGCCATGGGACTAGTGTTGTTGATTGCCTGCGTGAACATCGCCAGTTTATTTCTGACCCGCGCTCTTTCCCGTGAGCGGGAACTGGCGATGCGTGCCGCTCTGGGCGCCAGCCGCAACCGGCTCGTGCGCCAATGTATGACGGAGAGCGCAGCTCTAGGACTGGGCGGCGGCTTGCTCGGCATCGTCCTAGCAGCGGTGAGCGTGCGTCCGTTTGTGGCGCTCTGGCCCGGTAGTTTGCCGCGCGCGGAGGAGATCCATCTTGACTGGCGTGTGCTCTGTTTTGGAGTGGGCCTCTCGCTTTTCTGTGGTCTCCTGTTCGGGCTCACGCCAGCTTTACGCGTTCCCCTGCATCGGCTCGAAAAGGCGTTGCGCGCGGGCGGGAGGACCATGACCGGGAACTCGCGCCGTCTGCACAGTCCCTTTGTTATCTCAGAAATCGCGCTTGCCTTCGTGCTGCTGGTCTCAGCAGGAATGCTCGGCCACACCCTGTTGGCGCTGTCTTCCCTGCATCCCGGCTTCCAGGCACACAACGTGTTGGTCGCCCGGTTTGCCCTTTCCCCCAAGGTGCTCAACGATCCCTCCCAGATACGGTCCGCTTGGCGGGACGTACTCGACCGTGCGCGGCGGCTGCCCGACGTAGAATTTACCGCCTTAGCCGATATTATTCCGATGCGCGAAGGAGAAAACGTGGGACCGTACCGGACCACGCCGAATTCTCTGCCTCCGAATCAGGAGCCAGTCGCGCTCGCCTCCACCGTCACCCCCGACTACCTGAAGGTCATGGGTATTCCGTTGCTCGAAGGCCGCTTCTTTAATGAACATGATCGCGAGGACAGTCAACCGGTCGTCGTGATTGACGAAAATCTCGCTCAGCACGCTTTTGGTCGCAAGAATGTGGTGGGTCAACGGATCTGGATTTCAGCCATGGATGCCGCGCCCGTTGAGATCGTTGGTGTGGTGGGCCATGTGCGCCACTGGGGTTTAGCAGGCGACGATCAGTCGCGTGTGCGCGATCAAATGTATTATCCCTTCGCCCAACTGCCCGACCAGCTGTTGCATTTCTTTTCGTCGGTCATGTCCATCACCATTCGAACGCGAAGCGCGCCTCTGACAATGGTGAAGGCGCTACAACAGGAACTACGCGGGGCGGCTGGCGATCAGACCCTTTACGAAGTCCGCACGATGGAACAGCTTGTAAGCGCATCTCTCGCCCGTCAACGCTTCCTCACGCTTCTTTTTGGCATCTTCGCGGGATTAGCCTTACTGCTTGCATGCACCGGTATCTATGGCGTGCTGGCCTACCTGACCGGACAGCGAACATCGGAAATCGGCGTGCGGATGGCGGTGGGAGCAAACGTGCGTGACATCATGCAGCTCGTGTTATGGCAAAGTTTGAAAATGATCCTCGCCGGCATGGGTATCGGCATCATCGTCGCACTGGCGGCAGGGCGGGTGTTGCAGCATCTCGTTCAGGGAATGCAGGCCGTCCATGGAGAGAGTTTTGCGATCATGATTCCGCTTCTCATGTTCGCTGCGCTCTTAGCCAGTTTTGTTCCAGCTCGCCGCGCTAGCAGAATCGATCCTGTAAAGGCGTTGCGGCAAGAATAACGGTTTGACAGGCCGACACAATCCGGCTTCGCAGATCGAACGAAAGGGCAGAGGGCGTGTCTCTGTCCTATTCCTGCCCTACAAACGCCAGAAAATTGCAGTAGCCGATTTACCCCCATGAAACGCTCTGTCACCGAAGTGAAAAGCGCTTCGCTGAGAATAGGATTGAACGCTTTCCATCCTCATGCTCCAAACCGCCGTTCGCCGGAGATCCATCTTCCCTCTCATCAGCTCGCGCCTGATCGCTTTTCTCGCGGTTCTCGGCCCCGGCTTTATTACCGCCAATGTGGATAACGACCCCGGCGGCATTCTGACTTACTCGCAAGCCGGAGCCCAGTTCGGTTATCAGCTTCTTTGGACCTTGATCCCTACCACCATCGCCCTGATCGTTGTGCAGGAGATGGCGGCCCGCATGGGCGCGATCACGGGCAAGGGTCTTTCCGATCTAATCCGCGAAGAGTTCGGCTTACGCGCCACGTTTTTCACCATGGTCGTCCTGGGGCTTGCGGATTTCGGCAACATTATTTCTGAGTTTGCGGGTCTGGCTTCCGGCATGGGCATCTTCGGCGTCAGCAAATATATCGTGGTTCCGATCGGCGCGGCGCTGGTTTGGACGCTGATCGTGCGCGGCAGCTATAAGCCGGTAGAACGCATCCTCATCATTGCTTCGCTGATTTACTTTACTTACCCGATCTCCGCTTTCCTGGCGAAACCGGATTGGAATCTCGCGCTGAAGCAGACGTTTATACCGACCTTCAGCACGAATCCTGCCTATCTGGTCACCATTGTCGGCTTGATTGGAACCACCATTACGCCCTGGATGCAGTTCTACCTGCAAGCCGCCGTCGTAGAGAAGGGCGTTGACCGGCGTCACTACAACCTTTGCCGCCTGGATGTGATTACTGGCTGCATCGTCACGGATGTGATTGCATTCTTTATCGTGGTCGCTTGCGGCGCTACTATCTACCATTCCAGCCATCCGGAGATCACGGACGTTGCCCAAGCTGCCACGGCTTTGCGGCCCTTTGCCGGAAGGTTTGCTTCGCTGCTGTTCGCTATCGGCCTGATTAA
>CAXTWT010000044.1:16052-20302 GCA_964247955.1 uncultured Bryobacteraceae bacterium
GCCTGGACAACCGCCATTGTCATGATCGTTTTGACTGCCGGACTGGTCTACAACAGCTTGACCACTTAGCGCGCGAACCCGCTACGGGTCGGGGCGGGCGGCGCAGAGCCCTTAATGGCTCTCCAAAGCACATCATTTAACTGGTCATCATCGGCGCGGTCTTCTTCGGAGAAATCCATTTTGGCCGATTCCTTCGCGCCCGCGCCGCTTCCCGCGTTGCGCTCCGTCAAGGATGTTTTGGGCGTGATGGCCGTAAACGGTTGGGTGTTCGGCTGCCGGTTGAACGAAGCGAACATGGGCCGCGCTGCCGCGTCAAAGTGCGTGAGCGGACGCAAGCCGACAATCAACTCAATCGTGCGCAAAATACTCGTTTGGTTATACATGCGCGAATCGACAGTGCCGCGCTTCGTATAAGGTGAGATCGCCCAGGCGGGCGCGCGATGCGAGTCGACATGGTCAGGCCCGTTCTGAGCATCATCCTCAATGATAAAGATGGCGGTCGAACTCCAGAATTTGCTGTGCGAAACGGCTTCGACCAGCAATCCCACGCCATAGTCATTGTCGGCATTGAAGGCCAAGGGCGTCAAAGCGCCTGCCTTGGTTCCCGACGTGTGATCGTTTCCCATGCGCACGATGTTGATCTGCGGAGCCTGCCCCTTGGCCTCAAATTCCTTCCACTCGCGGATAAACTCTTTCGCCCGGTCCACGTCCGAATACTCCAGATCGAAGCCGCGATAGTTCATGTCCGTATAAGAAGCCAGGGCTGGGTCTCTGGTTTTCTCGATCTGCCGTGTTCCCGTCACCTGTTTCGGCGGCAAATTCTGCGCCCACTCGCCATAACTGCGGAACGTAACGCCCGCTTGCAGCGCGTTGTTCCAAATGTAGCCCGCAGGAGGCGTGTTAGCAGGCTCGCCGCCTTCAAAATCGTAATTCTTTTTGCGACCGGCGTACTCATTGGGCCAAGTTTTGGTTGTGTAATCCGGCGCGATGGCCGCCGCCGCCCAGTTATGCCCGTCCGCGCTGACATCCGCATTTTCGTAAAAATTGTCGTACAGGACGTAATCCCGTGCCAACTGATGCAAGTTGGGTGTTACCTGCTCGCCGAACAACACTAGAGATTTGTCGCCGTTGCCTTTCTCCAGATCGCCGAGCACCTGATCATAAGTCCGGTTCTCCTTGATGACATAGATCACATGTTGAATTGGCGACGCGTGCCCCTGCGCTTTCGCAAAAAAAGCAGTCTGCTCATCATCCATCGGGCCGTAAATCATGTCATCCCGGTAGGGCGAATTGCGGCGCACTGTGGCTGTGTACGAAGAAATATCCTCGTCCGTTACCGCTTTCATAAACTGAGCGGTGCCGGTTTGAATATGCCCCACATACCCCGGCGCAACCACCGGCCCACCCTCGTACAGCGGCTGATTTTTTCGTGTGGGAACCGGCCCGTCCGGGTTCGCCCGGCTGCCCAGCCCTTTGCCGTTCAGAACAATCAGCCCGCCGTCGGGGGTAGTGGTCACCGCTGTGGGATACCAGCCGGTCGGGATAAACCCAAGCACGGCGCTTCCCTGCTTCGAGATATCCGCAACCGCCACGGCATTGGCGTCCGAGCAAACCGTGAACAGCCGATTCCCGCTCCCATCCACCGCCAAAGCCGAGGGCGTCATCCCCAGCGGATTCAGGGGCGTGAGCGACAGGTTGATTGTTTCCAGCGGATTCAAATTTCCTTCGCGCGTCACCCCAAATGAATACACATTATTGGTGTTCGACGCCGTCACAAATAAACGGGCAACGTTTTCTGTTCTGCCTTCTTCCGTGGGCGCGGCCTTAGGCAGCAGCAGCATATCGGTCGCGTGCGGACCTACGCGCGTTTTCGAAAATTCCGCGCCGTTGTGGGCATCCAGTTGCGTCACTGTGCCGTCCGCCCAACTGCTCACAAACAATCGTCTGCCTCCCGGAGCAACCAGCAGGCGATACGGACGCCGTCCTGTTTTCCAATGGCCGGTTACCTGACCGGATTGCAGATCGATCACGGCGACGCTGTCGTTATAAAGATCCGCCGCATACAACAGGCGAGCGTCCGGGGAAACCGCCACGTCTCCAATGAAAGGCGTTCCTTTGCCGTTCGTGTTTCCTGCGGTAAACTCTCGCGTCCGCGTGAGCGTGCCGCTTTCTGAGTCCAGCGTTAATTCGTAAACCGCGCCTTTACTGCCGCCTCCTGCATAAACCGTGTTGCCTTTGGGTGCAAACGTCAACCCAAGCCAGGCATCCGGCAAGAGTGTTCTTCCCAGTTCATGTTTACTCGCCATGTCGATCACGCTGATGGAAGGCGGATTATAGCCGCCGTTCAAAACCAGCAGATACTTTCCATTGCCGGAGACGGCGCTGCTCATGGGAAAGGTGTCTACCGGCGTTTGTTCGCCGGCGGGCCGAATCGTCCATCCGCTGTTAAGCAAAAATCCGCCGTCCGCTAAACGTCCCACCCTTTGCTGCGGCGTGGTCTGGGGACCAGTTTCCTGCAGTATCAGCGCGCCGGTAGCCGCCAGCGACAAAAGTATTAAGATTTTCATTCAGTGAACCTGTGAGCAATCGGGAACCGGCGTCCGATGCCGAACGCCTTCGACGTAATCCGTAAACCGGGCGCGGCCTGCTGCCGCTTGTATTCATTGCGGTCCACCTTGCGGACGATGTCGCGCACCAGATCCTCCGGCAGATCTTCCTCCTGAGTAATCTCCGGCACAGACTCATACTGTTCGACATAATCCACCAGGATCTTGTCCAGCACATCGTACTCGGGAAGGCTGTCGGTATCTTTTTGGTCGGGCCGTAATTCCGCTGAAGGCGGTTTTGTCAACGTGCTTTCGGGAATCGGCGGCGGCAACCCGCGCTCGACATACCGTTTGTTTGCCAGCCGCGCCAGCCGGTACACGGTCGTCTTCGGCACGTCACTGATGACGGCCAAGCCGCCGCACATGTCGCCGTACAAGGTGCAGTAGCCGACCGCAAGCTCGCTCTTGTTGCCCGTCGTCAGCACCAACGACCCGAACTTATTGGAAAGCGCCATCAGCACCATCCCCCGCAGCCGCGATTGCAGATTTTCCTCGGTTACATCCGGCTTGTAACCGGCGAACATTCCGCTGAGAGTAGTGACCATCGCTTCGTAGCCGCACTTGATGGACACCACCTCGAAGCGAACTCCCAAGTGTTGCGCCAGCGCGCGAGCGTCATCAACGCTGCCCGGCGAAGAGTAAGGTCCGGGCATCCCGATACCCGTCACGTTTTCTTTTCCGACCGCCTCGACGGCAATGGCCGCAACCAGGGCGGAATCAATGCCGCCGCTTAATCCGATCAGCACACTGCGGAATCCGCACTTGCGAATGTAATCGCGCGTGCCGAGAACAAGAGCTTCATAAACGGCCTCATCCTCGTCCGGGAAGCTGGGGCGCTGGTCTCCGGTACCCGTTTCCGTGTCAAACAGGATGAGATCTTCCGCGAACGATTGCGCCTGGGCGGCGACTTCGCCCTGGGCGGTCATGGCAAAACTCGTGCCGTCGAAGATCAACTGGTCATTGCCGCCCACCATGTGAACATAAAGCTGCGGCAAATTAAAGCGGTGCGCGGTCGCTCGGAAGATTTCTTCCCGTTGCCTGCGCTTGCCGATATTCCAGGGTGAAGCATTGATGGTAATAATGAGATCCGCGCCTTTGTTGACTAACTCTTCAATTGGATCACGAGTGTAGCGCCGCCGTTCCCAGTACTGCTTATCATTCCAGGCGTCCTCGCAGATAGCCAGCGCCACCCGCTTGCCGCGTATCGTGCAAATATCCTGCTGCTGCGCGGGCTGAAAATAGCGCGCTTCGTCGAACACGTCATAGTTCGGCAGCAGCATCTTGCACTGGCAGAACACAACTGTTCCGCCTTCGATCACCGCCGCCGCATTCTGCGCTTTGATAGCCGAAAACTCCGGCGACCGGCCCACATAGCCGACAATCAAAGCCAGATCCAGTCCCGCTGTTTCTTTCGCGATGCTATGGAGCGCGTCGGCAGTCCGATCCAGAAACGAATCTTTCTCAACCAAATCTCTCGGCGGATAACCGGTTAAAGCCAGTTCAGGAAACGCCGCAATCTCGGCTCCCGCCTCTTGGGCGCGGCGGGCAAAGTCAAGGATCTTGGCGCTGTTACCTTCCAGATCTCCAACCGTGTTGTTGATCTGAGCAAGAGCGATGCGCATGGAACTTTCATTTTACCGGCGA
>CAXTWT010000045.1:0-8017 GCA_964247955.1 uncultured Bryobacteraceae bacterium
GGGATCAACTTCCATCACCACGAAATATTGATTCAGGGAGGTGTAAGTCCTGGCGATCTGCCGCTCTCCGAAAGCATCGTAAAGAATGTTGTCAATCGTTCGCGGAGTGATGCCCAGGCGCGACGCTGTAGGGCGGTCGATGACCAAATTGGCCTCCAATCCGTTGTTTTGCTGGTCACTATTAACGTCCGTCAACTCCGGCATTCGTTTCATCAGGTTTGTCAGTGCGGGAGCCCATTGCACCAGTTCCTGTAAATTGTCACTTTGCAAGGTGTACTGGTATTGCGCCGGACTTTGGCGACCGCCGATGCGAAGGTCTTGCGATGATTGCAGAAACAGGCTCACGCCGGGAACCGTCGCCAGCTTGGGCCGCAGGCGATTAATAATCTGATCGGCAGTCACATGGCGCTCATTCAAAGGCTTCAGCGCGATGAAGGACCGGCCTGTGTTGGTGGTCGTGCCGCCTCCGCCTCCCGTGAAAGCCTGAACGGTCGCCACGCCGGGATCTGACTGGACAATCCTAACGAGCTGGTTGATCTTCGTCTGCATTGCCTGGAACGAGATGCTTTGATCGCCGATGAAATTCCCGTTCATGCGCCCGGTATCCTGTTGCGGGAAGAAACCTTTGGGAATCTTTACGTATAGGTACACGTTCAAGGCGAGCGTCCCGATGCTGATAAGCAGCATAACGGCAGAGTGCCGCAGCACCCACGCCAAGCTGACTTCATACATCTTCAGAATAAAGTTGAAAAACCTTTCGGTCGCCAGATACAGCTTGCCGTGACTCTTGCCGTCTCCCAGCAGCCGGGAACACATCATGGGCGTGGTCGTCAGGGAGACCAGAAGCGAGACCAATATTGTCACGGAAAGCGTTACGGCGAACTCACGGAATAAGCGCCCGATGATTCCGCCCATCATGAGAATCGGAATAAATACAGCGACGAGCGAGATGCTGATGGAAAGAACCGTCGAACCGATCTCCGCAGCTCCTTTGAACGCAGCATCCATAGCGCTCATGCCTTCTTCGCGATAGCGCGAAATGTTTTCGAGGACGACAATGGCATCGTCGACGACAAAGCCGGTCGAAATGGTCAGAGCCATGAGCGAAAGGTTATCGATGCTGTACCCGAGCAGGTACATGACCCCGCAAGTTCCGATGAGCGACACCGGAACAGCAACACTTGGAATTAATGTGGAGCGCCAGTCGCGCAAAAACACAAAGACAACCAAAATGACCAGAACAACCGAAATGATCAGGGTTCTTTCCACATCCTTGACGGAAGCGCGAATGGTAACGGTCTGATCGAGCGTGACAGTTAACTCAATGGATCGGTTGATGGTGGCTTGCAGTTGCGGCAGCGCGGCACGGATCGCATCAACGGTATTGATGATGTTCGCGCCCGGCTGCCGGAAGATAATCAGCAGCGCAGCTTTTTTCCCATTGGCAATGCCCACCGAACGCAGCGTTTGCACCGAATCTTTTACGGTGGCGATATCGCTCAGCCGGACGGCTCCGCCATTGCGGTAATCAACGATGATCGGGGCGTAGTCCGCTGCGTGCAGCAACTGATCGTTAGCGCTGAGGAGCCAGTTCCGCCTGCCGTCGGAGATCGACCCCTTCGCCTCGTTGGCAGTCTGCGAACTGATGGCCGTTCGGATATTTTCAAGCTGCAGGCCGAAGCTGTTGATTTGCATCGGATTCACGTCAATCCGAACTGCCGGAGCGGAGCTGCCGCCCGCTACCACTTGGCCTACGCCGCGAATTTGCGAGATGCGCTGCAACAAAACGGTGGAAGCCACATCGTAAAGCGCGCTCGGCGGCAGCTTGTCCGATGTCAGCGCAAGAATCATGATGGGCGAATCGGCGGGATTCACCTTGCGGTAAGTGGGATTCTGCTGCAAATCTGTGGGCAGATAGCCGCGAGCAGCGTTAATGGCCGCTTCCACATCGCGCGCGGCAGCATCAATGTTGCGGCTGAGATCGAATTGCAGGGTGACGCTGGTTTGGCCGAGGCTGCTGGACGAGGTCATCTCCGAAACGCCTGCAATGCGCCCGAACTGGCGTTCCAACGGCGTGGCGACGGAAGACGCCATGATCTCGGGACTGGCTCCGGCCAAGGAGGCCGAAACCGAAATTGTAGGAAAGTCCACCTGCGGCAAGGGCGAGACCGGCAATAATCGGAAAGCGACAGCGCCGGCCAGCGCTACTGCTATCGTCAACAGCGTCGTAGCGACCGGCTTTTGAATGAACGGCGACGAAAGGCTCACGCTTAGTCTCCCACCGCCGGTGCCGGCTGCATGCCTGCTTCGGGCCGCTTGCGGTTTCGGAATGCAGTGAACCTCGCGGCCAGTCTGTCAAAGAACAGATAAATCACCGGCGTGGTGTAAAGGGTCAAAAGCTGACTTAAGGTTAAGCCGCCGATGATGGTGATGCCGAGCGGTCGACGCAGCTCCGATCCGGTACCATGCCCGAAAGCCAGCGGCACTGCCCCTAACAATGCCGCCATGGTGGTCATCATGATGGGACGAAAACGCAGAAGGGAAGCCTGGTAAATCGAATCATAGGGCGATTTCCCCTCCTTGCGCTCGGCTTCGAGCGCAAAGTCAATAATCATGATGGCGTTCTTTTTCACGATGCCGATCAACAGCACAATGCCGATGATGGCGACAACCGTAAGCTCTTCACGGCAGATCATCAGCGCCAGCAGCGCGCCGATACCGGCGGAGGGAAGGGTAGACAGAATGGTGATCGGGTGAATATAGCTTTCGTACAACACGCCCAGCACGATATAGACAGTAACCAGCGCCGCCAGAATCAGCAGCGGCTCGTTGGTTAAGGAGGCAACAAACGCTTCCGCCGTTCCCTGAAACGAACTCTGCATGGCGGGCGGCGCGGGCAGCTCTTTCTCCACTTGCCGGACCGCATCGACTGCTTCGCCCAGTGACGCGCGATCCGTCAAATTGAACGACACCGTGGTAGCCGGAAACTGGCCGATATGACTGATTAAAATCGGCGTAGATGAGTTTGCGGCGGAGGTAAAGGTGCTGAGCGGCACGGGCTGTCCGCTGCCGGATCGGATATAGATGTCTTGCAGGTTCTTCGGATGATTGCGAAACTGCGGCTGTACTTCCAGAATCACGTGATATTGATTTAACTGCGTGAACAACGTCGATACCTGGCGCTGTCCGAAAGAATCATAAAGCGTGTCGTCGATGTTTTGCGCGTTAATGCCCACGCGCATGGCGGTTTGCCGGTCAATGTTGAGGGAGGCTTGCAGGCCGTGTGTTTGCAGATCGCTTGCCACATCCGTCAGTTGCGGCAAAGCTTTCAGCTTATCGACAAACTGCGCGACATAGCGTGACAACTCGTTGTAGTCAGGATCTTCCAGGCTGTATTGATATTGCGTTCTGCTGACAATGTCTTCCACCGTAAGATCTTGCACCGGCTGCATGTACAACACGATGCCGTCAACCTTGGCGAGTTCCGGCTTCAGCCGACGGATCACGTCCGAGGCGCTGATTTTACGGTCTCCGATAGCTTTCAAATTGATCTGAATGCGACCGCTGTTCATCGTGGTGTTGGTGGCGTCTACGCCGATGAAAGACGAAAGGCTTTCGACAGCGGGATCTTTCAAGATCGTCTTTGCCACCTGTTGCTGCAGCTTGGACATTTCCCCAAACGAAATGCTCTGGTCCGCTTCCGATATGCCCTGGATCACACCCGTGTCTTGCACCGGGAAGAAGCCTTTGGGAACAACGGTGTACAAGTAGACGGTCAGGACCAGGGTTGCTAACGCCACCAGCAGCGTCGCGGGTTGATGGCGCAAAACCCACGCGAGCGTTTTGCCGTAAAAGGCAATTGTTTTTTCGAAAACCTGTTCGGATGCCTTGTAGAACCGGCCTTCCGATTCCGGCTTCTTGTGCCGCAGCAGTTTTGCGCAAAGCATGGGCGTGAGCGTCAACGAAACAGCCGCCGAGATCACAATCGTAACGGCCAGCGTAACGGCGAACTCACGAAACAACCGGCCCGTAATGTCGCCCATGAACAACAGCGGAATCAGCACCGCAATCAGCGAAACAGTTAACGAAACAATGGTGAAGCCAATTTGCTCCGCGCCTTTCAGCGCCGCTTCCAAAGGCTTTTCGCCTTCCTCGATGTAACGCATGATGTTCTCGATCATCACGATGGCGTCATCGACAACAAAGCCGGTGGAGATCGTCAGCGCCATCAACGTCAAGTTGTTCAGGCTGTACCCGAGCGCATACATAGCTCCGAACGTTCCCACTAGCGAGAGCGGCACCGCCACGCTCGGGATAAAGGTTGCCGCCAGATTGCGCAGGAAAACAAAGATCACAGCGACAACCAAAGCGATACAAAGCATCAGCTCGAACTCGACATCTTCAACGGACGCTCTTACCGTGTTGGTGCGGTCGGTTAGGGTAGCAACCTGAATCGAAGAGGGAATGGTGGCGCGCAGCTTGGGCAGCAGCGCCTTCACGCGGTCGACAACCTGAATAATGTTGGCTCCCGGCTGGCGCTGAATATTGACGATCACGGCGGGCGTGTCATTCATCCAAGCGGCTTGCTTTGTATTTTCCACGCCGTCGACGATTTTTGCGACATCCTTCAGCATCACGGGCGCGCCGTTCCGGTAAGCGACAATGACCTGGTTATAATCCCTGGCGCTGAGAAGCTGGTCGTTATCGTTGATCTGAAAACCCTGGTAAGGGCCGTCAAAGCTGCCTTTAGCCGAATCGAGGCTGGTGGCCGTGATAGCCGTGTGAACATCTTCGAGGTTCAGCCCATAGGAAGCAATCTGCGTCGGGTCTACCTGGATGCGCACGGCCGGCTTCTGGCCGCCGCTGATCGTCACCGCGCCCACGCCGCTCAACTGGGAAATCTTCTGCGCCAGCCGCGTATCGGCAAAGTCCTCCACCTGCTGCAAGGGAAGCGTGCCGGACGTTAACGCCAGCGTCATGATAGGAGCATCCGCCGGATTGGTTTTCGAGTAAATCGGCGGCATCGGCAGATTGGCGGGAAGAAAATTCTGCGCTGCGTTAATGGCCGCCTGCACTTCCTGTTCGGCCACATCGATATTAAGGCTGAGGACAAACTGCAACGTGATGACCGAAGCGCCGTCCGAGCTGGTCGAAAGCATCTGATTCAGCCCCGGCACTTCGCCCAGTTGCCGCTCCAAGGGCGCAGTGACGGAGGAGGCCACAACGGACGGACTCGCGCCGGGGTAAAACGTGACCACCTGCATGGTGGGATAGTCCACTTCGGGCAACGCCGAGACGGGCAACTGCTTATAGGCGACAATGCCGACCAGCAGGATCGCGGCCATCAACAGAGAAGTAGCAATAGGCCGCAGAATAAACGGGCGGGATGGGTTCATTTCGACTGCACCTGCCGTGAATCCTGCGTGTTGGTGTTGATCTGCACATTAGAGCGACCGCTTTCCCGCTGCTCCGTGGCAGTCTGGTTGCCCTGCGGATTGTGCAGGTCTTCCGGCGCGGCGGAAGGCGGGCGGATCGATACCTTCACCCCGTCCTGCAAGCGGTCGAAGCCGTCGATGACCAGCTTTTCACCCGGTTTTACGCCTGTTGCCGCCGCTGTGTTTCCATTTGTGGCAGCCACGTTAATGTTGCGGGACTGCACAGTATTATTTGGGTTGACCACGTAAACATAAGCCGTATCGTTGTTGCGCTGAATGGCGGCCGTAGGAATCAAATTAACGCGGTTCAGCGTCTTAACCAGCAAACGCGCATTCACAAACTCGTTCGGGAATAGCCGTCCATCCTTGTTTGCAAACGAAGCGCGAACCTTGACAGTTCCCGTTGTGACATCGACCGCATTGTCTACCGTGAGAACCGTGCCAACCGCCAGTTGGTTCTCATCAGTGCGGTCCAGGGCGTCCACCCGCAGCTTGTGCCCCATGCGTATCTGACTGACGATTTCGTTCAGGTAATCTTCCGCCACCGTAAAAATAACCGTGATCGGTTGAAGCTGCGTGATGGTCAACAAGCCTGTGGTGCCGTTCGCCTGCACGATATTGCCGGGGTCTATCAGGCGCAAGCCGACGCGACCGTCAATCGGCGCGGTGATGCGCGTGTACTCATAATTGACTTTGGCGGCATCCAGGTTGCCTTGGTCGATTCTGACAACTCCTTCATCCTGCTCTACGGTTGCCTGCTGAGTAGCCAGGGTTTGCTCCGGGATGGCCTTCTGGGCATAGATCATTTTGTAGCGGTCCAGGTCAAGGTGCGCGTTCTTTAACAACGCCTGGTCTCTTACTAACTGTCCTTCCGCTTGTGTGACCACCGCTTGGTAAGGACGCGGGTCAATCTCAGCCAATAAATCGCCTTTATGAACAATCTGGCCTTCCCGGTAGTGAACACTCACCAACTGGCCGACCACGCGGCTGGTCACCGTGACCGTATAAACGGGAGTCACGGTTCCCAGGGCGTTGATGTAAACGCCCATGTTGCCCTGCTGCGCCGACGCCACGCCGACCGGAATGGCGCCGCCCGCGCCCCGGCCTTTTTTGCTTCCGCTCTTTCCTCCTTCCGATCCGGCCTTTTGCGACCGTTGCGAAAGAAGAAAGGTAGCGCTCAGCAAGGTCAAAACGATGGCGGCGCTAATGGCCCAACGCCGTCCTTTGCCCCCCTGCGAGGGAGGCGTATCGGAAAATTGCACGCCCTTAGTATGGGCAGCGATGGGTGCCGTCCGCTACTGCCGAAAGAGCTAACAGCTCCTATGCCATTCGGCATACTGCAGAGCTACTAAGACGAGATAGAAGCGCCGGTTTCTCCGCTATCCGCATGCAACCGTTCGCACTTGTCCAGCATGTTTGAGAACGTCTGGCCGGGCGACATGATTTCGACGGCAAGGAGCGCGGACGAGGCCAATATGTCGTGGCGGAACTGGGCATCCTTCGATGGCGACGACATCAGGAGCCACAAAGCTGGTTCCGCCGATCAGCACATCCAGGCTTGGCAAAATGAGTTCAGCGGGATGCAACTTGGCGAGCAATTCAAGAATGCGGGCGTTGAGTAACTCCATGCAGACGTCCAGGCGTGGGTTTTTCCCTCGGAACGCCGTCGATGACTTCAGCATGATACCGGGCGGTTTTAATGGCTTCCGCGCAGACCACGTATGGGTTCGCTTCAGAAAGCGTAACCGGCGAAATCAGTCGCGCTGCCGTTCGTTCTGTATTCCCGCTGCTGGATGATATCAGGTAACAGCCGTGATTGAATGGAAGAAAAGCGGCGTGCGTGCTGCGAGAAAGGAAAAGTCCGATGGCTGCCAGCCTTTCGACATCCGCGTTGACAAGTGAAGAGTTTGACCGGCTCTACGGCGGGGAAACTCCGGCATACGAATATTGGGACGGCGCGGCCATCCAGAAACCCGTGCCCACGGTGCTTCATTCTTTGCTGCAGTTTGTACTGCAAGCGTTGCTCAAACAAAGGGGCTTAGCCGCCGCTGCGGAGGTCCGGATCAAGCTGAATCCCACCAAAGAGCCGGTCCCGGATGTTATTGCCGGCCATCGTCCCCGAGCGCCATATCCTACGGAGCCGATGGCGATTGTGATCGAGGTCTTGTCGCCGAGCGACACGGTGCAAGGCGTCCGGCGCAAGTGCCGGTTCTATGCCGCGCAGCAAATTCCGGGCATTTATGTCTTTGATCCGGAAGATCGGACCGCCGAACGGTGGAGTGAGGCGGATCATGCGTTATTGCCGGCAACAGCTATTGAGATTCCCGGCCAAACGCCGTTGCCCGTGTCCGAGATCTGGGCGGCGCTCGACGAAGAAGTCAAACAATGGAACTTTGAAGGTTCGTAAGGGTAATAGTGCGCGCGCTTTCTTTCCTATTACTCCCCGCTTTGCTCGCTTTATGCCTCTCCCGGCCTTGTGTCGCGCTTGACTCCGGTAAAACCCTGACGCAAGACGCACATCGCATTTGGGGCCAGGAAGAAGGATTGTTTCAGCCTACAGTTTACTCCATCTTGCAGACGCG
>CAXTWT010000045.1:8117-20101 GCA_964247955.1 uncultured Bryobacteraceae bacterium
ACGCGTGACGGTTTGCCCGACGATGCTGTTTCCGCTTTGACGAAAGGAAACGACGGAAGCCTTTGGATCGGCACGAATAGCGGCGTGAGCCGGTACCGCAATGGAGAGATGAGCGCCTATACGATGCGGGACGGGCTTTCCCATAGCGTGGTCTTGTCACTTTATGAGGACAAGGAGGGAACCCTCTGGGCAGGCACCAAGGACGGCCTTGACCAGTTCACCGACAGCAAGGTAACTCCTTACACAACAGCCGAAGGATTGTCGAGCAATGATGCCGGACCTGTTCTGCAAGACAAGGAAGGACGGCTTTGGATCGGCACGCTCGGCGGTGGTTTGAACGTTTTTGATCGGGGCCGATTTACACACCTGACGAAACGGGACGGCTTGCTCGGTAACACGATCCTCAGCTTGGAGGCAGATGACGCAGGCGATCTCTGGGTCGGCACAGCGAAGGGTCTCAATCGCTTGCGGCAGGGTCGGGTGATTGGAACTTACACACGCCGTAACGGATTGTCCGGTTCCAAAATCCGCACGCTTTTTTCCGATCTTAACGGAACTTTCTGGGTCGGCACGGATAAGGGTCTCGACCGCTTCAATGGAGCGGGATTTGTCAGCAGCCGTATCCTTTCGGGAAAAGACAGTGTCGGTATTCTGGCGCTGGCGGGCGGACGAACCGCTAGCTTATTTGTCAGCACAGAAGACTCCCGGTTCTTCATGGTGCGAAACGGCGAGACAATCAGCTATCCCACGGACGCGACCCGTTCCGTTGATTGCTATCTGGTGGACAGGAACCTGCATGAGACCTGGATGGGCACGCTCGGCTCCGGCCTGCTGCGCTGGCGCGGAGGGGTTTTTACGCATGTTCGTGTCAAGGACGGCATCTACGACAACCGTATTTACGGCATCGTCAAGGATGATGGCGCGAACTTTTGGCTAGCTTCCAGCAAAGGCATCTTTCGCGTCAGCCAGAAGGATCTTGATGACTTCGCGGACGGCAAGATTCCTTATGTAACCAGCATCCCATTCAGCACTGGCCAGCTTCGCTTTGAATGCCAGTCCGGCGTGCAGCCTGCCGCCGCGCGCACGTCTGACGGCCGTCTCTGGTTCTCCACCACCAACGGCCTGGTGGTTGTTGATCCCAATCGCCTGCGCAGCAACCGTGTTCCGCCTCCGGTGCAAATTACAGCCGTTATCGTGAATGGGCAAAGAGTGATGCCCGATGGGAAGGAGCTTACGCTGAAGCCATCGGAGCGGAACGTGGAAATTCGTTACGCGGGATTGAGCTTTATATCGCCTGAAAAGGTTAGCTTTCAATACAAACTGGAAGGGTTTGACAAATCGTGGACTGACGCCGGCAGCCGCCGCGAAGCCTTTTTCACGAACCTTCCTCCCGGAAGCTTCCGTTTTGCGGTGAGGGCTCGCAATGCGGACGGTGTCTGGAGCGCGCAGCATGCCTTTTTCCCATTCGAGGTAGAACCGAAGCTGTACCAGCGCGTTTGGTTCTTTCCGGCCCTAGCGGCTGCGCTGGGACTGCTGGCGGCTGCTATGTACCGCGCCCGAGTGAACCGCCTTCAAAAAGCCTTCAATCTGGTTCTCTCGGAGCGAAGTCGTATTGCACGAGAGTTGCATGATACGCTGCTACAAGGTTTATCGGGAATCACGATGCAATTACAGGCGCTCTGGACGCGTCTCCCCCATTCCAGAGAAAAGGCCATGCTGGCCGAAATCATCGCTGATGCAGGCAAAGCCTCCCAGGAGGCTCGCCGTTCGCTTTGGGGCTTGCGAACATTCGGCTCCGATGGGCTTTCTTTTAACGAAAAGCTGGCGAACGTTGCGCGCCAGGCCGTGGCGGAACAGCCTGTCTTCCTTCGGTTGCAACTGCAAGCCGTGTCCCTGCGCGGCTTTCCCGAAGTGGAGTATCAACTATTGCGAATCGTGGGGGAAGCACTTTCAAATGCCAGCGCCCACGCCCAGGCAAACAAGATTGAGATCAGGCTGGCCATTGTCAACCGGGAGCTTCACTTAAATATTTCTGACGACGGTGTCGGGTTTTCCCCGGACGAACCGCAACCCTTTGGACACTTTGGACTGGTCGGCATGCGCGAGCGCGCACATGAAATTCATGCCAAACTGACAATTGCCAGTTCTCCCCGTTCCGGTACAACGGTCATGGTCGTTGTTCCATTGGGAGAGTTAGAAGGCTCAGCGGAAAGCAATGCGTCGCTTCCTTTAGCGCATTATAAAGAGTAGCGGTAGTTTCATTCCCTCATTATGGATTCGGCCTTGTCTATTCGGGTTCTCTCCGTTGATGACCACGACTTAGTGCGCAAAGGCATTGCGGCCATCCTTGCCACCGAGAGCGGACTTGAGTTGGTGGGCGAAGCAAGCACCGGAGCCGAAGCGATACGATTGCACCGGCAGCATCGTCCTGATGTGACGCTGATGGATTTACGATTACCGGACGGAAGCGGCATCGAAGCGACACATCAAATCCGTGAAGAGTGCCCTGCTGCCCGGATTATCGCCTTGACATCTTATGATGGCGATCAGGATATCTACCGTGCGCTGGAAGCCGGTGTTCGCGGCTATCTGTTGAAGGAGATGGTGCATACGGAAATTGCGCGAGCGATTCGCATTGTGCATGGCGGCAAGCGCTACATTCCACAGGAGGTTTCAGACCAACTCGGCGATTTTTTCCCCGAACTCGCGCTGACGCCCCGTGAGGTGGATGTCTTAGGCTTGGTTGCTCGCGGCCTTGGAAACAAGGAAGTTGGTGATGTGCTGGGGACAGCCTCCGGCACGGTGAAAGCTCATATGCAAAGTATTCTCAGCAAGCTAGGCGCAAAGGACCGGACGCATGCCGTTACCATTGCTTTACGGCGCGGCATTATTCATCTGCATTCACCCGGCCTGACATCCTCCCTGCCGAACCGCTGAAAAGTTCAACCGAGTAATAGAGATATTGGCATAGGACCATTGAATCGTATCTCCTCGAAAGGAATTACAGTCTAAATGCGTCTTCATACGAAGTTAATATGTGGGCGGTAAATTCCACAGACGGTTTTTCAGCAGATTTTGGATCAGCCGCTATTAACTTTCAGATCCGTCACCGGAACTTAAAGCACTAAGGAAGGTAGCAGAATGTCATTTCTCGCGTGGATCGTACTAGGACTAATCGCCGGTTTTCTTGGAAGTAAAATTGTGAACAAGACCGGCGAAGGCTTTTTTTTGGACATTATCTTGGGAATCGTGGGAGCAGTCGTTGGCGGCTGGTTATTCAGCATGTTCGGGGCGCAGGGTGTTACAGGCCTTAACGTGTACAGCTTGATTGTTGCTGTCATCGGAGCTGTTATCGTGCTAATGATTTATCACGCCCTTTTCAGGCGACGCGCCTGAATCCTTCCATATGACCAAACTCTTCGGAGATTCCCTGGTCGTTTGCCCAACTATGTAGCGGAACAGGCTTCAGGAAGGCTGTTCCGCTACTATGACAGAACCGATTTTCCAGCAGTCCCGCCATTATGAACAGTTCCGTTGCATTGGCGCAGATTGTGAAGACACTTGCTGTGACGGCTGGCAAGTCAGTGTTGATCGAAAAACGTACGAGAAGTATCAGCAGTGTTCTGACTCTGTGCTGCGTCCGCAACTTCAGCAATGGATTCAGATTCAACCGGCGGCAAATGAGAATCACTTTGCCCGGATTGTTCTCAACGGGTCGCGGTGCCCGTTTCTTGTCGAAAAACTTTGTTTGATTCAGAAGCGCTTGGGTGAGCATAAGTTGGGCAGGAGCTGCGCCACTTTTCCACGCATCCATAACAGGATGGACGGAGTGGTCGAACGATCCTTGGATCTATCCTGCCCGGAAGCCGCTCGTTTACTGCTGACTGATCCCTGGCCGGCTTCTTTTCATCAGGTCCAACCCGATCACGAGGAATACTATGCCGTAGACGGCGGTCCTGATCATCTGCCCGCGTACTTCTGGGAGATCCGGTCAGCCCTTCTTTCGATTTTGCAAGATCGCCGATACCCCGTAGCGAAGCGCCTGCTCCTGGTTGGACATGTCTGTGATAAGCTCAGTGAACTTGCCGGGAGCGGCCATGATTCGCAGACACTTCAGGTGTTGGAGGGGTTTGCCTTGGGGATTGATGCCGGTCTTTACGATGCCCATCTGCAAACTTGCTCTGCCGATGCCGCCGATCAGCTGAGGATCGTCCTCCAGCTCATAACAGCGCGCATTCAGTTGGATTTTACCTCGCAGCGCTATCGAGATTTATATCAGGAATTCGTAGACGGCCTCCAACTAACGCCGGGGCTCGATATCCATGAATGCGGGCGTAACTATGCCGGAGCTTACATGAGCCAATATACTCCCTTCATGGCGGCGCACGAATACATGCTGGAGCATTACTTGGTGCATTATGCCTATCAAACGCTTTTCCCTTTCGGCTCGAAGGCGCTGAATGCTTCTCTTCCTGACGAACAGAAGCAGCATTTATTTACTACGCACTATTTGTTAATGGGATCTTATTTCGCTGTAGTGCAAGGCACCACCATCGGCCTAGCTGCCCGGTATGGCCCGGAGTTCAGTCCCGACCATGTAGTTCGGTGCATTCAGTCCTGTGCGAGAACTCTTGAGCATTGCACCTCGTACCCGTCGCAAGTACTTCAAATCCTCTCGCAGGCAGGTATCGAGAATTCCGCTGGCATGTCAAGACTAACCCAGTCTCCGCTGTAGGAAACTTACCGAAGACCACTGCTTCGGACCCATGGCGGGAGCAGGCTCAAGCTGCTGTGGCAGCATGCTGAAGTAATCTATTGAATTTCCGCGACGAGGCTGCCGTATGGAGGCAGTGAAACCGCATTCAGGTCAACTGCGCTGTTCTGTTTGCCGCTGCCGCTGGCAGCAAGCGATGTGGCCGTTTTGCTTCCTCCGCCGAGTGCGCTTCCGAGAGAAACAACCTGCGGCGCAGCGGCAAAGTTGCAGGCGACCACTATGGTTTTCCCGTTTGGCGCGGTCCGGCTCCATGCCAGAACCTGCTCGTTGCCGCTTTCAAGCATCGTCATACTGCCGTCGCGAAGGGCCAGATTCGTGCGGCGAAGGGCGATGAGCTTTTTATACCAGTTCAGCATCGAATCCGGGTCATGCGACTCCGTTTCTACGTTGACCTGCTTGTAGTCAGGAGCAACCGGCAGCCAAGTGTTGGAATTGGTGCTGAAGCCGGCGGCGGTGGAGGAATTCCACTGCATCGGAGTGCGCTCGCCGTCGCGGCCCTTCTCTTTGGGCCAACCTGTAACGCCGATCGGGTCTCTCACTTGCGCCTTGCTGGCCGGTATGGTTGTAGGCATTTCAATCTCATCGCCGTAGTACATCAAGGCCGTCGAGCGCGTCGTAAACAAGATTGTGGCAAGCATCTTATCAATGGCTTTGTTGTGTACGCCGTCTCCATAACGATAGGCAGTGCGCGGGTTATCGTGATTGTCGAAGACAAACAGCGGCTGGTTGCCATGAACCTTTGTTTCCGCATCGTTAATCCGCTGCCGGAACTCCTTGGCGTCAAGCTTCGGCTCAAAGCCGACCTGCATGTCCATCGGCAACTGAAGCTCATTGCGCTGCGCGCCGCCGTACCATTTGTCCAGTTCCTGTACGTTGGGCAGGTACGTTTCACCAATGAGGACGCGGTCGCCCGGATAAGAGTTAATCATGGAGCGCATGCGCTGAATCACGCCATGCACTTCGGGTAAATTTTCCTGAAGTACGGTGGACTCGTTCGGATCGCCAAACTTATTTGTGCCGGAGTAGCGTTCTTCATCCTGGAGCGACGGATCTTCAAACAGCGTGGGAACCGCATCGAGGCGGAACCCGGCCACGCCGCGATCCAGCCAGAAACGCAGCATGTTCAACATGGCGGTTTCGACTTGCGGATTACGCCAATTCAGGTCAGGCTGCTGAATGTAGAAGTAATGGTAGTAATACTGGTTCCTTTTCGGGTTGACCTGCCACGCGGAGTGACCGAACGTGCTGAGCCAATTGTTGGGCGGCTTGCCGGGACCTTTGCCGTCGCGCCAGATATACCAGTCGTGTTTGGAGTTTGTTCGCGAGCTGGCGGATTCGATGAACCAGGGATGCTTGTCGGAGGTGTGGTTCATGACCGCATCCATAACGATGCGAATATTGCGCTTCTTGGCCTCGGCGGTGAGCCGGTCGAAATCGGCCAGCGTGCCGTACTGCGGGTCGATGTTCTGGTAGTCCGAGATGTCATACCCGAAATCCACCTGCGGCGAAGGATAGATCGGCGCAATCCAGATCGCATCCACTCCGAGATCCTTCAAATAGTCAAGCCGCTGCGTAATCCCGTTCAGATCACCCATGCCGTCGCCGTTAGAATCCTGGAAGCTGCGGGGGTAAATCTCATAGATCACTGCATGCTTCCACCAAGGATCAGCGCTTGCCTTCGACGAGGGAGCGGAACTCTGGGCAAAGGAGAGCGGACTGAGAGCCCAGGCGAGACAACCGGTAACGAACCTCTTCTTCAACAATCGCATCATTTCAATCTCCCTTTTCCACGCTGAGTTCTGTACCGACATTGTATTCGATCTAAAATGAACGAATGCTCCGGCGAACTTGGCTGGCCCGCGTAGGGTTGGGCCTCGCAGCACTCCCTAGCGCAGCTCAGAAGCTGCCCGATCTTTATCATGACGAAGAGTATGGCGATCCGCCGTTTCTTTCCGAACGGGGGTGGCGTCCGCTCCTGAATGGCAAGGATCTTGCGGGCTGGCACGGCCTTCCCGGCGCTCCCAATGAGTGGTTTACGACAGGGGCCGTCCACTGGAAGCGCGTGTTCAATCCTACGCACTTGACAGCGGATCACGCGCCCGGAGACCGCATTGTAAACGGACCATTAAATAAAACCACAAACCTCGTCACAGATGACAAGTTCGGAAGCTTTGAACTTTACCTAGAGTTTATGATTGCCAAAGGCTCCAACTCCGGCGTCTATCTGAATGGCTTATATGAAGTGCAGATTTTTGACAGTTACGGCTTCGAAGGGCCGCTCACGGTAGGCGATTGCGGCGGCATCTACGAACATGGAGACGGCACCGGCGGTGTTCCTCCGGTCCGCAACGCCTGCCGCGCTCCGGGCGAATGGCAGTCCCTTCACATTTGGTTTGCCGCCCCACGCTTTGGCGAAACGGGCCGCAAAACACAAAACGCCAGAGTTTTCCGCGTTCTTCTCAATCAATTGCTCGTACAGGAGAATGTGGAACTGACCGGCCCCACCCGCAGCAGCCTCGAAATTGCGGAAGCGATGCAGAATCCGCTGATGCTACAAGGCGACCATTCCGCCATCGCTTACCGCAACATCTACATGAAGCCGCTTTAGCGGATGTTCTCCATGCTTGCAAGATCCTGCCGCACAATCGCCAGATTGCGCTTTGTATCCTCGATACGATTCCCGGTCGGAGCAGTTGTTTCGAGCATGGCAAAACCCGCAAAACCAATATCCCGCATCGCTTCGAGCGCGCCCCGTACCGGAACCGCGCCGCCGTGGAGATAGCCTTTGTCTTTGATGTGAAACGCGCAGATCCGTTCGCGCCCCAGCAGTCGAATCTCCTCGGGAACGTTGAAATGTCCGATATTTGTTGAGTTCCCGATGTCGTACCAGATTTTTAAGGCAGGCGAGCCGACCGCTTCCAAGATGGCGATGTTGTCCCGCGCGGCAATGGTGTTTTCAAACCCAAGCACGATTCCTGCATCCTGCGCCATGCGGCAGGC
The DNA here is from genome assembly GCA_964247955.1 of uncultured Bryobacteraceae bacterium. GTDB lineage: Bacteria > Acidobacteriota > Terriglobia > Bryobacterales > Bryobacteraceae > Bog-105. The sequence continues at coordinate 15,892 of CAXTWT010000045.1, forward strand.
TTCCCGCAGCGGAGCAACCACAGCTTTCTGTTCAGGTTCCCCTTCAATGGCGCAGCGCCCGAAGAAGACCAGCATGAGAACATCCGCTCCGAGTGACTTCGTGATGTTCAGCCCTTCACGAATCCAGCGCAACGCCGCCGTGCTGTTGTTCTTCAGGCAATCGGCATGCAGCACGTCCAGATAAGTGTTCGGCAGCGCAACCCCACGCCGTTTTGCCGTTTCACGAAAGCGTTCTTGAAGCTGCGAGTCAGACAGAATCAACTGGCCCGCTGCGGACGGCTTCCCCAGCGTGACCTGCACGCCCGCTAATCCGAGGTCCGCCGCCGCGTCCACTGACTCCGGTTGCGAAGGATAACCGAGCACGCCGTCCATGACGCCGATATGCAAATCACGAAGCAGCCGGGAAAACACGGGAGCAGCAAAGCCCGCACCGGCCAGTGCGCCTAGAACCTGACGGCGGGAAAAGGATCGGGTTGCCGGCAAAACGTTTCACCAACGCAGCTTCAATTCGGCCTCAAACTTCTCGTTTGATTTCATCAGTTCGTCCCAGGTCACGGCTGCTTGCCGGTACGCGGCAGTCCGCCCCAAAATAGCGGTGAGATTGCTTTCCACTGCCGTATCGGCGTTATTCAGAAGTTTGCCGGTGCGGATGCTCTCCACGAAAGCCTTCGCATTAGAGATTGCTCCTTCTTTGAAAGTGGGATCTTTTTCTGCGCCGGTCCACTCGTTTTTTCCTGTGATGCGCACCGAACCGCCGTAGTGGAGATCAGCGCAGCCGTCATGACCGAAGCAGCGGACGCATAAATCCGCATAAGCAGGCGTAAGCTGGTTCGAACTGAAGCTGGCATGAACGTTGTTGGGATACCAGTACGTGACAGCGAAATGGTCATAAGCATCGCCCGTGTTGTAGCGAGTGCCTGCCCAGTCCGTACGGCCGCCTGTTCCCGAAGCCTGCACCGGGTGCGTGCCTATAAGCCAGTTACCGACATCAATCACGTGAATATTCTGCTCAACGATGATGTCTCCGCCCAGGATGCGATCCATATAGAAGTTCATCAAACGGGCTTGCCCTTCATCCATGCCGGGCTTCGATTGATCGGCAAATGGTCGTCCCGCGTAGTAATAAACTTGGGCGAAGGATACGGTTCCGATATCGCCGCGATGCACGCGCTCCGCCGCTTCCTGGAAAGCCGGACGCGCGCGGGTTTGAAAGTCCACTAAAAAACTGAGCTTGCCGTTTGCTTTGGCGGCGCTGTCATGAATGCTGCGGCAGCCCGGAACATCGACCGCTACCGGCTTGGCAAGGTATACATGCTTGCCCGCGTCCACTGCCGCAGCGGCATGTTGTGGATGAAAATAGGGCGGCGTTTCAATCACAACCGCGTCCAGTTTCGACTGGGCAAGCTGCTGATAAGCATCGCCGCCGTAATAAGCCCGGCTGGAATCAACCTTCAATTTGGGGGCTGTGTCATCGAGATGCGTGCGAATTACATCGGCTGCCGCTACAAAACGGGCACCGGCGTATTCAACAAAAAAGGGAGCGATCCAATTGCCGCGCGATCCGCATCCTAATAGTCCGAGTTCCACCGTCGAGTTGGCCTCGTAAGTGAATGCCGTCCGCGAAGAAACCAGCAGCAGCCCGCTCCCTGTGCCGACCCGAAGGAAGTCCCGCCGCGATCCTGCCGAAGATTCGGCTTTTACTGTGCTTTGTTCGCCAGTCGTGTGTTCTGACATCTGCTCTCTCCTATTCCAAGCTGGATACGGTTCTCCTAGCCTACTACCACGCATTCTCAAAGTTGGAGCGCCCCGCATCTGAGTACTCGTAACGGTCCCTGATCAGCGCAAATTGGACATTTGCGTCAAGGAAATTCGACATGTTCATATATCTGCTCGTTTGAAAGCGGAACCTTCCGGCCCTCGGAGCGGATTAATGGGAACTGCACGCGTCGGTGCGCCGGTTGCTTCAGCTTGCGGCGAAGCGGCTTGGGAACATCAACGGTGGTGCGGACCTTTTCTGGTTTCATGGGACCGCCTTTCATAAATATGGCGCGCTATCACGACGAAACCCTTCCGCGCAACTGGTCCCACAAGCGTTTGTTTTCTTCTGGATGGGCGCCGGTCAGGAGATGCTCAAATTGTTGAAGGCTCCGCTGCTCGCCCATCACAATGAGAAAATCTCCCGCGCTGATTTGCAGATCCGCCGGAGGATTAAAGATCATCTCGCCGTTGGGCCTTCGTACCGCCAGCAGGATCACGCCCAACTCGCGCCGGGTTTGCAGCTCGCCCAGTGTTTTTGAGACAAACCATGTTTCAGGGGCCACCTGAACCTGCTCAATCGCTACATCTAAACCGATGTTCTTCGTGGCAAAATCCAGAAACTGCGAAACATGCGGACGCAGCAGCGCTTGCGCAAGCCGGTGACCGGTCGTGCTGTAGGGCGCAAACACGGTATCAGCCCCCGCGCGGCGCAGCTTCGCTTCCGCGTCTTCTTCCGCTGCCCGCGTCACTACGGTCAACCCCGGATTCAGCGTCTTGGCGGAAAGAATGACAAACAAATTATCGGCATCCTTGGCCAGCGCGGCAATCAAACCGCGCGCCCGGTGTACGCCTGCCGCCCGCAGCATATCATCTCGCGTGGCGTCAGCCAGCATCGCTGTCATGCCTGCCTCCGTAGCTCCATTGACTCTTTCCTCGCTTCGGTCCACCACCACAAAAGCAACTCCGGTGCGGCGCAGTTCGTTGGCGGCGGAGCGACCGACGCGCCCGAAGCCGCAAACGATAAAATGATTTTCCATCCTGTCGATCATGCGTTTTGTTCTTCGTTTTCTAAACGAATCCTCCAGCCCAAGCTCGATCAAAGTCTGTGTCATCGCGCCCACGGCGAAAAACATCGTGCTCACGCCGAAGAAGATGACAAAGGAATTAAAAACTCTTCCGGCATGGCTCAACGGCTTCAACTCCTGATAGCCGACGGTGCTGACCGTAATCAGGGTCATGTAGAAAGCGTTGAACCAGGAGTAACCCTCGATGAACACAAAACCCAGCGTGCCGAGCGTCAGCATGGCAAGGAGCAGGGCGGCAATCACAATAGCGCGATGTGTCAATCGGCGATCCATGCTTGTTTCCCGCAGAAAAGGGTCCTCTTCTCTTTTACAGCAGTTTGGGAGTAATAGATAATTGTTTGTTTCATGCTTGTGTTACACGCCGGTTTTCGCTCGCCGCACCTTCTGCTTTGGGGCGAATCGTCCCAGTCGGAAAAAGCCCGGCGAGGAAAGAGTCCCGCGCATCCCTTTGATGCCGGTCCTCAACGGCTTGCGGAGGCGCTGGCCGCCATCGGGATAGAAGTGTCCCGTAAGGACTTTGGCACAGCGGAAGCCTGGCTGCCTTCGACCGGCCGAATACCCCTGCCTTCGACTCCTTTGATTGCCGATGAGTCCGCGAAGCAGCGGACGAAAATTGCAGTTTGGAGAGTCACAACGGCAGAACTCCCGCCTGCCGCTGCCATGGAGTTGCTTTGCTTCTGCGCGAATAAAGATCTGCTGCAACCGGGCGTGGTTGCCGGAACGGATCTGGCGTACTGGACCGCCGCCTTCCGCTGGACGGGAGCGCTCCTCGCGCGTCAGCATTTCCTGCCGGACTTGACGGAGGAAAACGGTGAGTTCCGCGCCCGCTGGCAGGCTGTCTATATAGGCCGCGATGATGATCTTCGCTCCAAGCTGTCCGCTGCGATGCCGCCGTCGGCACGTGCTCTGACACCCGATTTTGCAGCCGATACACTGTTGCGCACATTTATAGACACCGTAATCGATGAGCAGGTTCGTCGCTCCGTCACGGTTGCAAAGCCGTCGGGCAGGGAACTGCATGACCGTTGGCTCGCTGCCCTGCACTCTCCTGACGGCAAACTCAGCGGCGCAAAGACGGAACTACAGGCGCTCGAACGGCAACTGCGGGAGTGGCGGCGGCCTATTGTCGCGGTCAGCGCTGCTCCGTTTCGCCTCTGCTTCCGCCTGGAGGAGCCCGACGAGCCGAACGACAAAGCGCCTTGGCGAGTTCGTTATTTATTGCAAGCCCGACACGATCCCAGCCTGCTGGTTCCTGCCGCAAGCGCGTGGACGGCCAAAGGAGCCAAATCGGCTGTTTGGCGGCAACCGGGATTTCGGCCCCAGGAACATCTGCTGCTTTCCCTTGGGCAAGCTTCCGCCATTTGCCC
>CAXTWT010000046.1:0-1512 GCA_964247955.1 uncultured Bryobacteraceae bacterium
AGTTCTGATGGGATCTTGCCTGCTGATTGGAGGCATCGTCATGTGGGCGGTGGACGCTCTATTCGGCAACCGCAACCGCTCGGGGGATGTGGACAATATCGGAATGGGCCAAGCGGTCTGGATTGGCCTGTGCCAGACCCTTTCCGCTGTTTTTCCGGGTACATCCCGCTCAATGGCTACCATCTCGGCGGGTGAACTGGCAGGCTTATCGCGCACAACGGCGCTGGAGTTCTCCTTCCTGCTGTCGATTCCGACTATGATCGCGGCGACGGTGTATGATTTTTTCAAATCCGTCAGGCATCCGGAAGAGGGCGGAGTGGGGGCGCTTCATCTCGGCTCGCACGAACTGGTTGTTCTCGCTATTGGTTTTATCGTCTCGTTCGTGGTAGCTTGGGCCGTTGTCGCCTGGTTCATGAACTGGGTCCGCAGTCGCGGCTTCGTACCATTTGCTATCTACCGCATTGTGGCGGGGATTGCCGTGCTGATCTGGGCAACAAGGTGAGCTAGTGAGGGCGCTATGTCAGCGCATCCTTCAGAACAAGTGATCTCACCGTTATACCTGGAACAGACTGCAGCTTTCGATCATTTGTCAGAAGTTCGGCATTGATGACCATTGTTGTGGCAGCAATGATTGCATCGGGCAACTTCAAACCGTGCGCACGGCGTATCTTGATAGCCGTTTTCTTAATTTCGTTGTTCAGATCCAAAATCATCACTTTGCTCAAAACGCCTTGAATGTGGCTCTCCTGCTCTGTGTCGAGTAGCGGGTAAGAAAGTAACTCCATTTCCGTAATCACGGAAACAAAGTACTTGCCCGCTGCTAGGAGTTCAGCCAAGCGGCCACTGAGCAAATACAGTATCGCGTTTGTGTCCAGCAATCTGTTTACAGCCATTCTTCACGAATACGATCCTGGTACTCTAGGGGATTTTCGGTTAGACGCAATACGCCGCTATATGAGTTTAGATCCGACACTTCGGGCATGTGCTTGAGAGCAAGAGCTTGCTCAATTTTTAGCAAATCAGCATAGTCGATTTGCACTGAAATCGTCCGCAGGTGTTCATCGGTAACAAGTTTTTTGCGTATTTCCATATCAGTTCCTTATCCGGCGCAGGCTGGCTTGCCTAGGCTTTCTCCGTTCTTTGCGTGATAAATGGTCGGCTAATTGAAGGAGATCTTGGCTTAATCCCATTCAGGATCTTTTAGTTCAGCCTGCTCAGACTGGCTCCGGAAATTAAAATAGGATGCACGCTCCCGCATGGCTAGACCTAACTGGTCAAACAACTCGTCTCTTACACGTTCTGTCACATCAGCAAGTCGACCACGATTGTTCGCGACGGAGTCTGGGAGGAGAATGCGGAAGTAAAGGGCAGGGTCTCCTATCCAATTGATACCGGGACTATACCGGATCGTAGCGACATCGCCTCCGAAACTCTGTCTTATTTCCTCAACCTTCCTTTGCATCTCTTGGTCACTAAGAGTATTGGCCGAGATAGCCATGAGCAGTCTCCCTG
>CAXTWT010000046.1:1612-6315 GCA_964247955.1 uncultured Bryobacteraceae bacterium
TCAAGAGCGGCGCACACCAGATCGCGCAAGCGATCCAGTCCGCTTTTCACATCCGTGCCGAGATGAATCCGCAAAGCGCGGCGCTTGCGTTCAATCAACACCTGAAAATCGCCGCGCGCCTGCGCTGCCTTTACCACGCCGAAAGTGTATTTTTGCTCAGGCACTTGCAGGTCTTCTGCTTCATCGCAGGTAATCTGCAAGAACACGCCGGAATTAGGGCCGCCTTTGTAAGCCTGACCCGTGCTATGAAGAAAGCGCGGACCGAAGCCAAGCACCGTGGCAACCCGCTCCGCTTCTACGACTGCTTTGCGGATCTCCTGCAATGTTGCTTCGTACTCCGGGAACATCGGAACATAAGCCAGGAGGCCGAAGTAATCGCCCGGTTTCAGCCGGTCCAGATGCTGCCGGATTACGGCGCCAACACTGTTGCCGTCCTGCAAAAGAGCTTTGGCGTTAGTTTCGTCCGTGAAGAGCTTGAATCCGTCGCCTTCGAGAATGGGTTTTTCCGGCGGAAGCGAACCGGTTTTCTCGAACTCGGATGTCAAGTCTCGCGTGGCAATTTTACTTGCTTCCACATCGGGCTGATTAAAGGCATTAATGCCAATTACCGAACCGGCAACACCGGTGGCAATCTCCCATTGAAAGAAGATTTGGCCGAGATCGTACAAGTCATTCAGCACAATCCGCACCACGGGCTGTCCCGCTTTTTCCAGAGCGGAAACGATGCCGTCGGTCGTTTTGTCATTATCACCGGCAAACCTGATATAGGTGAAGACGCGATCATTGCCGTACACTTCCGTATCCTGACCGTCAGGCGCGAACAGCGGCTCACGGTCCACGGGAATCAGTCCATGCCCTTCCTTACCGGTGGACTCAGCCAGCAACTGCTCCAGCCATGCGCCCAAATCATGAATGGCCGGCGAACAGATTAACGTAACTTTGTCACGTCCAAACTTTGCGGCGGCAGTGCCGAGAACCAGGCCCAGCGACACCCCTGGATTGCTGTTGGAATCAGCGCTTTTACACGCTTGCACCATTGTCGCTGTCCGCTTCAGAAACTCTTCCGTGTTCATGCCCGCTGCCGCATGCGGAACCATGCCGAAGTCAGAAAGCGCGGAATATCGACCGCCAATGCTCGGCACTCCATGATACACGCGTCGGAACTGCAGCTTTGCCGCTACGCCTTCCAGCTTCGAACCGGGATCGGTCACAGCAATGAAATGATGCCCGGCGCGATCCCCTACTACCTTCTTCGTTTCATCGAAGAAGTATTGCATGTAGATGTTAGGTTCAAGCGTAGTGCCGGATTTGCTTGATACGCAGAATAGCGTTCGCGCCGGGTCGATTCTATCCCGAAAGCTTTTTATCTGAACCGGATCGGTTGAATCCAGCACCAGCAATTCGGGGAAGCCGGACTGCTGGCCGTAGGTCATGCTAAATACTTCGGGAGCAAGGCTCGAACCGCCCATGCCTAATAGCAGAATGTGGGTAAAGCCGTCTTCCCGGATTTCAGCGGCGAGCGCTTTGAACTTGGCTACATCCGAAAGCTGCTGGTCAACGATATCAAGCCAGCCCAGCCATTTCGACTCGTCAGTATTGGTCCAAAGCGAGGCATCCTTCTTCCATAAACGATCAGTCTTGCCTTCGCTATCCCAAGATTTATGAGCGTCCTTGACCGCGCCGTCCAGCGCGGGCGGCAAAGAAAACGAAAAGCTCTCCCTGTTGAGAGCAGCGGGAGCGTTAGCGGAACTCATTCTGTTCAATTCCTTTCACCTTATCTAGACGACGAACATGACGCTCTTCTCCGCTGAACGTCGCGCTTAAAAAAGCTCCGGCGGCGTCCTGCGCCATCATCGGACCAATAATCCGGGCGCCGAGAACAAGAACGTTCATATCGTCGTGTTCCACGCCTTGATGGGCAGAGTAATGGTCGTGACACAAACCGGCCCGAATTCCCTTGAATTTGTTAGCCGCCACAGACACGCCGACACCGCTGCCGCAGACTAGAAGGCCGCGTTCCGCATTTCCGGAACGGATGTCCTCGGCGACCAGCACGGCGTAATCCGGATAATCGTCAGGCTTGTCCGGCGCAAAAGTGCCTACGTCATGAACGGTGTGGCCGAGCTGTTCCATAAACCCGATCAACATCTGTTTCATTTCAAAACCGGCGTGATCCGCACCAATGGAGATTCGCATGATCACCTACAAGGGTAACGCCCGACTAGGGAAGATTGGCATTTCATCACGGACGTTAGATGCAAAAACAGGAAAATTGAAACGTGCTGTTAAAGCCTACTCCAACTTTCGGCTGTTACAAATGCAATGCTGCCAAGGAAGATTTCCTACGGCGAGGCTGCGTTACCGGGCGAGATACTGTGCAGGCGTCCAGATAGGAATTTCATGAAACGAGCCGAGAGTGAGAAGGTCCTCATCGCCCGTCAGAATAAAATCAGCGGAGCCGTTGACAGCTAATTCCAGGATGGCATTGTTCTTGGGATCACGGCAGGCTCGGATGCAAAAGAGAATAGGCACAAGTTCCGAAATCTCAAAGAGATCACGGAAAAACTCTTGCCGATCCTTTTCTGCCAGGTAACGATCAAATTTGCTTCGGCTGAGAACTCGTCTGATTTCGGCATGCATCGCGTCAGACATGACAAGTTGTCCAGCTTGAAGAGCCGTACGCACGGCTTGGGCTGGAACCGAGTTGGGAAGAATGAGCCGACTTACAAGAACGTTTGTATCGAGTACAAAACGCGGACTACTCCTCATCAGCGAGGATTTCAGCCAACTTTTCTTCTGTCATTCCATGGGCCTGCGCCTGCTGGCCGATCCGGTCACAGAGACGGTTAAACTCATCCAAATTAGCTTTCCGAATCCGGTCATACTCTTGTGGCGAGATAACGACCGCAATATCCCGATTATGGCTGCGAATCGTTACAGGCTCGCGCTGTGCGGCATCGAGTAGAGCGGCGAAGCCTTGTTTAGCCTCTGTAGCAGAGACATATTGCATAATGTCCATTATAGACATAATAGACAAATAGCCCAAAGCTGCAATCATTTCCCGCAGCGCTTCAGAACCAGCGATGCGTTCAGTCCGCCGAAGGCGAATGTATTGGAAAGAGCCGCTTCCACATCCGCTGCGCGTGCTTGATTAGCAACAATGTCGAGCGGGCAGGCAGGGTCGAAGACTGTGTAATTTGCTGTGGGCGGAATCCGGCTGTGTTGGAGGGCAAGAACCGTGGCAATCGCTTCAATCGCTCCCGCAGCGCCCAGCGTATGGCCGTGCATGGATTTGGTGGAGCTGACGGGCAGTTTGTCAGCATGACGCCTGAAAACAGCGCGAATCGCTTCCGCCTCGGTAAGATCGTTTGCCGGCGTGCCGGTACCGTGAGCATTGATGTAGCCAATTTGTTCGGGGGCTATACCGGCATCCCGCAACGCCCAGTTCATTGCTTTTATTGGACCTTCTACGCAGGGTTGAGTCAGATGATGCGCGTCCGAACTCATCCCGAATCCGGCCACTTCGCCATAAATGGTTGCTCCCCGCGCCTGCGCGTGTTCCCAGTTTTCCAGAACGAGCATCCCGGCGCCTTCCCCAAGCGAGAGGCCGCGACGGTCAGCGGAGAAGGGTCGGCAAACATCGGGAGAAACTACCCGCATCGCTTCCCAGGCACGCAGCAATCCTTCCGCGAAGACTGCCTCGCTTCCCCCGGCGATGGCTGCAATGACCGCGCCGCTGCGAACCATCCCAAAAGCCTGCCCAACGGCATGATTGGAGGAGGAACAGGCAGTCGCAACGGTATAGGAAGGACCATGAATGCCAAATTCCAACGAAATACGGCTGGCTCCGGCGTTTGCCATAGTGCGCGGAATGGTCAGCGGCGCCACGCGTGGATTGCCTTCGCGGTACAAGCGCCGATATCCTTCTTCTTCCGAAAACTGCCCGCCCACGCTGCTTCCGGTAATGACCGCAGCGCGGTCAGCCAATTCACCGCGAAAAATGAGCCCACTTGCCGCAACCGCCTCGCGCGCCGCTACCGCAGCGAGTTGGGCAAAGCGTTCCAGCATAATCAAATCCTTTTCGCTGAAGTGATCGTCCGGCCGGAAATCCCAAGCTTCCGCTCCTACCCTGAATTTATAGGGAGGATTGCCCGCATCGGATAGCGGCGCGATCCGGCACTCGCCGGCAAGGAGGCGGTTCCAGGATTCTCCTACCGTGTTGCCTAGAGCGCAAACCATTCCGAGTCCGGTAACCGCGACACGGTTCATCCGGCACCCGGAAGAGCAGCTTGATTTTTGACGGCAAGCAGTTTTTCAATGCCTTCCGTGATCTGCCGGACTGAGCGCATGTTTTGCAGGCCTTCATCCGGTATCTCGATGGCAAACTCATTTTCCAGCGCAAAGACGATATTAATTCCGTCTAACGAATCAATCTTTAATTCATCAAAAGTACTGTCAAGTGTGATACTTTCGGCAGGTATGCGTTGGGTTCGAGCAATGACGTTGATAACGCGAGAGCCTAGTTGATCTATATCCGAAGCTTCGGGCATGGGACGAAATCATGATAACGCTGAGAAAATTTTTGCTGCATCCATTGATGGCAGGAGCATGAATAAACTAGTGAAGCAAGCGGCGGCAGGCGCGCTGGCGGGAACCGTTGCGGCTTTCGCCATGCGGCAGTTTGTGTCTTTGTGGCACTCCGC
>CAXTWT010000046.1:6415-13825 GCA_964247955.1 uncultured Bryobacteraceae bacterium
CAGCAAAACGCTCGGCTCCCATATTGCCGCTTTAACGGCTCATCTTATTTTCGGCTCCGTAACGGAATTTACCCGACGCGGTTTGCTGAAGACCTCCTAAAAACAATAAAGGCAACGCTGCCCGGCAGCGCTGCCTTTACATGGGAACCACTAAACTGTTACTTCATTGCCCGATGGTGCGTGCCGTCGTTTTCCTTAGGAGAAATTCCGCCCGCCTTCATTAGCTTGGCGGCAATTTCAAAGATTTCTTCCGGCGCGTAATCGGGCGAGAAGAGCGAGGTGTTGCCAGATCCGTCCGGCCCTGGAGCGCCTTCCGGAGCTCCTTGCAGTACTTCCAGCTCGCCATTGTCCGCCCAATCCGCCTTACCGGACCACACGCCGGCAACGTTCTTGTAGTCGGTGGGACTAAATGTATACAAACGCCGGTGGCTGCCCTGCTCCTGCCATTTACGAGCTTCCGGAATCTTTGAATCGTCAATGTTGGGAATCGGCAGCATCTTGGTGACTTCCACGCCTGTGATCTTACGCAATGCAAGAGCGTAAGCTGCCTGGTGAACGCCGCCGCGCACCATTAAATATCCAATCATGGTGCGGGCCGTTTCGTTGTGGGTCATCTGGTATACCCGATGCTTATGCATGCGGGCGCCGGTTTCGAGAAAAAAGTTATGCAGCAAGTCGGCTACCAAGTTGCCGCTCGAAAACACATTGTCTCCCGCCCAAAAGTGGCCCATTGAGTCCATCACTTGATGGCCGCCTCCGCCCACAATCGTGTGATGCGTATTGCGCAAGCTTTTGGCCGTTTCCAGGGGAGCTTTTGTCGGATCAGATTCGGGAACGCTGCCCTCCAGCATCAAATTGATGGTGTGCGAAACCAGCTCCACATGCCCTAACTCTTCCGCTGTAATGCTAGCGACCAGATCATAGAAGGGCGCCAGTTTTTTCTTTTCTTTAAAGGCGAAAGATTGATGAAGATAATTGTTCAGCGTTGACATCTCGCCAAACTTGCCGCCCAGCAGTTCCTGAACAGCAGCCGCCCCATCCGGGTCCGGATTTTTAGGCCTGTCTAATTTAATCAGTAAGTTTTCAACACGAAGAAACATGATTTACTCTGGAAATTTTTATTCCGCTTCTTCGAGAGATTTTGCGAACAGGAAGTTTCCTAATTTGAGTTACCGGCTAAGTTAAGCAGTACGGCCCCTAGTTAAAGTACCAGTCCCGATTTGAGTTTTCCTAAAAAAGGAATCCAGGATTTGAATACCCTTGATTCGTTTCTGAATCAAGGGTATTCAAATCCTGGATTATTCCAAAAAATTGGCTATGCTACGGAAGGTAAATTAATTCAGCAATCCTCCGTGCCCAAGGTAGGCGATCTCCCAACCGGAAATTCGATATTTAGCCAGAATAGGCGGCAGAATTAGATCCAGAACGTTCAGCTTTGCCGAACGGTAGCAGCACGGCGCGGACACAATCGGAATATCGTCCTTGTAGCTGAGCATCATTAAGTTACCAGGCTCAACCGGAGCTAGAAACCTTTCCAAGTGCGCGCCCAAGCGAGCGGTGCAGCGTCCGACAACATCTTCCGGGCCGGCCGGAGCGGTTGTAGAAGCGACCAGAATCAAACCCGGTTTGGTTCGAAGCAGATGGCCGAGCGCACGAGTTACCTGGTCTTCCTCTTCCAGCGCGCAGAGCGAGTACCGCAAATTCGCCTTGTATTTTTCCAGGCGCGCCCTGACAACCGGCTCAAATAAGCTGCGCGCCCGTTCGCCCTGCACCGGGTCTGTGTACAACACAGCAACCCCAGGGTCCCGGATCGGACGAGCCTGTAGAATCGCGCCGCGCTCATTCAGAATGGACAGCACGGTTTCAAGTTGGGCCTGCGCCACGGCAAAAGGCGCGCTTTTGATGGTGGCGACCCGCTCCCCGGCATGGACAAACTTGTAATTCGGCACAGTAGCAATCGCTACGCTGCTGGTGCAGTTAATCTGCTTTAAAAGCTCATCGTCAATCAGCGTGCAGCAGTCCTCCGTGGCGACCAGATTGGCCCTGCCGCCTGCTGCCAGCCGTATCTCCACGGACCCGCAACACATCGCTTGCGCCACCGCCATGACGGTATCGTCCTCGCCTACTTCGCCCTCCTCAAGCTCCGTCACCCAGACTTCGCTCATTCCCTCAGTTTCGAGGAGATGAATATCCTCGTTGCTTAAAATATGGCCTTTCGCCAATAATTTTCTGCCGCCCGGCTTAAAAATGGTACAGCACAGAATTCGCCCGGCAGAGTTCTGGACATCCACTGTCAAAGCACGCATGTTTCAACTACCTCTAAGGTTGATTCGGTACTAATGTCTAATTTAGTAATAGTACTAATCGTAAGTATAGTAGTACTTATTACAGAATTCCAAGGAAAAAGAATAAAAAACACGTGAATTCAGGGTACAAAAATTTGATTTTGTTGCATTCAAAAACTTAATACCTGTGTTGACTACAAACGACTCATGATATGGAGGAATGCAACTGTATTAATGATGAAACAACAGGCTTTGCCATATTTGTATACGAAATCGATAGCGATTTCAGATGTTTCAAAACAGCAATTTCATCACAATTTTGAAACTTAGGGCACCGCAAACAATCTTTCCAGGTTTTCAGGGGCAGCTCGCCGCGCTCTACTTCAGCAAACCCCAGCTTTTGGAAAAATTGCGGCACATACGTAAAGGCAAAGATCGATTCCAGATCGTTGTCCCGAGCTTCCGCTTCTAAAGCCTCTACGATGGCCCGTCCCACGCCGTGCTGTTTCATCTCAGGCAGGACCGCCAGGGACCGCACCTCGGCGCTGGTCGGCGTATAAAAGTGCAGGGCTCCGCACCCTGCGAGTATTTCTCCGTTGTAGGCGACGGAGAAATCGCGAATATTTTCGGACATCTCGAATTCCGTGCGGGGCAACATAACGCCTTTTGCCGCATATGAGTTGATCAGCGCCAGAATATGAGGAATGTCCCGCATCCCGGCTTTACGGGTCTGAAGAGCTATAGATGTCATGCGGATTGCACCCCTGCTTTACCTGTTTCTTTTACGAGGCGCGTGCCGATTTCCTCGCCGTTGAGCAGACGCATGCACACATCCGGTTCGGTCCCGGACGCAATCACGACATCCAGCCCGGCCTGTAAGGCGCATTCCGCCGCTTCGAGCTTTGCCTGCATACCGCCATGCGCTACGCCGGATGCAATCATGCCGGCAATTTGTTCGCGGGGCAGCAGGCGGAGCACGCTGCCGTTCCTGTCTTTTACTCCTGGAACGTCAGTAAGGAAAAGCAGTACCGACGTACCCCAGCCGACCGCACAAGACACAGCCATGGCATCCGCATTGACGTTGTAGATGTTCCCCCTCGTATCTCCCGCCAAACAGGCGATCATCGGCAGGTAGTTGGCTTCAGTCAGAAGGTCCAGCAGCCGCCCATCGGTTTTGGCAGGCTTGCCGACGAATTGCAGTTCAGGGTCAAGCGGAACAGCGGTGGTAAGCAACCCGTCAATGCCGGACAAGCCGACCGCCGATTTTCCGGCGGCGATGGCAGCGGAAACAAGCTGCTTATTAACGCTGCCGGCAATCACCTTGGTGACTGCGTCAATCACTGCTGCGTCCGAGACCCGCAACCCGTTTTTAAAGCGGCTGGTAACTCCGCGCTCTTCCAAAAAGCGAGTCACTTGCTTGCCTCCGCCGTGAACCACCACTAAACGGTGACGAGCGGAAACTTCCGCCAGTTGTTTCGCTATTGCGCCGAGGCTTTCCGGTTGATCCAGGAGCGTGCCTCCCAGCTTAATCAGGACCTTCACAGGAGAGCCTCCGTTTCCGGAAAGCCCAGCATAAGATTCATGTTCTGAACCGCTTGCCCGGCGGCTCCTTTCCCCAAATTGTCTTCAGCGGCTACAATCGTTGCGCGTTGACTTTCGCCGTCGAAATGAAAGCCGATATCGCAGAAATTGGTCCCTCGGACAGCATTTATGTCAGGCACTTTACCCGGCGCGTACAGGCGTATAAACGGCTCATCGGCGTAACACTCTTCGTAGATGGAGAGCAAATCCACGGCAGATGTTAAACCTTGCGTACGAAGATAAATCGTTTCCAGAATGCCGCGATGAATCGGCAGCAGGTGCGCTGTAAAGGTAAACTCACGCTCTCCTAAGCCGGAATTCTGCAGAACTTCCGGCACATGCCGGTGATCGTTAAATCCATAAGCGCTGAAGTTCTCCGTCACTTCGCAAAAGCTGGTTTTGAGCGACGGTTTGCGGCCTGCTCCGCTTACCCCCGATTTGGCGTCACAGATAACGCCGCGCGTCCGGTCAGCAACTTGGGCTTGAAGCAAAGGCCGGATAGCCAGGTTAGCGGCGGTGGGATAACAACCGGGGTTCGCCACCAGGCGGGCGTCGCGAATTTTGGCTCGGTAAAACTCCGGCAGTCCGTAAACAGCCTCCTCGAACAAAGCGGGAGCGGTGTGGCGTTCACGGTACCAGCGTGAATACGTTTCGGCGTCACCTAAGCGGAAAGCGCCGCTCAGATCAACGGCCTTCGCGCCTGCGGCCAGGACGCCGGGCATGAGATCGATAGACACCTCCGCCGGAGTCGCCAGAAAAACTAAATCCAACTTTTCTGTTTGAATCGCTTCGGCAGTGGCCGGTATTGTTTTGGGGATTTTGCGCCCTAGCGGACCAGTTCGCCCCTCGGAATCCGCACGGTGTTCCAGCAAAGTTGTCTCAACCTGGGGATGACGCGCAAGAATGCGCACCAACTCGGCACCGCTGTAACCACGAAATCCAATAACCCCTACCTGTTTAGTATAATTATTCACCGCAATGAATAATTATACTAAAGTTGTTCTGTGGTGGAGCGCGCGGCCAAGTCGCCGATCACAGGCAAGCGCACCTGTTCTTCGTGAGCCGCTTTAACGAGAAGATAAACCCAGCAAGCAAAAACAGCAAATTTCAGGACAGCTCCAAAGCCGGGAATGTCGCCGGACAGCAGCACAGGCACAGCGGAGGAAACAATCAGCCACGCCACAAAAAGGTAAAGTGATTGGAATCCATTAAAGCGGACTCTCGTATTTCCACGAAATTTCTTGGAAGCGAGAAAAATAATAGCCGGAATTACGCCAAAAACCGGAATGTAGCACAAAATGGCGGCTGTCCGGTCAGTAATGCCGTCCAGAAAATCGGTCATGGGCGCAGGGGCATCGTAGGGCTTGGCTCCTCCAGCCCACGGATTGCTCCCGTAAGGAGCGTTTTTCCCCTTTCCTGCCGTGCCGCTACCAGCCTGAGGGATGCCGCAATGCCCGCAATAAGCATCCTGCCCGCCCACCTTGGTTCCGCAATTCGTACAGAATGGCACTGAATCTCTTGCTCCCCTCATGCATCTGAAACTACGTTTAAACGACCGGAATTGTTCCGTCCATTTCCGTTAGCTTTCTTTTGCCAGCCTCAGTTCATCTTCCAATTCATAGATGCGATCTTCCGCCGCTTTTGTCGGCTTTCCCGCTGCCTGAAGCTCAGCGAGTTTCTTTCTTTGCGCGTCGATCTTCTTCTGGACAGCCGTCACTCGCGCGTTATCCGGGGCAGGAGAAGAATCAGCCGCCGCAGCCGGTGTTGCAGGAGCCTTGCTTTTTTTGGGCTTTGTCGGCATGGTCACTTTCTCGCCGAAATCTTCCAGCAACTCCTGTTGAATTTTCAGCAGGTCGTTCGCTAGCTCATTAAAGCGAGCGATCAATTCTTTTTTCGCCTGATTGCGAAGCTTCAAGTAGTCGGCCTTAGCAGCACGGTACTGCTCTAAATTTGTGGTCATCGTCTATTTTCCTTTTTACAACTGATTGGCTATCTGCGGCGGAATCGATCCGAAAGTTTCGCCACTCCGTCCTGAAGAGACACGGGTTGAGCCTGCGGTTTCGGAGCGGTCCTGGAATCATGTTTCATTTTCGGCAAATTCCCGCCCTGCAAAGCCTTGATGGAGAGCGCAATGCGCTTGGCTTTCGGGTCTGCCGATAACACCTGGACACGAACAATCTGGCCGACTTTGACCGCTTCATTCGGGTCCTTGATGAACCGGTTGGAAAGCTCGCTGATATGAACCAGTCCGTCCTGATGAACTCCGACGTCCACAAACGCGCCGAAGTTCGTCACGTTTGTCACGGTGCCTTCCAGCGTCATGCCGGGAAGAAGGTCGGAGATCTCTTTAATATGGGCCTGAAACTGTGGAGCAATAAACTTGTCTCTGGGATCACGGCCCGGTTTTCGCAGTTCTTCTTGAATGTCCCGCAGCGTGTATGCGCCAGCAGCCTCGGTTTGAAATTGATCAAGTCGAATGGAGTCTACGAGCTTGGGGTCGGCAATCAGCTCAGCGACGCCCGTTCGAAGCGATAGGGCGATTCGCTCCACGATGGGATAGGACTCCGGATGGACGGCTGTCATGTCGAGAGGGTTGTTCCCGCCCCGGATTCGCAGGAAGCCTGCGGCCTGCTCAAACGTTTTCGGCCCGAAGCCGGACACGGCCCGCAGTTCGACGCGCGAGCGAAACCGGCCATGTTCGTTCCGGTACTCCACAATCTTCTGGGCGGTGCGCTCATTAATTCCCGCCACATGCCGAAGCAAAGGGAAGGAAGCGGTATTTAAATCCACTCCCACGCGATTGACGCAGCTTTCCACCGTGCTTTCGAGCGCATCGTTGAGTTTGCGCTGATCGACATCATGTTGATATTGCCCGACCCCAATCGATTTCGGATCGATCTTCACCAGTTCGGCCAAAGGATCTTGCAGGCGGCGCGCTATCGAAATGGCTCCACGCACCGTAAGATCAAGCTCAGGAAACTCTTGTCGTGCGACCTCGGAAGCCGAGTAGACGGAGGCTCCCGATTCATTCACCACAACGCTGAACACCCCCGAAAGCTGCCGTTCCCGAAGAAACTCTCCGACAAAGGCGGATGTTTCCCGCGAGCCGGTTCCGTTTCCAATCGCAATTGCTCGGACGTTGTACTTTTCAAGCAAAGAATTCAGCGTATGCGAAGCGCCTGTTTTATCATTTTTCGGCTCCAGCGGGTAAATGACGCCGTGATCCAAAAATTTCCCGGTCTCATCCACGACGGCGATTTTGCATCCCGTTCGCAGGCCGGGGTCAATGCCTAAAACGCTGATCAACCCGGCGGGAGGCAGCAACAAAAGATTTTGCAGGTTTTCACGAAAGACGCGAATCGCTTCCGCATCGGAGCGCTCTTTTAATTGGAGCCGCACTTCGGTTTGGACCGAAAGGTTCAATAATCTGCGCCAGGCATCTTCAATCGCAGCCTGAAGGTGGGGCGTCCAGTCGCCTTGCCGTTGAATTACTTTGTTTTTGAGATAAGCAACCGGTTTGGCCGGATCGAGTTCAATTTGAAAG
>CAXTWT010000046.1:13925-20054 GCA_964247955.1 uncultured Bryobacteraceae bacterium
TAGGCCGCGAGCGGTTCGAGACCTTTTTCCCGCGCAATGGTCGCCTTAGTGCGCCGCTTGGGCTTATACGGCAGGTAAAGATCTTCCAGCTCGCTCTTATCAAGAACGGCTTCAATCCGCGCTTGCAGCTCAGGAGTCAGTTTTCCCTGTTGACCAATGGAATTAAGAATTGTTTCGCGGCGCGCTTCCAGTTCACGAAAGTATTCCGCTTTTTCCCCAATCGCGCCGATTGCCACCTCATCCAGGTTGCCCGTGACTTCTTTTCGGTACCGGGCGATAAACGGCACCGTGCCGCCCTCGTCCAAAAGGCTGACCGTGGCAAGCACGCTCTTTACCAAAATGTTGAGCTGCTGAGCGATGTGAAGAAGAACCGCGCCCGGCAGTTGTTTTTGTTCTGACATTTCTTTCGAAACTTCTATAATAGGGCGCATGCGCTCAGCTTGGCTTTCAGCAGTTTGCTCCTTGTTTTTTGCAGCCTTCCTCCCGGCGGCGGAAAAGCCCTTGGAAATTTACTTTGTGGATGTCGAAGGCGGGCAAGCGACCCTGTTTGTCACGCCGTCCGGACAATCTTTGCTGGTTGACACAGGCTGGCCTTACAACGCGTACCGGGATGCGAATCGAATTGCCGCCGCCGCCAAGATGGCGAAAGTAAAAAAGATCGATTACCTTCTCATCACGCATTTCCACACGGATCATGTGGGAGGCGTGCCGCAACTCATGGCAAAGATGCCGGTGGGCGAAATCATTGATCACGGTCCGAACCGGGAAACTTCCAACGCTGCCAACCATCTGTACAGCGATTATCAGACGGCGATTGCCTCAACGCAGCACATCACCGGAACACCGGGGCAGAAACTGCCGTTAAAGGGCGTGGATGTGACGTTTGTCAGCGCAGACGGAAACATGCTGGACCAGCCGTTAACGGGCGCGGGTCAGCCGAATGCGGCTTGCAGCGGCGTGCCGCAGAAAGATCCAGATCCGTCGGAGAATGCGCGGTCGCTGGGCTTCGTGATGACCTTCGGCCAGTTCAAAGTGGTTGATCTGGGCGATTTGACTTGGAACAAAGAACTGGAGCTGATGTGCCCGAACAACAAACTGGGCAACACGGACCTGCTGATTGTGTCGCATCACGGACTGGATCAGAGCAGCAGCCCGGCGCTGGTGCATGCGCTGCGGCCCAAGGTCGCGGTTATTGATAACGGGGCGAAAAAAGGCGGCTCAGCGTCAGCCTGGGACATTGTCAAATCCTCGCCGGGGCTCCAGGATATTTGGCAATTGCACTTCGCGGACGCAGCGGGAGCGGAGCATAACGCGCAAGATCCGTTTATTGCGAATGTCAACGAGGCGGATACGGGACGTTACTTGAAAGTTACGGCATACGCCGACGGAAAAATTGAAGTATTCAATCCGCGCAACAAGTTTTCAAAGAGCTATTAGCAGGCTAAGTTTTGGGCAGAACGTCCATCTTTTGTAAGACAATAAGCTGCCGCTGCACTTGCGCCCACCCAGTCGGATTCTTTTTCGTGCTGATGGGTGCTTGCGGGTCGGCGTAGTAGTTCAAAATGTCCTGCTGTAACTCCGCAGGCAGCTTTTGTTGCGGGTTCCGCGTGATGTTTTTCAGCAATTCTGCGTACGTTTCGTCCGTTAAGGCGTATCCTCCAGGACGTACCTTCTCGCCTGTATCCAAATCGCGGTTGGGAAATGATTGAAGGGCCACGCCATCGTTTTTAAGCATTTGCTGTAAGGCATCCGTGGCGGCGTTTACGCTTTCGATATAGCGCTCGTGAGTTTGTGGAGTTGGACCGCGAATCGCAAGCATCGATAACGGTCCTACTTTGGGAAGAATGACGATGGCCCAGGCCAGCAGGTGAGTGCCGATTCCCGCTTTTTTACGGTACTGCTCCCATCCCTTCTCGAAATCCGCATCCGCCAGATGCTGCTGAAAGATCCGAAAAGATTCAGTGGACGCATCCGGCGGGAAATTGCGCCGGTGCAGAACTACCTCAGCGTAGGCAATGCGCGGCAGAAAGCTGCGCACGGCAAAGCGATAGCTTCGAACCACAGGCCGCCGTTTACCGAGGACCTGTTCAAAGTCGAGGCCATAGGTGCGGGAAAATGCTCTCGTCAGTAGTGCAGTCGGCACCCGAAGCCCGACATGCCGCAGATAAGCGGAAGGAGCCATGTGGCGCTTGCTGATCTCGTTGATGTCAAAAGCAAACTCCGTTCTGACGTGCGCGTGCGGGTTTTCGTCGTATGCCACGGATTGGCCGTACCGTTTGGCAAGATTCGGAAACTCCATTGCCACCGCCGGGTTGATGGCAATTGGATGGCCGGTGGTGTCGCCTACGTAGTGAGACAGCGCCCCGATTGCAAAAGCGAGTTCGTCCGGGGTTTTCGCTTCTTCCCATAGATTTCGAATGAAATCAGCGGATCTCACGTAGTGCGTAAGGTTGCTAAACAATTGATGACTGAACGGATAATAGCCGAGATCCTGAATGGCGCAGCCGCCGTAGGCATAAGCGTGCGCCCGCTCCAAATCCCCTTCCGTCGCATGGGGGAAGCGGTGCAGGAGAAAAGGCCGGATAATGCTTTTCCAACTGAGGTCAATCAACTGTTCATGGGTTTGCACGGAGTAAGCGAACAAAGATTGCTGCCCCAGCAGCAAAACAGTTAAGAACAGCTTTCGCCATAACGGCATCTATGCCGCCGCCCGGTTAGCATCTTGATTTTTGAAAAGCAGGTACACGCGCCGTTATTTATTCTACGAAGCCGATCAGTTCTCACCATGGGAATATGATGCTTTCTATAAGATGTTTAACCGCCGTCATCTCCTCCTCAGTTCCGTTTCCGCTTCGGCCCTATCGAGTTTTGCGCGTTCGAGCGCCGCGCCGCGCCCTCGCTTGTTGAAAGTCTCGGGGCTTCCAGACTCCGTGACGGTCTTCACCGAAGACGGTTCCCTTGCGCTGCAGCGGAACGGTTCCCGATGGCAGGGAAACAATGTAGAAGTCCAGACAACGGCGCAAGGCGGCGGGTCAGAAGTGAGGCTTTCGTCGCCGAAAAGCGCTGTTCTTCGGATTCATCTTCGGTGGCAGGCCGAGCCGCCGGTCAACTTGCAGTATCTCGGGGATGATTGGGAGCGTTCTTACGGCAATTTGGCATGGCGCGGTTTGGAGCCGGAGCGAGTCATGCCTTGGTACTTCCTGGCTTTTGACGGCGCTTCCACAGTTGCGTGCGGCGTAAAAACCTCGCCTTCGGCGCTATGCTTCTGGCAAGTGGACCCGGCAGGCGTGTCGCTTTGGCTGGATGTGCGGAATGGCGGACGCGGCGTAAAGCTGGGGCAGCGCGAGCTTCGCGTGGCGTCGATTGTCGCGGAGTTCTATAGCGACGTGAAACCGTTCCTTGCAGCGAAACGCTTCTGCCGCCGTCTGTGTGAAAGTCCTCGTCTGCCCTCTGCTCCCGTGTATGGAGGCAACAACTGGTACTACGCATACGGCAAAAGTTCGGCGACCGACATTCGCGACGATTCCGAGCGGATGGCGTCGTTTGCCGCCTCACAAGAGAACCGTCCGTTTATGGTGATTGATGACGGCTGGTCGCCGAACCCGACGGCGGGTCCGTGGTCTCATGGAAATTCCCGGTTCCCCGACATGGCGCAGTTAGCCGCCACAATGGTGGAGGTCGGCGTACAGCCGGGACTCTGGATACGACCTTTATTTACCAAAGAGGAGATTCCGCAAGGGTGGCGATTGACTTCGCCCGGCAGCGCACGCAATCACACGACAAGTCGGGCTTACACGCTTGATCCGACAGTACCCGAAGCGCTGGAAGCGATAGGGAAAGATGTCCGAACGGCGGTAGGCTGGGGTTACCGGCTGATCAAACACGATTTCTCCACCTATGACCTGCTAGGCCGCTGGGGGTCCAACATGGGTGCTGTTATTACTGACGGCGATTGGGGCTTCGCGGACGGGAGCCGCAGCAATGCCGAGATTATGGGGGATCTCTACGAAGCGCTTCGGAAGGCAGCGGGCAGCGCGTTGCTGCTGGGCTGCAATACGGTCGGGCATATCGGGGCGGGACTGTTTGAGCTGCAGCGCACCGGCGATGACACCAGCGGGCGGGATTGGAATCGGACCCGCAAGATGGGCGTGAACACACTGGCGTTTCGCGCTCCTCAGCATGGCGCTTTCTTTGCTGTTGATGCGGATTGCGTCGGGCTGACGAAGCAGGTGCCTTGGGAGTTCAACCAGCAATGGCTCGATCTGCTCGCGCGGAGCGGCACTCCTTTATTTGTATCCGCTGCGCCCGATGCGGTAGGACCGGAGCAGCGTTCGGCGGTGCGGGATGCGTTCGCCATCGCTTCGAAACCAGCGCCTTTACTGGAGCCGGTGGATTGGCTGCGGAATACCGAGCCGCAGGAGTGGATTCTTCGCGGGCAGCACGCCACGTATCGCTGGTTCGGAGCGGAAGGCGTGTCTCCCTTTGCAGGTTAGATGAGTTTGCAGGATCAACAAATGCGCGGAGGCCAAGAGTTTTAGCTATTCGCGATCGTGACGGCTTGGTGGAGGTACTCGTCATGGGAAAGCTGGGCGAGCATGAAGGCGGCCAGATCGGCGCGGGTAATCTTATGAGCTTTCTCGCCGGTCTCGGCGGAGAAGACGCGCACGTTGCCGATGGCGGGGTCGTCAGAGAGGAGGGCTGGGCGGAGGATGACCCAGTCGAGATTACTCGCCTCGACAGCGGATTCCATGGCCGCTTTGTCCTTGTCCGCGCCGCGCAAAAAGGTCGATACCAGTAGGCGCTCGTAGACGGTAGCATTCTCCTTGCTTTCCCCCTCGCCGATCATGGACGTGACCACAAGGCGGCGGACGCTATGGCGCTGCATGGACGCGATGATCGTTTTAGCGGCGCTTTCTTCGAGCGTAGTTGTTTTGTAAGGCGTTTTACCGCCAATGGTGTCCAACACGGCGTCTTGGCCAGCGACGGCTTTGTCCATCGCGGCACGATCAGTGGCGTCGCCTTCCACAACGTGAACGTTCGCGGCCTTGTATTCGTCCGCTTTCTGCACAAAGGCAGTAACCTCATGGCCGGCGGCCACTGCCTGTTCGACCACGGCCCTGCCGGTCTTGCCGGCGGCTCCGAGAACCAGGATTTTCATGATTTAATTCCCCTTCTTTCTATTCGGTTCTCCCGTTTCATGCGCAGCAAACCTTTTCACGCCTTGGCCGGAGGGATGTTGAGATTGAAACGGAACAAATTCGACGGATCGTATTGCTTCTTTAACGCTTGAAGACGCGCGTACTTTTCGCTTCCAAAGGCGTCCGGCACGCGATCCTGTTGATCGCCTCGCAAAAAATTGTATGAGACTTCGCCTGTAAACACCGACCCGAGCGAGTCATAGGCTTCTTTGGTAACAGATGCTAATTCGTCAAGGCTGGCCTTCATCGCGGGAGAGACCACATGAAGCGCAAAAGGCGACTGCGGCGCAGTGTAAGCAGCGGCATCCACCCGCTCCGCATGCAAGGCTCCGCCGAACTGCTGCAATTCGATTTGCATGAGCGGCGGAATATGCGTGTTCGCGATCTCGATCAATCCATCGATCACGGTATCACTAAGTTCTTTTAAGCATTCCAGATGCCCATAGGTGGGCGACCCATCTTCATCCGAAGCCTGATCGAAATCCGCCATGCTGGAGTACGGTCGCACTTGGAGCTGATCGAGCGTTGCCGATTTAAATTGTGTCAGCTCGTTGCGCAGTCTGCCAGCCGTCGCTTCGTCCGCATGGCAGACTCCTATAGCGCACGTCTCCGTCAGAAAGTGCAAAAGAAAATTCGGCTTCGGCGGGAGTTTCATCAGGCGAAGAATCGTGCTTGTGTCGTCGCCCAGACCCGTTGTCCAATCACGATAAAAACGGAACACTTCCGGCGCCTCTTTCATGCGGTAGTACGCCATGCCACCGAAGACCTTGCCCAGCTTGACCAGTTTCAAAGTCATCGAGGCAACCACGCCAAAGTTTCCGCCGCCTCCACGAAGCGCCCAGAAAAGGTCGGAGTTTTCGGTGGGATTTGCAGTCACGACCGAGCCATCCGCGAGCACAACTGTTGCCGACAAAAGGGCGTGGCAGGCTGC
>CAXTWT010000047.1:0-18352 GCA_964247955.1 uncultured Bryobacteraceae bacterium
ACGTAATGTTCACTCAGCAAATACTTGGCGATGCGCTCGTCTCCATAAGAAGAAAGCAGACGGCCGTAGGGGTTTCGGAACAGCCCGTAGATGTCAAACCAGACGTTTACTCCTAAGAAGATACCCGCTCCCAAAGCAAGCGCGCCGATTACTGTACAAATCCAGGCTCTTGGTCGCATAGCTTAAAAGGCAAAATAAATAAACGTCTTGGCGGCTGTTGAGTTCATGAAAAAAGCCGACAGCAGCAGCAGGGCGGCGGTTGCCAGAGCACGCGAGGGCAGAAGCGGCATGCGCCGGGCCAGTTCTGTAGACGTGCTGAAAAAAAAAGCAAGCACAACGCCAAACACCACGGGGCGAACAAGCGTTACGGGCGTCATGGGCAAAGCCCATCTCAAAGCATTAATCCCAAACAGGTTTTCCTGCGGAAGCAGCATGTACGAGTAGAACCGCCAAGCCGCTGTTAAGTCCCGTGATCGAAAGAGAACAAACGACAGATTCACAAAGCCGAAGGTAATTGCCCAGCTCAAGGCGGCAGACATGCGCTTTTTCCGCCTTTTCCAGATCTGGTTGGCAGCCAGCGCCAGACCATGCACCAAACCATAGACGGCAAAAGTCCAGGAAGGGCCGTGCCAGATTCCGGCAACCGTCATGGCAAAGATCGTGGCAACGGCAGACTTCCGGATCGTCGCTCGTCCGCCCATAGAGCGCAGTATGGGCGTGTAGAGATAGTGGGTAATGAAGGCGGACAGGGAGATGTGCCAGCGCTGCCAATATTCGCTGATCGAGAGGGATCGGAAGGGAGCATTGAAGTTCTCGGGGATTTGAATGCCGAGCATCAAGGCGGAAGCCATCGCCATATCGGAATAGCCGCTGAAGTCGAAGTAGATTTGAAAGGTAAAAGCCAGGCAAGAGAGCCAGGATTCCAGGGTGGAAAGGCCGGAGGTCGAAAAAAATCCGGCATCCGCGACACGGGCGAACGAATCGGCAAACACCACTTTTTTTACAAGGCCCAGAGAGAACAGATACATGCCGCGACAAGCCATTTCCAGGCGCCTTTCACCACCGGCCTGTTCTTTAAACTGCGGAACGATGGCGGTGGAGCGTGAAATTGGTCCTGATGTGACATAAGGGAAAAACGCAACGAACGTGGCATGGTCAAACAAGGAATTAACCGTTTCCGGCGCTTCGTAGGTATCGACCAGATACATGATCTGGGTCAAGGTAAAAAAACTAATGCCGAGCGGGAATTCCAAATCGGGCAAGATAAACTTCGGACCGTGCAGCGCGGTCACGCCCATCAGCAGCAAGTTGATGTACTTGAAGCTGAAAAGAAACGCGATGTTTACGGTGAGACCGGCCCAAAGTATTGTCTTGCGATAGGGGGAGTCTGCTTGCAAAGCCAGCAGCCGCCCTACTCCCCAGTTGAAGAGCATCGAGGCGCTTAATAAAAGCAGGTTGAAAGGTTTGGCCGATCCGTAAAAGTATAAAGAAACCAGCAGCAGCCAAACCTGGGCCGAGAGCTGCCCTATGTATTTGCGAGCTATGCCGTAAACAACTGCCGCAACCGGCAGAAACAAGAAGGCATAGCCGAACGAATTAAAAAGCATTCAAACACTACTAGCGTTTCTGAACCTTTTTTTGGATCAGTTCAGCCATCTCACCTACGTTTTTCAAATTCTGGAGTTCGGCCAAGGTGAACTTAACCCGGAAGTGCTTTTCCACAGCCGAAACGATGCTGATATGAGCCAGGGAATCCCAATCCTCGACGTTGGAAGCGTTGCTCCCCGGAGTTAACTGAAGGTTTGGCTGGTCGAGCACATCCTGAAAAATGGGTTGGATCTCTTGTATGGTGGCGTTGGTATCCATCGTTAAACTTATATTCTTATTGTCAATTTTAGTTTGTTGTTAGAAGCGCTTCCTGCGCTTCGGGGCCGGTGGTGGAATCCAGCGACTGCTGCTTTACCTGAATATGAGTGTTGCGAGGCGTATAAGACAGCACATCCAAGCTCCACATGGAAGCGCTCCCATCTTCAGCCGCCGATAAAAGTTCAAAGCCCAGCTTGGCGTAATGGTCTTCCACCATGGCGTTCTTGGGCGTGCGGCTGTAATAGCCGAGAATGCGCTTTGCGCTGGCTTTTCGGGCATGCCGCGCCAGGGCATCGAGCATGGCCAGTTCCATGTCGCGCTTCAGCACGCGGCAGCTCATGATCCACAGGTCAAGGTGAACGTCCTCGCTGTGGAGGCGTCCAATGACAACCGATACTAAACCGTTGTCGCCGAAGGTGTCCGTTAATTTGCCGTACAAAGCAATAAAGTCAGGGCTTAGCGATACCCGCTCCACTTCCGCGAAGGGGTAGCGCCGGGTTGTCAGATTGAACTGATTGCTCTTATTAATTAACTGGGTTGCGCGTTCGAGATAAACCGGGCGAAGCGGCTCGATTTCAGCAACCATTTGCAGGGAATCGAGATACTCGCCGTAGTTCGCAAACTTGGATTTCTGCAAAGCGCGCGCGACATTGGCGGTATAAGTCTCAGCCCTCAGCAGATCTTCTTTCGACAAAGAAACGGCTTCAAAGTACCGGAAGCTTTGAATGATGGACGGGTAAAGCGCTATCTCGCTGCCGATATCGGGAACAGCGACGGAAGGCAGTTGCGCCGCAACAATGGCGCGCTCGGCAGGATTATCGTCAATAAACACAAAGCTGTCGAGGCCGAGGTTTAACTCTTCTGCAATGGCTTTGATGTTTTCATGCTTCGGTTCCCAATTGATGCGGAAAGCCGAAAAATGCTCCGGCTTCAAAATCGAATCCGGGTGCGCAAACCCTTCCCGCGCAATCTCCTCATTGTTTTTAGAACAAACGGCGAGGAGAATTCCCCGTTCGCGCAGCTTTAGGCAGTACTGTTGAAAAGCGGTATACGCTTCGGCTACCGCCGTTTCTTTTCCAATCTGAATTTTGTCCGGGCCGTCATCGCCAATGACGCCGCCCCAAAGCGTATTGTCCAGGTCCAATACTAAACACTTTTTGGTTCTGCCCATCAACACGCCGATCATGCCAGCTAAGGACTTGGCAATCTCCAAATTCGCTTCGGGCGTAGTAAGGATTTTGTAACTGAACCAGCGCGGCCAGTCGAACCAATGCTTAAGGCCAACGTAGCCGGCTAATGAATGGAGATCTTGTATCAGGAGCTTACGGGAACTGGAAGCCGCTTTTGCAAATTGCAGATTCAACTCAGCAAAGTAGCGGGTCTGACCGCCATAAACAACCGCGTCCAGGTTGCCGAGCGTGGGAAACGGCGGCTGCTCAAAATTGTTCTGTACCATTTGGCAGCCGACGTTTGCTTCGAGAGACGACCAGATCTGTTGAAAACGCGTCAACTCAGAATGGAGGAAATCTTGAAACTCCGTTTCACTGCAAGCAACCGATGGAAGTTGGGATACATTCCGATAGTGCGTATGGATATAAACCAAATCCGGACGGAAGGATTTGATTTGTTCCGGTTGGAGAACCGCGTCCTCGTAGAACCGGTTATACTCCGATTGGTAAAAGGTCGGAGTAAGTCCTTCCGAAAGAAGCAAAAGCTCCAGCAGATCAACTAATTCACCAGTGGTTGTACCGCCGAGAACCGCAATCCGAACTGGCCTAAGATGAGGATTTTCGAGAAGTTCCCGACGTAGTTTCTTCCGTTTTCGGAGGAGATAGTCAACAGAATCTAAGGAAAAATGATCCATCCAGTCAATCCAGAATCAGGGCTGCTATTTGTATAACTAATAGTATCTCTTCCAGCAGTCTTTTATCTCTGGAACCCAACCAAGCAGGGGCGGTTACTTGAGCAGCACGCGCGCGAGTCCGGCATTGCCGACCGAATCGTAGACCCGCACTACCAGCAAATGCTCGCCGGGGCGAAGCTTTTCGAGATGAATGCGAAAGCGCTCCTGCGGCGAATCGGTGATGCCGTCCACCGCTTCCACCGGCTGCCAGAAAGCAGCATCAAGGGAGTATTCGCAGCGCCGCAGCGTGCTGGTGGCATCGTTTGCCGCCACTTCGATATCGGCGGTTCCTTCGACTCGGCGGGGCGGCAGGATAGTCACAGAGGGCGGCGTGTTGTCAATAATCACAGGCGTGCTGATCATTTCAGCTTGCTTCGCATACTCGGCGGCATTGGTCGGCGCATCGGAAGCGACCACGCGAAACAAGTAACGCCCGTCGGCAAACACATCCGGGTCCAGCAGAATGGTGTTTTCCGCCATGCGGCTTCGGATCAACTGCCATTGCGCTGCTTCTTCCGGGCGAAAGTACAGCGAGTAGACCAGCTTATCGCCGTCAGGGTCGTCGGCCTGCCAGGAGACCTGCGTTTGCGTGGCTTGCAGCCGTGAAGCGACCTGGCTGCCGCTGGAACTGGCTGCCGGGGCCTCGCCGGTATCGGTCACGGTAATCGAATACGCGGAAGAGGCAGGGGAATTATTCGTTGTACTTTTGGCGGCGCTGGTTCCGAGAATGGAGGTCACGGTAATGCTGCGAATCGTGGGCGGCGTATTTTGAGGAAGAAACGGCACGGAAACGGTGCTGACGGCGGCGGTGCTGTTGGCGGACCACTCCCCGCGCCATTGCACGAAACGCGCCGGAGGGCTGGGGATGAGGTCGCGCCCGGATTGCTCAATCGGCGCGGACCATTGGCTCCAGGTATCATCGGGCCGGGCCGAGTTGCCGCTGCGCGTTCGAAAGACCACGCCGGAGCCTGTTCCATGCCACTGCAAATGTCCCCAGTGCGCAATGCTCCCCGCGTCATGCACGGGGGATTGAAAGAATCCAGTCCCATTCGCGGCGGAATCAAAGGCCAGCAGGCGGCCCGGATTGCTCATGGCCGCGTAGAATCCCGACTCCGTTTTCATCAGGCGAGTGGTTTCCCCATCGCCCGGTTCCGTAACGAGTATGCTTCTCCCGCCCCGCCAGCGGTAGATGCGTCCGTGATCGTCCGTAGAGAAAAGAAGGGAATCGCCGTCCAGAAGCAGATCATACACGTTGTCCTCTTTCGAAGAGCGCAGAGTTTCTGTGATTCCCCCCGGCGTAATCTGGTAAATGGCTGACTTTTCCACGCCACTTGTTTCTGTGATGGCTCCGGTATTGGGCGCAGCAGCGGGTGCGGCAACGCTTCGCGACTGGTCGGCAGGAACCTTGATAGGGGTCTGCTCGTTATCGGCGGGTACGGCTTTATTGCCGGTTTGAGCTTCCGTAACGGTAATCACCGTCGGATTAGCGGCAGTTACCACGGTTGGCGTTGCAGACGCGCTGGCGGAAGCAGCCGCGCCGGACCGTGTAGATAATGCGCCGCCCATGGCGGCAGCATAGATAGAGCCGTTCGGTCCAACAACAATGGCCCGGATTTCCGGCAGGCTTGAATCATAAAGAATCGTTCCCTGCCGCTGTCCGGTAATTCGATAAATCAATCCGTTCGGATCAGTGCCTGCGTACAAATCACCGGCAGGTCCCAGCGCGAGCGCCGTAATGTTGGATTGCCCAGTTTCATAATACACATCGCTCTTGCCGTCGCGGTCAATCCGGTAAATGCGCCCACCCTCCCCGGTGCCGACGTAAAGCTCTCCGTCGGAGGCGGCCCGTATTGTCCAGATGTACTTTGCGGGAGAGTGCCAGATTTCCTGTGCTTTGCCCCCTTCAATCCGATAAATACCGCCGTTCGGGGAGCTTCCGGCGAACAGCACGCCTTTCGAATCAACAGTAATGGCAAAGACTTCGGCCTGTTCAGCGCTCCAAATCTGTGACGAATTGCCGTCCGGGGTAACGCGGAACACCTTTCCGGAATGGCCCGTAGCAGCATAAATACTTCCATCCGGCGCGGCGGCAATACTCCACAAAGCGGGCTGATTCAGATTTGCCTGCCAGCGCTTTGCCGGGCCTGGCTGCAAACTGCCATCTGCGGACAGGGAAAGCCCGGACAGTCTGCCTTTTGCAAAATCGGAAAACCCGTTTGTATCCCAGGACGTGCTGGTTGCGGCTGAGCCGGTCAGCGCACAGCCGAAGCAGGCGAAAAAAAGAGCAGCGAGTTTCAATCTTTGATTTCCACTTGGACAGTTTTGGAACCGGTAACGACGTAGTTGTCGACCGGCATCCTGATTTCAGCAACTTGTGACCCACGCAGCAATGCTTGAGCGGCATTGCTGGCGGGTGAAGAAGACGGATCAGCAAGGATCAGGGCAACGGACGGAGGGGGGTCCGTGATTTCTCCTCCAGGCAGCGGACCGGAAATGGTGAAAGCAGGCTGCTGCCGCCAAACACGAAGGTAGGCCGCTTCACTGCCGCGATAAGCATTCAAAGTAGCAATCACTTGCGCGGGCGAGTGCAGCGAAGACTGGGTGATGCCCGCAAAATCAGGCGCGTTCAATGTGATCGCATCGCTGACGGTGAAGTTCAGGGAGCCGTTAGGAGCGCCGATAGGCACCTTGTAAGTCGCTGTGCGCGTCGCTTCAAACCCGTTTTCTCCTTGCAGCAAGGCAGTAATCTCAACGGATTCGCCGGGGCGCACCTCATTACGCAAGGCCCACACTTGCCCAATGCGCAATTGCTGTTTGCTTTCAATCGGCTGGAGATCGTAACGAATACGCCCAATACGCAGATCTCTGAACCCGGACCCGAGAAGAAATCCGAGCGGCACCACCGCATCTACCGAGACTTGCTGCGCTAAACCGCTATCGCTGACAAAGATGTCGCGAATGGCAAGCGGTGGAACGGAACCCTCAAACTCCACCTGCCCCCGCAAACGCAGCGTGCCTGCGCCCAGCGTACGTTCCGTAGCGTCAACCGTTGAAAAAATAGCCGTTTGGACGATAAACGGGGTCAGCAGCCGGTCGTTGACCACCTGCATTTGGTAGTCATGCGTGCTGGTGTCCCCTGAATGCACCGTGATGGTTAACGGAATGGTGTGAGCGGGACGCCCGATCTCGCCGGCAATGGCCGTGCTTCGGTCGCTGGTGATGCTGCCTACCCACTCCCGCGCAGCAGAAAGTTTAAAGGAAGAGTTGAGCGTGGGCAATAACGCGACCACATCGGAGCGGGCAAAGGGCAGATCCGTTCCGCCCGAATCCAGAAAACGGTGGCCGAACGCGTAGACGTGCTTGCCGTCTACATAAGTGACTGTTCCGTCGGCGCTAATGGCGTAATCCCCGCTCAACAGTTGAACGCTGATCATTGATCCAGGCTGAACAGTCCCGGTCAGGCTCTGAGATTTAGGGGTTCCGGACGATACTCCCTGCTGAGGGTCCAGGCCCAGTTTATGAAATTCGGCTGCAAAGGTTTGGACGGTGCGCGAGGTGAAACCGGAAAGCGCCAGGGGGGTAAAGATTTCAGTTAAATTGCCGATAGTGTCAAAAGAGGGCCTAGGGAGTTGGCTCGTATTGTTAAGTATGGTTAAGTCCTGGTGATGTCCGCTTTGGAAGAAAGGCGCTGGCCGAACCTGTCCTCCGCGTGGGAAGGGCGAATCCGCGACCATTTGTTCGATGGGTTGGATTCCGGCAATGGGCTCCTTGGAGAACGGAAAGCCGAGAGCTATCGCACCCAGGAGTTTTCCGTCAATATAGACGGGGCTGCCGCTCATTCCCTGCATGACGCCGGTTTGTTCGAGTGGACCGCCGCTGAGTTTGGCGAGGATGATGACTTGCTTTGGAGTGAGGTTTTCAAGGACACCGAGGATTTGGACCTCGAACTCTTCGATGCGGTTGCCGTTAAATACGGTACGGCCAACACCCCGTAAGCCTGGATGCACATCTTTTAAAGGAAAAAACGTTTGAGCGTAACTGAAATGCGGGAAAATGACAAAAAATAGTAAAGGAAACAATCTGAATAAGCAGTTCGACCTCAAGCGGCAAAATGTATAACTCACATCTATCATTGTTCCGCATACTGGTTTGTGATCTGACATTGTGATTAACTAAAGGTGAAAATCCACTCATGGTAAGCACGCCTGTCGCCCCGTCGATGCAGGTTCCGGCCTCGTCTACTAAATTCGCATGGCAGCCGATCGCATGGTTCGGCGGCTTGCTCGTGCTTTGCTATGCGCCCATTTTGTACCGGATGGGCGTGCAGTGGGCTAACGATGAAAATATGGGGCACGGATTTTTCGTGCCTATTATCGCCGGTTACATTGTTTGGCAACGCAGGGCAGATCTACTGGCGACCCCGCGACAGACAAACGGATGGGGACTGGTATTGGTTGTCTGGGCCGCCTTGCAAGCTCTGGTAGCAACACTCGGCGCGGAATTGTTTACGGCCCGGCTGGCCTTTCTCATTGCTTTGTTGGGCACGGTTTTATACCTGGGCGGCACGCGCTGGGTTAAGATTCTGCTCTTCCCCTTGGCGCTTCTTCTGTTTATGATTCCCATTCCCGCCATCATCTATGCCGCGTTGACGCTGCGTTTGCAAACCTTGGCTAGTCAATTGGGCGAGATCATGATCGGCTGGATGGGCATTCCGGTGCTGCGGGCGGGCAACACCTTGCAGTTGCCGAGTCAAACTCTGGATATTGCGGAAGCTTGCAGCGGCATTCGGTCGCTTCTCTCGTTAGGATTCTTGTCGCTGGTGTACGCCTATTTTACAGATAAACGCGTATGGATGCGATGGGCTCTGCTGATCGCCACCATTCCTATTGCTATCGGCGCAAACGGAATCCGGGTCGCTATTACCGGTTTATTGTCTGAGATCAACACCGAACTGGCGAAGGGAGCTTATCATGAAGCAGAAGGCTACATCGTATTCGTGGTGGCCCTGGTTGCGCTGATCGTTACGCATCGGCTTCTTGGTTTTGGGGCCAAAAGGTTCGGGAAGGCTAAATAAACACATGGCGAGCTTCTTTCAATCGCGTTCCGCGCGGATTCTCACAATTGTATTTTTCGCGCAGGCGTCGTTATTTTACGGACTTTCCCGGCGCGAAAACGTTCCCGCGCACAGGCAGCTTGAAAACTTCACTTTTCCCGGCAATGAGTGGTCGATGGCGGAAGACAGCAAGCTCGATGCGGAAACGCTGGAAGTGCTCAAGGCAGACGATATTTTGTCGCGGCTCTACGTCGATAAGCAGACGGGCAAAGCGGCAAACTTATTTGTTGCTTACTTTACAACGCAGCGAACGGGCAAAACACCGCATTCTCCGAAAAACTGTC
The DNA here is from genome assembly GCA_964247955.1 of uncultured Bryobacteraceae bacterium. GTDB lineage: Bacteria > Acidobacteriota > Terriglobia > Bryobacterales > Bryobacteraceae > Bog-105. Next base: position 9,167 of record CAXTWT010000047.1, read on the forward strand.
TTCCCGGCAGCGGCTGGACCCCGTCACAATCGGGAGTAACCGAGATTCCGATTACGGGCGAGGCGCAACCGATTCGGGTCAATCAATACGTCGTTTCGCGCGGCCAGAATCAAAGCATCGTTTTCTACTGGTATCAATCACGCAACCGCGTCATTGCCAGCGAATACTCAGCCAAGATCTATACCGTTGCCGATTCTATCCGCTATCATCGGAGCGATACCGCCCTGGTGCGCGTGGTCGTCAATGTGTCCGATGGAAACATCCAAGACGCCATGCAAACCGGAACTTCGTTTGTGCAAAGCTTTTTTGAGCCTCTCAAAAGCTACTTACCGGCATAAAGCGGAGTTCAAGCCAGTATAATCCGGCCAATAGAAGCCCAATCCGCGCAAATGTAGTTCGGTGCAATATCGGAAACACCGCTTATCAGATCCTGGCTTCCTTGCCTCAGCCAGATTGTGCGGCACCCGGCGACAGCACCCGCCTCGATATCGGACGGTTTATCGCCGATCATCCAGGAACGCCGCAGATCGATACTCAGATCGCAGGCGGCTTGCCGCAACAGATCCGGACGAGGCTTCCGGCACGCGCAGTTCGCTTCCGGGGAGTGCGGGCAATAATAATTTCCTGCCAAAAATACTTTCTGTTGGGCTAGTTTCTCCAGCAGGCGGCGCTGCACCTGCTCATATTGATTTTCGGTGATCCAGCCCCGGCCGATACCGGATTGGTTGCTGATAATAACCAGAAGATAACCCGCCCTTTGGAACTGCGTCAGAGCCTCCGGCGCGCCGGGCAGAAACCGCACGGAGCGAGGGTCCCTCAGATAGCCGGTGTCCTCAATGATGGTGCCGTCCCGGTCCAGAAAAACCGCTTGGTGCTGCTCCATCTGCTATTGCGTGATGCGCGATTGATTCGGCACGGACCGGTACGACCGGGAGTCGGGCCATTCTCCGTTTCGCGGTTCAACCGGCTGCGCTGCTTCATTTCTGCTCCGGCAGAGTTCTTCTGCGGAAACGGTAGCGGTCCCTGCCTTGCCCACGACAATGCCGGCTGCGATGTTCGAGAGCAACATGGCCTGTTCCAGCGATATATGCGCGGCAAGGGCCAAGGCAAGCGCGCCTGCAACCGTGTCGCCTGCGCCCGTGACATCGAACACTTCCCGGGCCAAAGCGGGCGCATGCAGGGCTTCGGCATGCGGACGAAACAAAGTCATACCATCGGCTCCTCGGGTAATCAGCAGGGCGGAATCACCCAAAATGGAATGCAGCGCAGCAGCGGCGAGGTATAGATCACCTTCGCTGCCAATCAAGATCCGGGCAACCTGTTCCGTTTCCCGCAAATTCGGGGTGATTAACGAACAGCCCGCGTACTTAGCAAAATCCATGCCTTTGGGATCGACCACCACGGGCTTTCCCAACTGACAGGCGCGGGCAATCATGTGCCGACAGACGACGGGCGTTAACAATCCCTTGGCGTAATCGGACAGCAGGCAGGCATCAACCTCCGTAATCTTCGCATCAAAAACGTCCAATACCGCTTGCATTAGGGATTCAGTAAGGGGAGACCGCACCTCCTGGTCCAAGCGAACAATCTGCTGCTGGCCCGAAACAATTCGTGTTTTCGTGCTGGTAGGCCGTTTTTCGGCAGTTACCAGGCTGCTGCTCGGCACGCCGCGCTCTCGTAGAACCGTGGTTAATACGGTTGCGTTTTCGTCTTGTCCGACTAAGCCCAGCAAAACCGGAGAGCCGCCCAAGCTCGCAATGTTCGACGCGACATTAGCGGCGCCGCCAGGAATATGCGCCTTATGCGTAATGTCCACAACCGGCACGGGCGCTTCCGGCGAGATCCGCCGCACCTCACCGACCAAGTACTCGTCCAGCATCACGTCACCGGCCACAAGCACGCGCTTCCCGGCAAAACGGGAAACCAGTTCCCGGATTACGTCGGGTGTCAGATCCGCACCGCTTGCCAGTTCATGAGCCGTCTGCATACAACCTTTCCTGATGGTACGCTGTGGACATGCCGGGATCGGCTTCAGCGCTGGTGTTAAGCCTGCTGCTCGCCTTCAGTTTGTTGCCGGTTTCCCTCCATTCTCAAGTCAACTTACTTCCCGGTGAAGCCCTGCACGCTGCCGTAAGATCCGGCAACTTGAGCGAAGTCAACAGGCTATTGGCTTCCGGCGCTGATGTGAATGCGGGCGATGAGCTGGGAAGCACGCCGCTGCTCGATGCCGCCTGGTCCGGCAATGCTGATATTGTCCGTGTTCTCCTGCAGCATGGAGCCGATGTCAATGCCGTTCACCGCCAAGCAGGTTCGACGGCGCTGGAATACGCTGTTTTAACCGGGCGCGTTGCCGCTGTGAAACTGCTGTTGGCAGCGGGTGCTGATATAACTCGCGGCTACCGTTACAACCAAACCGTTCTCCACCTGGCTGCGGCGCGCGGATTTCCGCAGATTCTAGAACTGCTGGCCAACCCGCATGCGAATCTCAACCCGATTGATGCGAACGGAAACACTCCGCTCGACGAGGCCGTTCTGCACGACCAGATCGAGTCAGTCCGTTTTCTGATCGCGCATGGAGCGGACATCAAGTACCTTCATCCGATTGACGGTCGCGGCCCGATTCACGAAGCCTGTATTAAAGGATTTTCTGATCTTCTTCCACCCCTGATCGACGCGGGCGCTGATCCGGTTCGCCGCGACCGTTCCGGCCAGACTCCGCTCGATCTGGCGCTGGCTTATAAGAACGCGAATGCCGTTGCCGCTCTGCTCAAGCTGGGTTCCCGTATTTCCGAATCGGAGGCCGCTGCGGAGGAAGCTATGGAAACTGCCGTATTGAAAGGCCAGGTTGAGATTGTTCGGATTCTTCTCGAAGGCGGGTTCGACAGTAATAAGCCGACAGCCGCCGGGTCCACTTATCTGCACGACGCCGCTCTGAAAAATCAGCGTAAAATCGCCGAACTGTTGATTCGCTGCGGCGCGCGCCTGGACGCCGCCAATGGGACCGGCGGCACGCCTTTACACGATGCCGCTCTCGGCGGAAGCGTCGATGTCATCAATCTGCTTCTGGATCGCGGCGCAAACATTAACGCCACGGATAAAGAATCAGGCGCTACTCCGCTCATGCTGGCTGCGTCGCTCGCCCGGTCCTCCGCCGTCGCGGTGCTGTTGAAACGCGGAGCCGATCCCGCCTTGAAGGATCATTCCGGCATGACGGCCCTGGGCCGCGCAAAAAAGACGGAAGATTCCGAAACGATTGCGCTTCTTAAAACCCGCTGACGCCCTAAGGTTTCCTCCCCACATTGCCGATAGATGGGGGGAGTAGGAAATCCAGTGAAACAAGCACAAAGAACAAGTCGAGTCCTGATTGCTGACGGCAGCACGCTATTTTGCCGTGGCATGCGCACAGTCTTGGGCGCGGAAAAGGATTTGAAAGTCGTCGATACGGCCTCTACCGGCGATGAAATTCTCGCAAAAGCTCGCTTGTTGACGCCCGATGTGCTGGTTGTCGATGTGGAACTCCTGCGTTCGAAGAGCCCACAGTTTGCTATCGCGCTGCGCCAGGCAATGGCGAACGGGTCGATTCTGGCCTTAACGGAAAGTGACAACGAAGATGTTCTCGCCGATGCTGTTGCTGCCGGCGCAAAAGGGTACATGTTGAAAAACAGCACTCCTGCGCATCTGATTGAAGGCGTACGTCAGATCGCGCTTGACGGCAACTCCCATGACTTGCAGCTTTCAAGAATCGTTCCCGATTTGAAGGCTCTGGCCGCGCAGCATGAAGCGAGGGCGCAATCTCCTATCCTGACAGTTCGTGAAAGCGAGGTAGTCCGGCTGTTAGCGGAAGGGAGAACCGTCCGCCAGGCAGCAGACGAGCTTTCGCTCAGCATAAAAACAGTCGAGGCGCACAAGCTGAACCTGATGCGCAAGCTTGATATTCATGACCGGACGGCCCTGATTACATACGCTGTGGAACACGGCATTGTTCCGGCATCGGCAGCCTGCTAACCGACTGGAACAGCCCCCGGCTGTTTTGCCAGAGGCTGAACTTGGTACGCTTGCGATGGAGAGAACTGTCTCAAATTCATGGCGAAATTTCTTTTGGGTGTCATCGTCGGCGTGGTGGTCGCCGTACTCGGTCTTGTCATCATTGGCTTTGCCATAGGACGGCTTTTCAGCAACAAGCAGCCGGTTATTGCCCCTAATGCAGTGCTGGTGCTGGCGCTGGCGGGCGATCTCCCGGAAAGCGCGCCGGTCGATTTCTCTTTTAATTTGGGTCAGAATGGAGCCAATCCCACGGTGCGGGATACCTGGACTTCTCTGCGCAGCGCCGCAACGGATAACAAGATCAAAGCAGTTCTCTTACAGCCTCGGAACCTGTCTGCGGGCTGGGCCAAATTACAGGAGTTACGACGTGAGTTACTGAACTTTAAGAAATCAGGAAAACCTGTCTATGCTTTGTTGCAGGGCGCGGGTTCCCGCGAGTATTACCTGAGCACAGCGGCTGACCGCATCTTCCTTTCGCCTGACGATCTTCTGGATGTGAAAGGTTTTCGAGTCGAAGAGATGTATTTTAAAAACACTCTCGACAAACTGGGCGTCGGCGTTCAGGTGGATCACGTGGGCCGCTACAAAGATGCCGGTGACATTTTCAGCCGGACCGGTATGACGCCCGAAACCCGCGAGGTTTTAAACCAAATTCTCGACCAGCTTTTTGGCGATTTCTGCGCGACAGTCGGCGCAGGCCGTCATAAAAGCGTTGACGATGTGAAAGCCTTAATCGACATGGGGCCATTTACCGGCCAACAGGCTAAAGCGGCGGGCCTTGTAGACGAACTCGGGTATGAGGATCAGGCGTTTTCAGAACTCAAAAGGAAAACTGGCATTAATGATCTGAACAAAGTAACTTTGAAGACTTACTTCCACGCAACTCCAGGCAAAGGGGACCGGATCGCGATGATCGTGGGCGAGGGAGATATTGTTCGCGGCAATCCCGACGACTCCAGCCCAAACGGAGGAGTGATCTCTTCCGGCTCGTTTAATAAAATTATTCGTCAAGTTAGAAACGACAGCAGCATCAAAGGAGTGATTTTACGGGTAGACTCGCCCGGCGGCGACGCGGTCGCATCGGACGAAATTCTGCATGAACTGAAACTGTTAAGCGCAGCTAAGCCGCTGGTGATCTCCATGTCAGACTTGGCAGCTTCCGGCGGCTATTTCATCAGCATGACGGGAGACCAGATTTTCTCTTATCCCAACACCATTACAGGCTCCATCGGCGTTCTTTATGTCAGGCCCAACTTCCACAACTTGTACGATAAGCTGGGCATCCAGCAGGAAACCATTGCACGCGGCAAACTGGCGGATCTGGATTCTCTTTACAATCCTCTCTCCGATGCGGCACGGCAAAAACTGCACGACTCGATTGAGGACACTTATCGCTCGTTCGTCACAAAAGTCGCAACTTCCAGAAGAAAGACTTACGACCAAATCGATCAACTCGCGCAAGGCCGGGTTTGGATGGGCACGCAAGCTCGCGAGAACGCATTGGTGGATGAACTGGGCGGACTGGATGAAGCAGTTGCTTCAATTCGCAGAAAAGCCAAGCTATCAGCTACTGGGGATACTAATCTTGTGATGTTTCCGCCACGGCGCAGTTGGCTCGATCTTCTGACGAACTCTTCCGGCGACTCGGTGACCGATGTAATGATACGCAAGGAAATTCACGCTGCCCTTCCTGGCCTGCCCGAGTCTGTTCTACCCAGCCCGGCTATGCTGAAGGGCGGAATGCTTCGTATTCTTCCTTATCAATTATCGGTTCACTAGGGGATTATGCCGCGAACGCAGTGGTGGAGCAAATGCCTTTTCCAGTAAAAACGCTCTGCATCCGGGTGAGTGCGTTCTTATGAATCTGTGACACGCGGCTTTCATTAACGCCGAGGACGCTGCCAATCTCCCTCATGGAAAGATCGTTTTCGTAGTACAGCTTGACTACCTGTTGATGGCGCTTCGGCAAAGTCCCGATCACGGATTGGAGCTTGCGGCGCATCTCAGTGCGGGCGAAGACCTGGTCCGGGCATTGCACAGGAGCGCAAGGAACCTCTCGAACCGGCTGCGCCTCCTCCTGCTCCGCTCTTGTCCGGCTGGCCGCTGCCGCTGCCATATTGCGAAAGTCGACCATGAGGGACTGCCAGCGGCGGGCGTCAAGCCCCATGGCGTTTGCTACTTCCGCTTCGGTTGGTTCGCGCTTCAGTTGCAGCGTCAGTTCACGAGTTACTGCCTCAACTTGCTTATAACGTCTCCGCATGTCCCGCGATGCCCAATCGAGTTGCCGCAGGCTGTCAAGAATAGCGCCCCGGATTCGGTGCTTGGCATAAGTAGAGAACGCCACTTCCTTTTCCGCTTGGTATTTGGAGGCAGCGTCGAAAAGGCCCATCGTCCCGGCATGGATCAGATCGTCTAATTCGATGTGAACGGAAACTGACCTTCGGACGTGAGCGGCAATCACATTGACCAAATGCAGATTCTCGATGATGAGTTCATCTCTTTTCTGCGTATTGGCTCTGGGCTGAATCTTTTCAAAAGCGATTGTGGCGGCGTTCATCTTTGTCTCCCGGGCTGATCTTTGTCAGCCACGCTTTGTGAAAAGGCAAGAGCGCCGCCACGAGCCTTAGAGCCGCGAAGTGAGTAGCATAAGCTACCTTAAATCAGCGATTTAGCAGGAGTAATCATGGCCGTTTACTTCCTATTGCCGCAGCAAATTGGGCCGTTATGATTCAAAGAGGAACAGGTGGAACGTCCGGGCTCGTTCCAAATCGGAACTATGCGCCGATCTGGAACGCAGCCCTATCAACAGCTTTAGAGCATCGCTTCTAGGATTTTTCCGACTTCAGCTTGCCAGATCCTTTACCGGCGGTTGACAAAGAGTCAAACGGCTTACGGGTTTATGAGGACACGATTCCGAACCCGTACTGGGTCGCTCTAAGGGCGTAACAGATCCCCGAATCTCTTGTGTGCGAGTATTGACGCGAGTTATTAATTGTTCGCGCAGTTCTGTTTCGTGAAACAGATCCAGAACACCAATGTCAAACTTTTTCATCATTCTGTCGGCCAGTTCTGTTTGCAGTTTGCGTTTTCCCTTCAGCACATTATGAAGCTGAGGTTGCGATACTCCTATCAGCCGGGCCAATCCCCGCTCTGTAAACTCGCCATTAGCGATCCGTAAGTTAATAAACTGCAGTAAACGCGTCTGAAGAGTAGCAAAGGTAATTATGGGTTCGTCCACAGGTGATTCCAATTTGATATAGGCTCCACAATTTTGCCGCCTAAGTGCAAAAATTTCCGCTTCTTCTTTGGTTGCCAATCCAACTGAAAAATCCCACTAATAACAATAATTTGGCTGGATATCACCATTAAATCTCAGGGGTAAATAGAAAAATTTATACGGAAGATTTTGCCTAACCCTGGAATTACCCTAAGTTAGTTCTAGTACGAATAAGTTGTTAAGCGAATCAACCGCAAGGGAGTTGGAAAAGCAACATTACATGCAGTGGACACGATCTGAAACTATTGCCTTAGCTCAACAATCCTGTACGCATTGTTATGGTCTTGGGTTAAGACCGGGGCGCTCTGGGGTGTCGACCCCTTGCAACTGTGTGTTTCGGGCCATCTTTCGAGCCTGCCACGCTAAGTTCCGTCATTGCAGTTCCAAAGAAAAATACGTCAGCCGGGTTTCTTTGGAATCGAATCCGGGACGGCAAAGGAAGTCCGTTTGGGGCTTGAAAAATGAAGAGTTTATTGCTGATTTTTGCCTTGTGAGCCGCCGTGTTCTCGACGAAAACCAATACAAGCTGTTTAAATACCATTATTTGCTAGGGGCTGACTGGAAACTTTGCTGCCGAAGGCTGGGCATGGAACGCGGCGCTTTTTTTCACGAAGCATACCGTATCGAGCAGAAACTCGGCCGTACTTTCCGTGAGTTGAAGCCATTTGCTTTGTTTCCGATTGACGAGTACTTCAACAGCACCGGGCGACAAGAAGAGAAGCGCGTAGTGCCGTTCCCGGTACAAACGGGAGATACCAACTCGCTGAAGCCAATTGCCTCGTTTCCCGTAAAGCAGGTAGCCTGATCGACGGCATAACTTTGCAGGAAGGTGGGAGGGGAATGAGCCCACCTTCAGTCCCGACTGCCGGTCATGCGTATCCCTCCAAAAAAGTTTGCCAGCAGTTCGCCCGACTCCGCCGCCAGCAATCCTTCCTGTACGCGGACACGATGATTCAGCAGCGGCGAGTCGGCCAAAGCAAATTTGCTTCGTACCGCGCCGAAGCGAATGTCTCTTGCTGCAAACACCAATCGCTCTACACGCGCCAGCACGATGGCTCCCGCGCACATCGCGCAGGGTTCCAAAGTGCAATAAAGCGTGGAGCGGGGAAGCCTGTAATTGCCCATGTATTTTGCGGCTTGCCGTAGGGCTTGTATTTCCGCGTGGGCGGTCGGGTCAACCGCAGTAATCGGACGATTTGAGCCGAAACCAATGATTTCTCCTTGAGACACCACCACCGCGCCAACCGGCACTTCTCCGGCCCGTTCCGATTCTTGCGCCAATTCAATAGCCCGCCTCATGAACTGTTCGTCGGCCTTGTCGAAGTCCATGAGATCATTTTCTTCGAACCGGCAGTGCAAGAATTCCGTTTCCTTTGGTGCGGTTCTGCGCTATTCTAGCCAAAAGGAGAAAGAAAGGAGAAGATGTTTCGTTATCTGTCTCTCGCTTTCAAAAACACGCTGCGCAACAAGCGTCGGAGTTTCCTTACGATTTCGAGCATTGCGGTGTCGCTCTGCTTGTTGGGTGTTCTGCTCGCCATGTATCGCGCTCTGTTTTACTCCGAGCAGACTCCCGGCCAGGCGTTGCGCCTGGTTGTCCGTCATCGAGTCTCGCTGGCTCAGCCTATTCCCCGCTCTTACGAAGATAAAGTCCGCACCGTGCCGGGCGTGAAGGAAGTGTCTGCCTGGAACTGGTACGGCGGAACGTACAAAGACAAAAACGATTCCAAAAACTTCTTTGCTCGGATGGCCGTTGAGCCGGTTCCTTTTCTGAAGATTCGCACGCAACTGGAAATGCCCGAAGAAGCGAGGCGGGCGTTCATGCGGGAGCGAACCGCCTGTGTTGTTGAGAAAGGTCTGGCCGAAAG
>CAXTWT010000047.1:18452-20036 GCA_964247955.1 uncultured Bryobacteraceae bacterium
GACATGTTCGCGAATTCGTCTCCGCCCACGAAAACCGAATCGGAGCAGCAGTTCGCCCTCAGCTTTGTTTCGTTTCTCGGCAACATCAAGGTCTTTTTGCTCAGCATCAGCGCTGCGGTTACTTTTACGATTCTGCTGGTTTCCGGCAACACCATGGCGATGTCGGTGCGCGAACGGATCAAGGAAGTGGGCGTTCTGAAAACTCTGGGCTTTACGAACGGCATGATCCTGACTATCATCATCGGCGAGGCGATCAGCATTGCGCTCATCGGCGGGATGGTCGGCACGGCTCTTGCGGCCTTTTTAGCGGTGGTTGTCGGCAAGGCTGCCGGGGGTTTCGCGCAACAACTGCACAATATGTCCATCACGCCCGCAACGGGCTTGCTGTGTTTAGGGATAGCGGTTCTTCTTGGATTTGTCAGTTCTTTCCTTCCTGCCTGGAACGCGGCAAAAACCAACATCCTTGATTCACTGAAGTACAGCGGCTGACACTTATGGCGATTCCTCTTTCCTACAATCTCCGTAACTTGGTTGTTCGTAAGACGACCACGCTCATGACTGCGGTGGGCATTGCGTTAACGGTGGCAGTTCTATTAGCTGTTCTCGGCCTGGTGTCCGGATTGAAAACGGCATTCGCCTCTACGGGCGACCCGTTGCATTTACTAGTTATGCGCAAGGGCGGCAATGCGGAACTGACCAGTCTGTTCACGCAGGAGCAGTTTCAAATTATCAAGAGCTTTCGCGGCATTGCCGCTGACAGCGACGGGCAGCCGAAAGCCTCGATTGAGGTCGTCACCATCATGAATATGCCGAGCAGTGACAATCCCGACGGCATCAACGTTACGCTTCGCGGAATTTCAACGCGCGGCATCGGCATGCGGAAGCTTAAGATTGTTTCCGGCCGCTGGTTTCAACCTGGGCTGCGCGAGATTGTTGTCGGCAAATCCATTGCAACTCGTTATCCGGCGGCACAACTCGGGAAAACTCTGCATTTCGGAAAGGGTCCTTGGACCGTTGTCGGCGTAATGGACGCAGGCGGCAGCGCTGTCGATAGCGAAATTTTCGGAGATGCCGCGCAAGTGGCTTCTGATTTCAATCGCGGCGATACGTATAGCTCCGCGTTAGTGCAGGCAACCGACGAAGTGACTGCTGACGCCTTGAAGAAGTCGCTCGAAAGCGACCGGCGATTGAACGTGACCGTGCTGGGCGAAAAGGAATACTACGAAGCGCAAACGATCTCTGCCGCTCCGGTTCGTTTCCTGGGTTATTTCATTTGCATCATCATGGCTATCGGGAGTTCCTTTGCCGCCATGAACACCATGTATGCCGCTGTCGCCCGCCGCGCGAAGGAGATCGGCACCTTGCGGATTCTCGGCTTCACGAGGGGCAGCATTCTTCTGAGCTTTTTTCTGGAATCTGTTTTCCTGGCGCTGCTCGGCGGGATTCTTGCCTGCTTTCTCGTGCTGCCCCTCAACAACGTCACCACGGGCCTTGGTAATTTTGTTACATTCAGTGAAACAAACTTCAACATTCGGATTGGCCCTGACGTAATCGCTGTCGGTCTGCTGTTTTCTCTCCTGCTGG
>CAXTWT010000048.1:0-19968 GCA_964247955.1 uncultured Bryobacteraceae bacterium
CGGCTTGTGAATGTGATTGGATCAACCGGCAGTGTTCTTCCGATTTTCCGGGAGCAAATTCGAAACGGCAGACCAGTTTCCGTTACGCACCCGCAAGCAAGCCGCTATTTCCTTTCACTGCACGAAACGATTGACGCCATTCTGGCCGGCGGAACCTCGGCTTATGGAGGAAAAGTATTCATTCCTGAAACCGGCGAGCCTGTCAGCATTGCGGAACTGGCTCAATTTCTAATTAGAACGGCTGAAAACGGCGCTGGTGCGAAGATTCCGATTCGGTTCACAGGTCTTCGTCCGGGAGACAAGCTCACGGAAGACTTGATTGCTCGCGAAGAAGTGCGGGAGTGCTGTATGGACAGTTCCCTCGCGGTGGTCAAAACGCAAATGTTGCCGCCTGCCCAAGTGGGGGCAATCGCCGAAGATCTCTCCGCCTGTATCGAAAGCCGCAATCTTTCCGTGCTTTTGCGCCTGGTGTCTTCCGTTGTTCCTGAGTATGTGCCCAGCAAAGTGATGCTCGATGCCGTGGCTGGAGCTTCCGAGGAGCGGACATGAAGCGAAAAATAGCCGTGGTGACCACTTCCCGCGCCGATTACAGCCATCTGTACTGGCCGATTCACGACTTGGCCGCGCACCCGAACGTGGATCTGCAACTCATCGCTCTCGGGCCGCACCTTTCGCCGGAGTTTGGCTGCACGGTAGAGGAGATTGAAAAGGACGGGTTTCCCCTGGCGGCGCGAATCGAGTGTCTCCTCAGTTCCGACAGCGACGTAGGCATGGCGAAAACAATCGGGGTGGCAACCCTGAGTCTGGCTGACTGCCTGGGACAGATGCGGCCCGATCTTCTGCTGTTAACCGCAGATCGCTATGAGATGCTGGCGCCCGCCTCCGTGACGCTGGCGCTTCGTATCCCGCTCGCCCATATTGAAGGCGGAGAAGTGAGCCAGGGCGCGATTGATGATGCTGTCCGCAATGCCCTCACGAAGCTGAGTCACATTCATTTTACGTCCACGAGCTTGGCGCGTAGGCGGGTCATTGCCATGGGTGAGGAAGAATGGCGTGTTCACCAGGCGGGAGCGCCCTCGCTCGACCATCTGCGGCGCAGTACTCTTTTGAGTCGCCGGGAACTGGAATCGCGCCTTGCCATCGCCTTTCATCCGCCCGTGACGATGGTTGCTTACCATCCGACAACGGTTGCCCGTGACACAATCCGGGAAGCCGACGCCCTTTTCTCCGCTCTCCAATCCCTTTCCGGGCAGCTTATCTTTTGCTATCCGAATGCCGATGCCGGCAGCCGTGCGCTGATCGAACGCGCGAAAGCGTTTTTGCGGCAGCGTGGAAACGGGGAACTGTTCGTCAATCTTCCTGCGGTGACGTACTGGAGCCTTTTGCGGCAGGTGGATCTTTTGTTAGGGAATTCGAGCAGTGGAATTATGGAAGCTGCTTCTTTCGGATTACCTGCCGTGAATGTGGGGATTCGTCAACTGGGGCGAGAACACGGGCAAAACGTATTGAATGCCGAACCAACCGTTGCCTCGATCTTAGACCGGATCAGCACGGCAAACAGCAGGGAGTTTCGCCGTTCGCTGGACGGCATGCAAAATCTGTATGGTGACGGACGGGCAACGGAGCGAATTGTTGCCGTCCTGACCACGGTTCCGCTGCATGAGGGACTTTTGATCAAACAGCCGCTGCCCGTGGAGGTGATTGCCTGACCGCGCCGGAAAGAATTCCGCTCTCCAGCCCCGACATTACAGAGAGCGATATTGAGGCGGTTGTGGGTGTGCTGCGCACATCGCGGCTGAGCCTTGGCCCGAAGTTGCAGGAGTTTGAAGAACGGATGGCCGAGTATATCGGCGTGCCGCACTGTGTCGCCCTGAGTTCGGGAACCGCCGGATTGCATCTCGGGCTTCATGCTCTCGGCATCGGCGAGGGCGACGAGGTGATCCTTCCATCGTTTACCTTTATTGCTGCCGCTAATTCGATCCTGTACCAGCGAGGAGTCCCGGTCTTTGTAGATATCCATCCGCTTACATTGAATCTGGACCCCGGCAAGGTCGAGGAGGCCATTACTCCTCGAACCCGCGCCATTATGGCCGTGCATACGTTTGGCCGTCCCGCTGACCTCGATCCCCTTCTCCGCATTGCCGAGAAGCATAAGTTGCGGCTGATCGAGGATGCTTGTGAAGCGATCGGGGCAGAGTACGGAGGGCAAAAGGTCGGCGGCTTTGGTGATTTCGGAGTGTTCTCGTTTTACCCGAATAAACCGATTACGACGGGCGAAGGCGGAGTTGTGGTCACTCGGGATGCGAGTCTGGCAGCCGCCGTCCGGGCCTTGCGCAACCAGGGAAGAAAAGACACAGACGGCTGGCTGGAGCATTCCCTGTTGGGGTATAACTACCGCATTCCGGACATTAACTGCGCTTTAGGGCTTGCGCAACTGGCGAGAATCGACACGATCCTGACTCGCCGGGAAGCTCTCGCCAAACTCTACTCCCAGGAACTACAGGCAATAGAGGATGTGATCACTCCTCCTTTGGGCACGACAGGCGGACGGTTATGCTGGTTCGCTTATGCCGTGCGGCTTTCGGACCGCTTCACGCAGTCCCACCGGGATTGGATTTTGCGCGATTTGACGGCGCGCGGCATCGGTTGCAGACCGTACTTTCCGCCGATACACCGGCAAGCTCTTTACTCGGCTTATGCGAACAGGGGCCATCGTTTGTCCGTCACAGAGCATGTGTCGGCGCGAATCATTGCGCTTCCCTTTTTCAATTATTTAACGGACGACCAAATCCGCGATGTTTGCCGGAACCTGCGCGAGTCAATTACGTCCGCCGCAGAACGTAAAGAAGATTGCCGTTGATACTCCATCGATGCTGTTGCCCCGTGGCGTAATCGACGACGAATCTTTTCTCAATGGTCAAACCGGCAGCTTGGCATAAAGCGCGAAATTCTTTATGGGTAAAAACGTGCCCGCGTGTGGCGCATTGTGCTTCTCCGAGGTTCCAGGCAGCCGTCACGTCGCCGTTCTTTTCATGGGGAAGCAGGCAGTCTTTGATAAAACGGAAAGCCGTTGGCAAAACTCCATAATGACGGGCATTGTACCGGTGGCTCACATCGATGAAAATCCTGCCTCCGGGAGATAACAAACGGGCAAACTGACGGAGAACCTCGGCTCTGCCAGCCGAGGGAAATATGTGCCCGAGGACATTCCAAAGGCAGGTAATCACGTCGAACTCGGCCTGCTTGTGACAAAGATCTTCCGCCCGCATGTCCCAAATCTGAGCTTCGGCAGGCTGGCGGCTCCGCATTGCCGCGCTTGGTTCCAGCAGTACCACCGCTTGCAACCCTTTCGCTTCAGCGATACGCCAAGCGCGAGAGCCGTCCCCGGCGCCGACATCGAGCAGCGTGCGCTTATCCGGCGGGATTTGGGAGATAAGGAGCTGATCGATGCGGTCAAGGTAAGATTTGCGCCGCTCCGATAAACGCGCAAACTCCGGCGCAACCCAGTCATAAGCCGCAACGGGATCTTTAAAAAAGTCTTGAACTGCTTTGTGCTGTATTTGTGGCTCTCAACGAGAACAGTATCACGAAAAATATGGAATGAAACGGCCGGGGAAAAGGGTTAAACTATGTTAATGCTGGATACTTCCCATTTTGCTGTTTGTAACGAGATGTTCGGCCAAACGCCTTTTGAACAAGTCTGTAAGGAAGTAGCGGCGCTCGGCTATGGGGGACTCGAAGTTGCGCCTTTCACCTTGGGGGAAGATGCTGCTTCGCTATCCGAGGAGCGCCGCGCCGAACTGCGCCAAATGATGAAAAACGAAGGCTTGTGTTTTGTCGGCCTTCACTGGCTTTTCACGACGCCTTCCGGCCTGCACATGACGACCCGCAACGAGGCTGTGCGGGCGCGCACCTGGGAGTACATGCACAAGCTAATTGACTTGTGCGCCGATTTGGCAGTCTGCAAAGGGGAGTACAACGCTGTTATGGTGATTGGTTCGCCGAAGCAAAGATCCGCCGTCGACGGCATGACGCCTAAAGACGCCGTAAACGTCTTTACCCATGAACTGGCGCATACTGCTCCTCATGCGGAAAGCCGTGGTGTCAAACTGTTGGTAGAGCCTTTGTCGCCGGACCAAACCAATGTTATTACCTCTTTACAGGACGCCGTCACGGTAGTGAAGCAGATCGGGAGCCCGGCTGTTCGAACCATGTTTGATACCCACAATGCTGTAGCGGAACAGGAGCCGCATGCGGAACTGATCCGCCGCTACGGTTCCTACATTCAGCATGTTCATATTAATGAAATGGACGGTCGAGAGCCCGGCTCCGGAGATTACGATTTCGGAGCGCTGATGAATGCGCTCCGGGCAGCTAAGTATTCCGGCTGGGTCTCGTTGGAAGTTTTTGACTTCCAGCGAGGCGGCAGGCAGATTGCGGAAGATGCTTTAAACCATATGAGGAAAGTTGCGCCCCAAGCGGCGCTCAGTCAGACAGCATGAGTCGTTACGTTGTTACGGGTGGAGCGGGGTTCATCGGCTCCGCCCTGGTGCGAGCGCTGCTCGCGGAAGGCCGTCAGGTTCATGTCATTGATAACCTGTCGACGGGCAACCTCCATAATTTGGAAGAGGTCGCGGACGAAATTACGGTTCACGAGATCGATTTGTGCGACTACAACCGTATTGCCCCCGTGATTGCCGGCGCAGACCGGGTTTTTCATTTGGGCGCGTTGCCGTCCGTTCCCAAGTCGATCTTGCAGCCGGTGCCGAGCCACGAGTCCAATATCGACGGAACATTTAACGTTTTCCGCGCTGCCGCTGAAGGTAAAGCCGGTCGCGTGGTCTACGCGGCTTCATCTTCCGCTTACGGCGACACGGAAGTTTTGCCCAAGGTGGAGACCATGGCCCCACGCCCTAAGTCTCCTTATGCGGTGCAGAAGCTGCTGGGCGAGTACTACGCCAGCACTTTCTATGACTGTTTCGGTTTGGAAACAGTCTCGCTTCGGTTTTTTAATGTGTTCGGCCCTCGCCAGGACCCTACCAGCGTTTACTCCGGCGTGCTTTCGATCTTTTTAAACTGCCTGATTGAACGTCGCAGTCCGACCATTTACGGCGACGGCGAGCAGTCCCGAGACTTTACGTATGTGGAAGATGTCGTCGGCCTTTTAGTGAAGGCGTCACAGGCCCAGGGGGTTTCGGGCAAGGTGTATAACGCGGGCAACGGTAACTGTTATACGCTGAACCAAACGTGGCAAATTCTTCAAAAGATAGAAGGAGTCGATTTGCCCGCGCAATATGGGCCGCCGCGTCCGGGCGACGTGCGGGACTCGCAAGCGGATACCAGGGCTGCGGTTCGCGACCTCGGGCACGCGCCGCGTTTCACTTTCGAGGAGGGCTTGCGTTTAACCCTCGAATGGTATCGTGCGGATTTGGCACGCAAACGCTCCGGCACTCCGGTGGGCGCTCAATTGGTATCGTAAGTTGCGCTTGTGAGGAATACGTTCCGGCTTGGGGCTGACGGAATCTATCGCTGCGACGTTTTCAAGGAGTTCGTGTGGCAAAAGCACGGATTCGGTACGCGTTCCGGTAGTCCCCAGGCTGATATTACTCTTCGCCAGATACATTCCAATTACGTCTTGAACGCCCACGATTTGAGCGACCGCCAGCGGGAGGGCGATGCTCTGATCACAAACGAAACAGGTAAAAGCATCGGCGTTCGCACTGCCGACTGCGTGCCCATTTTGCTGCTGGACAGCCGTAACCGGACAGTGGGGGCTGTTCATGCCGGGTGGCGTGGAACTGCCGCTGAGATTGTCCATTGCGCTATTGAGAAAATGACGGTTGATTTTTATTCGGCTCCAGCGGACATCTATGCCGCCATCGGACCTTGTATTCGCGACTGTTGTTACGAAGTCGGGGTCGAAGTCGCGCAGCAGTTTGCGCCGCATTTCCCCGAATGGGAACCGGTTGTAAGCAGCCGGACAGTCGATCTTGCCGAGGCCAACCGGCGGCAAATGGAACGCATCGGCTTGAAGCCCGACCATATCTTCGATTGCAAACTCTGCACAGCTTGCGAACAGAATCAGTTCTTTTCTTACCGTCGCGAGCCGAAAAATCCCGGACGCATGATTGCCGTGATTGAACGGCTGGTTTGAGCAGGCACACCCTTGCGGTTAAGCTAAAAATGGGAATGATGAAAAACGGCGGCATGATGGACGACCACGAACGAAGGATTAAGGCCCTGGAAGAAGCGCGTAAAGAACTGGAGGACGCCTTTCTCGTAATGACGCATTTGGAAACGAGACAAAGCAACGTGATCAAGCTCCAAGCTGAGGATCTTGAAGAACAGCGAAAGCGCGCTAAGCTTCAGGCTGAGGATCTTGAAGAACAGCGAAAGCGCGCTAAGCTTCAGGCTGAGGCGATGGAGGAACAGCGCAAGCTCAACCAGGAAACCGATAAGCGCATTGCGGATCTAGCTTCAGCTATCGGCAAACTGATTACCAAAATGCCGCCATTGCAACCGTAACTATAAAAACACTTGTCTGAATCTGTCATGCCGCATTTCCCCTCCCATCTGCATCTCACTCCCGAAAGGAAACACACAGATGGATCGAAACGCAAAAGCGCAATGGCAAGGTGATTTACGGTCGGGAAAGGGCACGATATCTTCCGGCAGCGGTGCGCTGTCCAACACCCCATATTCTTTCCGGGACCGGTTCGAGCAGGGAACCGGAACAAATCCTGAAGAGTTGCTGGCGGCGGCGCACGCAGGCTGCTTCTCCATGGCTTTATCTTTGATGCTGCAGATGGAAGGTTTGAAAGCCGACACTATCGATACAACCTGCACGGTCACGCTCGATAAAGAAGGAGAAGGTTTCGCCATCAAGAAAAGCGCGCTGAAACTCGTGGCGAAAATTCCCGGCGCTTCCGAAGACGCTTTCAACCGGGCTGCGCAGAACGCCAAAGAAAACTGTCCCGTTTCAAAACTGTTTGATACAGAAATTACTCTCGATGCAAAATTGGAGAGTTAACGCTTAGCACGTCAAGCGCCGAAGCTCCCATTATCCATACTCGTTATCTTAATTAACCCATGGTTGCTATCGCGCATCCGATGGAGCCATAATTTCTCTCCCCGCGCCTTCCAAACTGCCGAAAACAGGAATTGTCGATAGGTTCAGCAAGTTTGGAAGGCTTCTTGCAATACTCCGGTACGAAGCAAGCGACGCAACACCATATAACTTTGGTAAGATCTTGGGACGATAGCCCCGATACCCAAAAAGATAAATACACAGAGCGGTTTTGATTAACTTGCTCGGAAGGATCAGAGAGAAATGGCTCGAGAAAGCGCCCAAAAGAAACTCACGCGTGTGCGACCACCGCGTGTTCAAATTTCGTACGACGTACAGGTCGGCGATGCAATTGAGTTAAAAGAACTTCCGTTCGTGCTTGGCGTCATGGGCGACTTTACCGGGCAGCCCGCCGAACCATTGCCTAAACTGAAGGACCGGCGATTTGTGGATGTGAACCCCGACAACTTCGATAGTGTTCTCGAAAGCATGCGTCCGCACCTTGCCTTCAACGTTGAGAACAAGCTTAGTGAAGACGCCGACGCGGGAAATCTTAAGGTGGATCTTAACTTTCGCAGTCTGGAAGATTTCGAGCCGGAACAGGTAGCGCGTCAAGTCAGGCCGTTGCGGGAACTGCTGGAGCTTCGCGGAAAGTTAAGCGACCTTCGGGGCACGTTGCAAACGAATGAAAAGCTCGACCAAGTTTTGATAGACGCTGTCTCGAACACGGAAAAACTCGATAAGCTCCGAACGGAGATTGAAGCCAATAAAGACGGGAAAGGAGAAAGCAAATGAGTGAAATGCAAACTGCCGTCCCTTCCGCCGGGAACGCCGTGACAGTTGAAACCAGTTTGCTCGATCAGATTGTCGAGCAGGGCCGTTTTGGCGAGGAGCTTTCTTCTCAACAGCGCGGCAAAGATCTGGTTAAGGAATTCATTGAACAGGTTCTGGAGGGCGAGGTCACTGTTTCCCAAGATGCGGAGGCAATGATTAACTCGCGTATCGCGCAGATTGATCACCTGATTTCGTTGCAGTTGAATGAGATCATGCACCACCCGTCGTTTCAAAAGCTGGAAGGAAGCTGGCGCGGATTGCGTTATCTTCTCGACAACGCTGAAACATCGGTCATGCTGAAAATTCGCGTGCTGAATGTTTCCAAGAAAGAGCTGCATAAAGACCTGGAGCGCGCTGCTGAGTTTGATCAGAGCGCGACGTTCAAGAAAATCTATGAGGAAGAGTACGGCGTTTTCGGCGGCGAACCCTTTGGCGCTTTAATTGGCGACTACGAGTTCAGTAAGCATCCCGAGGACATGGACCTGCTCGACCGTATGTCGCACGTGGCGGCGGCGGCGCACGCCCCCTTTCTCACCTCTGCTTCGCCGCAGTTGCTCAGCATGGAAGGCTTTGAAGACATCGGCAAAGTTCGTGACATTGCCAAGATTTTTGATAACACCGAATATGCCAAGTGGAAGAGCTTCCGTGAAAGCGAAGATGCTCGCTACGTCGGGCTTTGCCTGCCCCATATTCTGATGCGGCTGCCCTATGGTCCTGATACGAAGACGGTCGAGGGCTTTGACTTCCGCGAAAATGTGGACGGCACTGATCATAAGAAGTACCTTTGGGGTAATGCTGCTTACGCACTCGGGGCGCGCTTGACCACATCGTTCTCTCAGTATGGGTGGTGCGCTTCGATTCGCGGCGTAGAAGGCGGCGGATTGGTGGAGGGGCTTCCTGCGCACACATTCCGTACCGACGAGGGCGACGTAGCCCTGAAATGCCCTACCGAAATCGCTATTACGGATCGCCGCGAAAAAGAATTTGCCGATAACGGCTTCATTCCGCTGGTGCATTGCAAAGGCACCGATTATGCCGCCTTTTTCAGTGTTCAGTCAGCGCAGAAGCCGAAGCTTTACAACAAAGACGCCGCGAACGCCAATGCGCGCTTATCCACGCAGTTGCAATACATCCTTGCTGTTTCCCGCTTTGCACACTACTTGAAGTCGATGATGCGAGACAAAATCGGCAGCTTCGTGTCGCGTCCGCAGGTGGAAAGATTTCTCAACGACTGGATTAACACCTATGTCGTGGGAGATGATGACGCTTCGGCGAGCGTTAAAGCGAAGAACCCTCTTCGTGAAGCTCGCATCGAGGTTGTCGATGTGCCCGGAAAACCGGGCGCATACCGAGCTGTCGCTTTCCTGCGACCGCATTATCAATTGGACGAGCTGTCCGTTTCATTACGTCTGGTTGCAGATCTTCCGCCTTCGGCGCGGTAGGAACTGAAACAGGCAATTAATAACTATTAAACCGGGTCAACCGCCCGGATGCTGGAAGTGTGTCTTAAAACCCAAGGAGAGATGTATGGCTATTGAAATCTTTTTGAAATTAGATGGAATTGACGGCGAGTCGCAGAAAAGCGGCGCGGAAGGCTTGATTGAAATTTTCAGCTTCAGCAACGGCGCATCGAACCCATCCAGCGTGGCGTTCGGTACCGGCAGTGGCGCGGGTAAAGTAGACCTGAGCAGCTTAAGCTTGCAAAAACAGTTGGATGTATCCTCGCCGAAGCTGTTCTTGAACTGCTGTGCCGGTAATCACATTGCTACTGGGCAGATGATCGTTCGCGAATCAACCGGCGGTGATACGACGCAAACCTACTACATATACGATATGACGGAAGTCTTCGTTGACAGCATCAGTTGGGGCGGCGCAGCGAGTGGCGGCAAGCCTTCTGAATCGCTCTCTCTGTCAGCTAAATCGCTGCAGATAACTTACTATCCGCAAGATGCTACCGGCAAGCTTGGCAACAAGATTGTCGCCGGATGGAACGTTACCACGAATTCAAAGATGTAAGATGCGGTTTGTGGACGCGCAACAATTATTCAAAGCCGGGAAACTCACGCAGGCTATCTCGGCTTTGAACACTCAACTCCGGAACGATCCATCTGACCAGCGCAACAGGACCTTTCTTTTTGAATTGCTCTGTTTCGCAGGCGACTACCATCGCGCCGAGAAGCAATTAAGCATCCTGCAGCAAGAAGGCAACAAAGAGTCCATGCTGGGAACGCTGCTTTATAAAGCTGCTATCCATGCCGAGAAGACCCGTCAGGAGATGTTCGAAAAAAAGACCTTCCCCACGCCGCTCCTTGATGGCGCAGGCATCACCGTAAGCGGCCGATTGAACGGCAGGGAGTTTACTATGCTTTCCGACACCGACCCGCGCATCGGTGAAAAATTGGAGGTGTTTGCCGCCGGCGATTATCTGTGGCTTTCCTACCACGACATCGCATCCGTTCGCGTGGACCCTCCTAAGCGCTTGCGCGATTTGCTCTGGATTCCCGCTCAGGTCACTACCGGTCCGACGTTCCGTTCCCGCGAGTTGGGTGAAATTATGATTCCCTCCATGGCGCCGCTCTCCTGGCAGCATCCCGATGAAGAGGTGCGTTTGGGCCGGGTCAGCGAATGGTGCGAGGACGAAACGGGCCAGATAGCGCCTTATGGCCTGAAATGCATTCTGGTCGACGGCGAGGAGGTCCCTATTGTTGAGGTTCGCGAGCTGGAAATCTACCCACGGAAGGCGAGTTTCAAGTAAGCTGGTACTCGCATATCCGTTCTCTTCATGAGCGAAATCGAGCGACTTCTCGAACCGATTACGGGCGATAATCCGGCTGGCAAGAATCTGAGATATTCTTTGTACGACAAGATCAAGGAAGCCCGCCGCCAGGAAGCGACCGGACCGATGGGACAGTGGGAGCGCGAAACCAAGTCCGCTGATTTCAAACAAGTGATCAAGCTGGCGGAAGACGCGCTGCTGAAAGACACGAAAGACTTGTGGGTCGCTGCCTGGCTGACAGACGCCTGGATCTACGAATACGAAGTTCCCGGCCTGACTTCAGGCTTGCAGTTGATCCAGGGCCTAATAGAGCGCTTCTGGGATAGTCTGTATCCCGAACTGGAAGACGGCGATGCGGAAACTCGCGCCGCGCCGCTCGAACTGGTCGGTTCTTACTTTGATCCGAGTAAAGGTTCATCCCCGATTCTGGCGCTGCGCCGCGTAGCGCTGACAGGGGGCGGTTATGACTGGTTGATTTACCAGGAATCCCGCCGCATGGGATTTGAAAGCGAAGTCAAAGGCAACGAGCCTCGCAAAAAGGCGCGTGAAGCCGCCATCAAGGATGGAAAAGTCACTCCGGAAGAGTTCGACAAAGACTTCCAGGGCACGCCCAAGCAGTTCTATAAAGATTTGGAGCGCGACAGCAAAGTTGCGCTCGAGGTTCTGGATGCGTTAAATCAAAGCTGCCAAAAGCGGTTTGCGGACGACCCTCCGTCTTTCAGCCCACTGCGCAAAGCAATCGAGGAGTTTGCAAACGTAGTTCACATTCTGCTTCTCAGGAAGCTGGAAAAGGAGCCGGATGTTCCTGAGCCTGCTGCCGCGCCGGCCAAGGAAGAAAGGAAAGCCGACAGGGATGGACCGGCAAGTCCGGCTGCAACGCCGTCTGACCCTGCGCCGCTGCTCCCCGATGTGGCACAGCTTTCAGGCGGTCCTATTGCCGGCACGGACGGAGCGTTACTGCATATTGTTGCCGCAGCCCAATTCATCCGTCAGGCGCAGCCAGCCAGCCCGGTTCCGTATCTGCTTCTCCGCGCTCTGCGCTGGGGCGAAATGCGTCATGCAGGTGCGACAGCGCTCACGGAGATTCCAGCGCCTTCTGCGGAAGTGAGAAGGACGTTGCGGACGGCGGCTGCCGATAAACAATGGGCGACCGTACTGCAAACCGCTGAAACCGCCATGAGCAGTCCGGTGGGCCGTGGCTGGCTGGATCTGCAACGCTACGCGATCAAGGCATGCGATGAGCTGGGTTACAAAGATGCCGCCAAGGCGATTCGTTCGGAGTTGAAAGCCTTCCTGCTGGATTTTCCGCAACTGCCTTCGGCTACCCTGAATGACGATACGGGAACGGCTAATCCTGAAACGCTTCTCTGGCTGAAAGGGGAAGGCTTCATCCCATAACGGAAAGCGGAAGCACATGCCAAAAGCGCGCGGCGACATATCCATTACGCTGTCGGTTTTAGACCGCCTGATTGATGAAGACCTGAAACTTTCGGGCGACATGCATCTGACTCGCCTGCAATCCCTTCGCAAGCTGAAGGAAGCAGTGCGGCGTGATTTGGAGTGGCTGCTGAATACACGGCACCCCGTACAGGCGGCAGGGGAAGGCACAGAACTCGCCAATTCGCTTTACATGTACGGCTTGCCGGACATCACGTCGTTAAGCGTGCTGAGCGCGCGGGACCGGAAATTCTTGACGCAATCGATACAGGCCGCCGTCGCCAAATTCGAGCCGCGCATCATGAACGTGGCTGTTCATCTGGTCACGGCTGGACAGGACCGGACGCCGAGCCTTCGCTTTACCATTGAAGGCTCCTTGCGGATTGATCCCAGCCCGGAACAGGTGAGTTTCGACACGGTTCTCGAGCTGTCCAGCGGAGAATACAAAGTGCAGGGGGAACCCAGTGCGCGATGAACTTCTTGACTTCTATGAAAGCGAACTTACTTTTCTGCGCAAAATGGGCGCGGAGTTTGCCGAAAAGTATCCTTCGGTTGCCGCGCACCTCCTGCTAGGTCCGAACGGCTCGGAAGATCCGCATGTGGAAAGGCTGGTGGAATCGTTTGCCTTTCTCGCGGCGCGCATTCAACTCAAAATAAACGACGATTTTCCGGAGATCACGGAGTCCATGATGAACGTGATTTATCCGCACTTCCTGCGGCCGATCCCCTCCCTGTCGGTGGTTGAGTTCGGCGTGGAGCCGGAAGGAGGAAAACTGACGGGCGCGATAGAGATCCCGCGAGAAACGCTTCTGTATTCACGACCTGTCGAGGGAATGCCGTGCAAGTTCCGCACCTGCTACGACACGCAAGTGGCTCCCCTGCGCGTGAAGCGGGCGAAATGGAGGTCGCCGGAACGCCTGGACCCGCCGTTGAAGGCAACCGATGCGGTAGCGGCTTGCAGTGTTGAGGTGGAATGCTTCCCGGATGTGCTGTTCAAGGCTCTCAACCTGCGGTCATTACGCTTTTATCTCAACGGGGAAAGCAACCTGATCCACTCGCTGTATGAGCTGCTGTTTAACAACTGCTTTCGCGTGCTGCTGCGTAATCCGGGAGATCACCGGCAGCGCGTGGTCGAACTGCCGCCCAACTCGCTGCGTACGGTCGGGTTCCGCGAAGAAGAAGCAATCCTGCCTTTCCCACGCCGCTCGTTCACAGGCTACCGGATTCTTCAGGAGTATTTCACCCTTCCCGAAAAGTTCTTCTTCGCCGATCTTTTCAACCTGGAGGCGCTGGGGAGCGACTCCTTCACGAATCGTGCGGAGATTATATTCTTATTTTCTCCTTTCGAGCGGTCGGACCGGCAGCAGTCACTGGAACTGGGCGTTTCGGAACGCACCTTTCGGCTAGGCTGCAGCCCGGTGGTGAACCTGTTTCCGCAATCGGCGGAACCTGTTCTGCTGGAGAACACAAAGTTCGAGTACCCCATTATTCCCAATGTGCGCCGCCGCCATGCGTTCGAGATTTTCTCGATTGACGATGTGCGGACCGCCAGCCCGGATCGCCGCGAAGTCACGCAATACGAGCCGTTTTATTCCAGCCATCACGGACGCGCGGCTAAAAGCGAGACATTTTGGAACGCCAGCCGCCGACCTTCCAGCCAGCAGGATGATAACGGTACGGAGATGTACCTTTCCCTGGTCGACACCTCCGGCCAGGCAGCTAGAACAGGATCGGAAACTCTGAGCGTGCGCTGCACCTGCAGTAATCGCGACCTTCCGGCGCGGCTGCCTTTCGGCAACGAAGAGGGGGATTTTAACCTGGAAGGCGGCTCGGTGGTCAAGCGCATCACTTCGCTCCGCAAGCCGACAGATACGATTCGTCCACCCCTGCGGAAAGGCATTCAGTGGCGCTTGATTTCGCACCTTTCCTTGAACTATCTTTCGCTGGTGGAAGGCGGGCGCGGCGCGTTGCAGGAGATTTTGCGCCTGTATAACTTTACAGACTCGCGGCCGCTGGAACGGCAAATCTCCGGTATCACCGATCTGCGCAGCCGAAAGCATTTTGCCCGGGTGGTTTCCGAACACGGCATCAGCTTTGCTCGCGGGGTCCGCATCGACATGGAGCTTGACGAAGATCTCTATGTCGGCAGCGGGGTCTTTCTGTTCGCCTCGGTTCTGGAGTATTTTTTAGGCTTATACGCTTCTCTGAACAGCTTCAGCCAACTGGCGATTCGAACGAAACAGCGCAAGGAGGTCGTCCGCGAATGGCAGCCGCGAGCGGGACAGAAAATCTTGCTGTAGTTCGAAGTAACACCGAAAGTCGCTTATTTGCCGAGCCTTACTGCTTTGAATTTGCCCAAGCGGTGCGGCTCCTGCGGCTGTTCTATCCGCATCGCGGCGGCGTGGGGCTGTTTCGCCCGCCCCATACAGAGGTGGTTCGGTTCGGCGTGCTACCGTCGTTGACTTTTCCGGCCAGTGAAGTGCATGAACTCGAAGAGCGCAAAGATGCGCCGCCCCTGATGCGCGTGAACTTCATGGGCACGGTAGGTCCGCTGGGTGTTTTGCCCCTGTATTACACCGAAATGGTCATGCAGCGGATGATGCCGCCTGCGCGTGACCCTACTCTGCGTGACTTTCTCGATATCTTCCACCACCGCGCGATTTCCTTGTTCTACCGCGTGTGGCAGAAGTACCGGTTCCTTGTCGGTTATGAACAGCACGACGAAGACCAGTTTTCTCAATACTTGTTGGATGTCATCGGATTGGGAACACCCGGCTTGCAAAACCGGCAGGTTATTCAGGACTTATCGCTTTTGTACTACGCCGGTTTACTGGCGCAGCAGCCGCATGGCGCGGAAGCCCTTCGATTAATTTTGCGCGACTACTTCGGGGTTCCTGTGGAGGTCGAGCAGTTCCTGGGAGCCTGGTACAGCCTGGACGCAAGCGCGCAATGCAACCTTAACGATTTCCATTCGGAATCGCAACAACTCGGATTCGGAGCCATCGTGGGAGATGAGGTTTGGGACCCGCAGTCGCGCGTCCGAGTGGTCATCGGTCCGCTTTCCCTTCAAAGATACTTGGATTTTCTGCCGTCCGGCACTGCTTATGGGCCTTTGAAAGCGCTGGTGCGCCTTTTTGCGGGAGACGAATTCGATTTTGAAGCGCAATTAATCCTACACCGCGAAGAGGTGCCGCCTTGCGAATTGGGCGGCACTGGAGATGCGACGCCGCAGCTAGGTTGGGTAAGCTGGTCGAAAACTTGTGAACTCTGCTCTAACCAGTCCCAGACTATTTTGCAATTGTAATGTGCGGGCCTGGATTGGCCCTCCGCTTGCACCAGGGAAGTGGCCTAGAGAAAGAGAGCCGTATGAACGTCAATCGTAAAGCCCTGATCGGGAAGCTGAATGATACGACACGGATCGCACTAGCCGAAGCAGCAAACTTCTGCCAGTTGCGCACGCACTACGATATTGAAATTGAACACTTTCTGTTCAAACTCCTGGACAAAGGAGACAGCGATGTAAGACGTATCTTAAACCATTTCGGGGTGAACCACTCGCGGTTTACGGCAGAGCTGAACCGGGCGTTGGACAAGCTCAAACGAGGCAACGCTAATGCTCCCTACTTCGGCCCGAAACTGACAAATCTTTTAAACTTTGCCTGGAATCTAAGCTCACTGGACTACAACGCCGCACAGATTCGCTCCGGCTTTGTTGTAGCGGCGCTTCTGGCTGATGCGGATCTGCAGCGTATTGCAAAAGACTTTAGCCCCGAGTTGTCGATGATTGAGCCGGAAGCTTTGCGCCGCGACCTGCTCAAGATCGTGGCCGGTTCGCCGGAAGACACCCCTGCTTCCTCCGTGGCCGCCCCGAGCGACGATGACGCGGAAGCGCCGGTAAACAGCAAGACACCCAATCTGGATCAATACACGGTTAACCTGACGGCTAATGCAAGAGCGGGAAAGATCGATAATGTGCTGGGTCGCGATAGTGAAATCCGGCAGATTGTCGATATTCTGATGCGGCGACGGCAAAACAACCCCATCCTGACAGGCGAGGCGGGCGTCGGCAAAACAGCCGTGGTGGAAGGCTTCGCGCTGCGGGTCGCGCAGGGCGACGTGCCTCCGCCCCTGCGCAATGTCGTGATCCGCACCCTGGACTTGGCGCTCTTGCAGGCAGGCGCGGGCATTAAAGGCGAATTTGAAAACCGCTTGAAAGGTTTGATTGAAGAAGTAAAGCAGTCGCCGGTTCCGACCGTTCTGTTCATTGATGAAGCGCATACCATGATTGGCGCAGGCGGACAGGCGGGACAGAACGATGCGGCCAATCTGCTGAAACCGGCGCTGGCGCGCGGCGAGCTGCGCACGATTGCGGCGACAACCTGGTCCGAGTACAAGAAATATTTCGAGAAAGATCCGGCGCTGGCTCGACGGTTCCAAGTTATTAAAGTCGAAGAACCCAGCGAGTCACAATGCATGGTGATGATGCGCGGAATTGTGGGGGCACTGGAAAAGCACCACAATGTGCGGATCTTAGACGAAGGTTTAGCGGCGGCGGTCAAGCTTTCCCACCGCTACTTGGCGGGACGGCAATTACCGGACAAAGCCGTCAGCGTACTCGACACTGCCTGCGCCCGTCTGTCTTTGGGCCAGAATGCCGTTCCTTCGACGCTGGAGGATTTAAGGAGGCAGTTCGACGATTTCGAGGTACAGGAGCGCATCCTGCGTCGCGAGGCCGCTACGGGAACTGATCACCGTGAGCGGATTGACGAACTGCTGCAGCAGAAACGGTCCGTAGCTGAGATGCGGGATGAGCTGGGAGGGAAGTGGGAACAAACCCGCGTGTTGGTGGAGCAGATCCGTGAAATCAGAAGTCAACTGGAAGCCCAAGCCAACGACGGAATCGCAACGGTCGATGATGGCGATACGCTGCGTCAAAAGCTTTCGGAGCTTTCGGCGGAACTGGATCGGGCACAGGGCGAGAACGCGCTGATGCAGGTGTGCGTTGATGCGCAAATCGTGGGGCAAGTCATTTCCGGGTGGACCGGCATTCCCCTCGGCAAAATGATCAAGGACGAGATCGGCGCCGTTCTGGAGCTTGACAAGCATCTGGAGCGGCGCGTCATCGGGCAAAGCCATTCGTTGGCGCTTATCGGCCAGCGTATACAAACAGGCCGCGCCAGCCTGGACGATCCCGGCAAGCCGTTGGGCGTCTTTATGCTGGTGGGGCCGAGCGGCGTCGGCAAAACTGAAACCGCTTTGGCTTTATCCGATTTGCTCTACGGCGGCGAGGGGAACCTGATCACCATCAACATGTCGGAGTTTCAGGAGGCGCACACGGTTTCCACGCTGAAAGGATCGCCTCCCGGCTATGTGGGTTATGGAGAAGGCGGCGTTTTGACCGAAGCAGTCCGGCGGCGTCCGTATGCCGTGGTCCTGTTGGACGAAGTCGAGAAAGCGCATCCGGACGTGCTGGAACTGTTTTACCAAGTCTTCGATAAGGGCAAAATGGAAGACGGCGAAGGCCGCGAAATCGATTTCAAAAACACAATTATTTTGCTGACCACCAACGCCGGTACGGATCAGTTGATGAAATTAACTTCTGATGCCGACACCATGCCCAGCCCGGAAGGGATTGTGAAAGCGTTAAAACCGGAGCTGAACAAAATCTTCAAGCCTGCTTTTCTCGGGCGCATGGTGATCGTGCCCTACTATCCGTTGGGCGACGACACGTTGAAGAGCATTATTGAACTGAAACTCGGCAAGATTAAGCGGCGCATGCTGGAGAACCACAAAATCCGCCTGCACTATGACACAAGCGTAGTGGACGAAGTCGCCAAGCGCTGCACGGAAGTGGAAAGCGGAGCGCGCAATGTTGACAACATCCTGACGAATACTCTGCTGCCCGACATTTCACGGCGCATTCTCACAAGCATTGCGGAGGGGCAAAAGCTGAATGCCGTCGCTGTCAGCATCGGAGGGGACGGCGCATTCCAGTATGCCTGACCGTTTATGGAATTGCATCCGGCGCTGGAATCGCTAATCCACCGGTGGTGCAAGCCGGACACAATTTTGTGGCTTGCGGCAGACCCATGCAATCGGATTGCAATTTCGATCCTTCTCCCGTGCTGAGAGCGACTTTCTTAAACGGCGTTTCTGTGATGGCGTAAGCGTTGGTATTCGTTGGGTGAGCGCGAGTACTTAACGCGGTTAGTCCGGGAACAAGCGCAAAGGGAGCATTTTGGAAAGTAGGATCACAAACGATATTCGTCGGAGTCGAAGTGCTGCCTGCTTGAGTTGCCACCAGTTTAATAACTACGGAGTTAGGCTTGGTAGGCGCATTAGCTAACAAAGCTTGAGTGCCGTAAATCACCGGCCAGGAATGTAGGCTGTTCGGTGAAGCGGGGCAGGTGCAGCAAGCCAGTAATTGATCGTTTGGCTGATAAACATATGCGTTGATGCACATAGCGCCGGATACGTTAGAGCTGCTCGGGGCGACATCCGTCGATGCAGAGCCGGAGTTAACGATATTTATAACTCCGTCGGCGAGATTGAGGTTGGATGCGTAAGTAATTTGGAACGCGCTCTCAAGGTTAGAACCAACCGGATTGACAATCCCGGTTAGCGCGGGCATACCGTTCACCATGGGCGAGTTAGCGAACATAAAGATGTAAGTCGGCCCGGAAGGATCATAGCCGGGTTGACCGGTCGTTGGCGTATAAGTCAGAAGCGTGCTGGTAAAAGTCAACCTAGCCGTGTTCGTTACAGGGAAGGGTGGTATTGGCGGTGTGACCTGGGTTGCCAGAGAATTATCATTTTGACCTGTGTTGGCGGCGGCGTAAAAGATAATCGTTTTGTCAGCATTGAATCGGATGATCGCGCCAGGTGTCGCCCCGATAAATACATTCACGTCGCCTGCTGTGCCCGAGAAAGGAAGCGGCCCATAAATCAGCACATTTTTCTGACCGGGGACGTGCGCAGGGTTCGGATCAGTTCCTAACGTGTAGGGCAGAGTAGCCGCATCCACTGTGCCGTGTCCGTTTTCATCAATCGTGATGACGGAACCCGCCAAGCTGTTAATCGAAGCAAACAAAAGTCCACTAAGTAGGAAAAGGGAGTGCGATCTGTGTGTCAAGTTAAACCTCCGGGTTTGAGTGCGCCATCAATTTGGTTGGAAACAATGGTTGCGTAGAAAGTATTAAAGAGGGAGTTTGAGCCCCGCAGATGCGGGCAGCGCCAGGCCGCCAGAGCTGCAACTCGGACATACTGCCGAAGGCGTACCGGACGACAAACTGGAGCAGTCGTTCTGTAGCTTCAAAGCCTCTCCCACGCTCAAAGCTGTGTCGTCAAACAGCGTTTCCGTAAGAGCGGCCGTGGGCGTAGTGGTGACATGGGGATGAGTGCTCCAAGCTGCCAAGCCCGGCACGAGACTAAGCGGCGCCTTTTGGAAGCTGGCATCGCAGGTCGTAGAGACAGCGGTGCCTGAGGTAGTCACGGTGGGCTGTGTGGACAAGATCTTGATGGCAACCGAGGACGGTTTTGTTGAAACGTTTGCCAGGAGAGCTTGCGAACCGAATCCAACCGGCCAAGAGTACAAACTATTGGGAGCCGTGCTGCAGGAACAGCAAGTCAGCAATTGCTGATTCGCTCCGTAGACATAAACGTTAGCGCACATCTGGCCCGACGCATTCGACGTGGCTGGAGCAGTAGTTCCGGCAAAGGAACCTGCATTAGCGATATTTACAACTGCGTCCGCAAGCTTCAAGTTCGACGTGTAAGTCACCTGATAAGCGCTTTCGAGGTTCGAGCCGACCGGATTGAGAAGATTTGCGGGCGGCGGCGCTGTTTGCGCGAAAAG
>CAXTWT010000049.1:0-19701 GCA_964247955.1 uncultured Bryobacteraceae bacterium
ATTGTACGCCTCAGGCACTCTTACTTTGAGTTGTCAAGGAAAGTGTTGTCGCATTCGACACCATCGGTTTTTCGTCCTAGTACTTCTAGACCTTGTAAGGTTTTCACTTCCGGGTAACGCTAGTTCTAATGCACTCATCGAAGTTGCCTGTTTGATACAGTGAACGATCACATGGCGCAACCATCCTATGGGATGGCTATAGTACAAGTTGATAGTTTTCAGGCGCGCTCGGAGCTGTCTCTGTACCGGCGTGACGGTTTGCTCTGCGCTTTCCTGATGGTTGCTTGCTTCCTGCTGGCCTATCCGTTTGTGGAGATGGGCTTCATTGATGACTGGTCGTACATCAAAACAACACAAGTCTTCGCCCAAACCGGACATTTCGCCTACAACGGCTGGGCCACTGCGACCCTGGGCTGGCAGGTTCTTTGGGGAGCGCTGTTCAGCAAGCTGCTTGGGTTTTCGTTCGTCCACATACGGCTGTCCACGCTGCCGATAGCGGCGACAACAGTGTATCTGTTTCACCAGATCCTGATCCGCTTCGGCATTGCGCGCCCTTATGCCGTTTTCGGCGCCTCCGTTCTGGCGCTTTCGCCGGTTTTCATGGCAATGTCCGCCAGTTACATGACCGATGTGCCGGGCTTGTTCTGCACCCTGTTGTGCTTGTACCTGTGCGTGCGCGCGCTTTCCGCCGATACCGACCGCACGGCCCTGGGATGGCTTTGCCTGGCGATTGTTACCAACGTTATCGGCGGCACGGCCCGACAAACGATATGGCTGGGCTTGTTGATCATGGTGCCGTCCACGCTATGGCTGTTCCGCAAACGGCTCAGCCTATTTTGGAGCGGCGCGCTGGTATGGGTGGCAGGCATGGCGGGCGCTTTCGCTTGCGTCTACTGGTTTTATCGCCAGCCCTACTTTGTTCCTAACAGCATTTCTCCTGGGAGCTTTGCCCCATCAGTGTTCCCGCGTTTGGTTAAAGGGCAGATCCAGGCGTTCCTATGCCTGCTGTTGCTGGTTCTGCCTGTTCTCACTTTGTGGTGGCCGCTCGTCCGGTCTGCTCCGCGACGCTCACTTCTGTGGCTGTCCGTGACGTCATCGGTTTTGTTTACCGGCTTTTTCTTCCACTGCGCCCGAGAGGGCAGTCTCCAATTCTGGGTTGCTCCCTGGCTTCCACACGTCATGGCGCAAATGGGGCTTGCCTCCTATGTTGGGCAACAAATCATCCTTACGGCTTTGGTGCTGGGTTCAACGCTTTTTCTCATTTTGTACCTGTTTAGCCGGTTACGGCAGCGCACGCTGAGTAACCGGACTCAAACAATTTCCTGGCATCAGATGTTTTGGCTGTTCGTGCCTTATGCGCTCGGCTACATGGGCGCGCTCAATATGCGCGGGGCTTCTGATCCTATCTTTGACAGGTACCTGCTCGTTCTACAGGCGATCGGCATTATTCTGCTGCTGCGCTGCTATCAGGAGTTTGCTGTACCGAACAGCAGGCAAACACACTCCCCATGGACAATCGGCCGTCTTCCCGCCGTAAGCTGGCTGGCGCTGCTCGCCTTCGCTTACTACGCTATTGCCGGCACTCATGATTGGTTCGCGTCCGACCGCGCGCTCGTAGCGGCCATCGAAGAAGTGCGCCGTGCCGGGGTGCCGCGCACCGCTATTAGAGGAGGCTTAGAGTATGACGGCTGGACACAGCTCGAAACCAGTGGTTATATCAATAACTACCGTGTCCGAATTCCTCAAGGCGTGTTCCATGACGTACCGCTCCCTCCAGGTTTTCCGCCGGAATGTGACAACGTATGGTTTCCCGCCTTTCTCACTCCCGCTGTTGTCCCGCAGTACTCCGTTGCCTATGCACCCATGGGTTGTTTTGACCCCTCGCCATTTCCCCCTGTCACTTACCAGGCCTGGATGCCGCCGTTTACCCGCCGGATTTATGTGCAGCAGCGAAAGAGCGGATAAGGGTAATAACACCACACAGGGATTTGAACCCTCATCCCACCCACTCCGGTCCATCGAACATGAGCGGGATAAACAAAAAACTTCCCACACAGTCGGACGCTAACCTCGCTGGTGAGGAGCGCCCCATTCCCTCGCAAGCGGAAGGCGATCTGGAAACGGTGGAACAAGACTTGTTGCAAAAAGAGAAAACCGGCTCCGCCACGCCGCTATCCGAAAATCATAGTTAAATTTTAGTTTCTGCAACACATTGGCTTAGTTATCCGCCAATGGCGTATACTGGAGTCGAGTGGAGTTTGTTGAGACATCAATCTTCACACGGCAAATTACGAGTCTGATCAGCGATGAGGAGTACCGGCAATTTCAGCTTCAACTGGCCGCGAACCCAGTGATGGGCGCATTGATTAAAGGCGGCGGCGGTATTCGGAAAGTGCGTTTGGCGATCGGGTCGCGAGGTAAGAGCGGTGGTGCTTGTGTAATTTACTATTGGGCGGTCCGGAAGAATATCGTTCTCTTGCTTTACGCCTACCCTAAGAATGCGACTGCCGATTTAACACTGAAGCAGACGGCGCAACTGGCGAGAGTAGTTAAAGAAGAGTTCGGAAATGAAAGCGAAAATGTTTGAGGAGCTTTTAAGCAGCGTCCGTGAAGGTGGGGCTATTTTACGAGGCCAGAAGAGACCTTCGCGTCGCTTTGTCGTGGAAGCTTCCGGTGTCCGCGCGATCCGCGAACACACTAGCTTGTCTCAATCCGAATTCGCCAACCTAATGGGCGTGAGCGTAAAAACGCTTCACAATTGGGAACAGGATCGACGCCGCCCAACCGGACCGGCGGCTGCGTTGCTCAAAATCATCGCGCACGAACCGCAGCTCGCGTTGCGTGCGATTCACCGGCCACGCGCTTGACTGAGTACGCGTTGAAGAACTTCAACCCGCTTCCACGATTTTGGCGCAGGAGTGCGGGTCGAGGCTGGCACCGCCGACTAATACGCCGTCGATTTCGCCCTCGGCCATCAGCCCTGCCACGTTGTCGGGCTTAACGCTGCCGCCGTAGAGAATGCGAAGCTGCTGCGCGGAGTCACTGCCGAAGCGCTTGGCGACTTCCGAGCGTATCAACTTGTGAGCGTCCGAGGCGATTTGCGGCGTGGCGGTTTGGCCGGTGCCGATGGCCCAGATCGGCTCATAGGCAATCGCGATTTGGGCGAATTGCTCTTCCGTCAGCCCGGCAATTCCGGCGGCGAACTGGCGCACGAGCACGTCAGCGGCTTTTCCGCTTTTATGTTCTTCCAGCTTTTCGCCGACGCAAACGATGGGCTGGAGTCCGGCTGCTAAGGCGGCCTGCGCTTTCTTTAAAACATTGGCGTCCGTTTCGCAGAAGTATTGACGACGTTCGCTATGGCCGACAAGGACCCAGGTTGCGCCCGCAGCGCGGAGCATGTCCCCGGAAATCTCGCCGGTGAAAGCGCCTTCTTTTTCCCAGTAAATATTTTGACCGCCGATAGCAACGTTCGTTCCCGTTGTTGCCGCCGCAGCAGCAGGCAGCGCAAGAGCCGTCGGGAAAAGAACGATGTCGCAGCGGTTGACCCCGGCGACGAGCGGATTAAACTGCTCTAAAAAGTCAGTGGTTTGCCGGGCGGTTTTGTACATCTTCCAATTGGCCGCCATAATGTGCCGTCTCATAGACTGCGGGTAATGTTAGTGTCCTTTCGCAATATCGTGCAGGAAACTTCTTCCTGCGGGAATGCTGGTGTTGAAGTTTTGCGCCACGGTTTGCCCGATGTCGGCGAGCGTTTGCCGCGTGCCCAGGTTTATGTTATTTTTCACGCCGGGACCGTAGACGAGCAAGGGCGTGTATTCGCGCGAGTGGTCAGTGGACGGCGTGGTAGGGTCGCAGCCGTGATCAGCGGTCAAAATAATCAGATCATCCGGTTTGACCGGAAGCGAAGGCAGCCAGCGGTCCACCGCTTCCAGCGCTTTCGCGTAGCCTTCGACATCGTTGCGGTGGCCGTATTGCTGGTCGAAATCGACGAGGTTTACAAAAATCAGGCCATCGTACTGCGTTCCCATCGCTTCGATTGTTTTCGCCATGCCGTCTTCGTTGTTTTTGGTTTTAACGGAATGCGTGATGCCCCGGCCCAGGAAAATGTCCGCGATTTTGCCGATGCTGTAAACGGGCGCGTTTCCTTCCTGAAGTTTGTCAAGCAGCATGCCTTCAGGGGGCGGCACGGCGTAATCCTTGCGGTTGGCCGTGCGAAGAAAGTTTCCCGGTTCCCCGGTAAAGGGACGCGCAATCACCCGGCCCACTTCGTTCGGCCCTCGCAGGATGTCACGGGCGATTTGGCAAATGCGGTACAGCTCCTTCAGCGGAATGAGTTCTTCGTGTGCCGCAACCTGGAAGACGCTGTCGGCGGAGGTGTAGACAATCGGCTGACCGGTGCGAAGATGCTCTTCCCCCAGTTCTTTGATAATCTCCGTTCCTGACGCCGCTTTGTTGCCGAGAATCTTACGCCCGATTTGTTTCTCGAACTTGGTTATCACTTCGAGAGGAAAGCCGTGCGGATAAACCGGGAAAGGTTTCGGGAGCAGGATACCTGCCATTTCCCAATGCCCGGTGGTCGTATCTTTGCCGGGAGAAGCCAGCGTGCATTTGCCGAATGCTCCCGCTGCCGGTTCGACAGGCGGTAAACCGGCAAGCGGCTTGATGTTGCCTAGGCCGAGTTGACGCAGATAGAGGAGACCCAAGGGACGCCAGCGGGCGATATTGCCGAGAGTGTCGCTCCCCTCGTCACCGTAGGCAGCCGCGTCGGGCATAGCGCCGATGCCGACACTGTCCAGCACAATCCAAACGACTCGACGGAACATGGCGGGAACAGTTATTGGCTTTTCCCTTCGCCGACAACGGCGGTTTGCCCCACGGTTCCCGTGAACTGGTCTTTTAATTTGGCGGCGCGCTCGCGGACAAGGTGCATGAAAGCTTCATGAGTTGCAATCCGGTTCAGCAGCGGCACAAACTGCGCGGGAGCCGCCAGTTGCTTGTGGAGCCATAAGGATTCCACTTCCGCCAGAGCATCGTTGACGCCCAGCTTGTCAAAATGAACGGCACTGTCTAAGTTGATGTACGCCCGTTCGGTGGAAGAAATCTGCTCGAAGCGGTCGAGCAGTTGTTGGGCAGGAACCAGCAGTGAATAGTTGAATGTTGCCTCAGTGGGAGAACCGGAGGCCGGTTCATAGCGGAATACCTTTTTGCCGGTGTTCGCCACTTTTAAACCGGACTCCAATGAAGTTTTAAAGAAGTCAAGCTTTTCGGCCAAAGCAAAAAGGGCGCTTACGTCAGACTCTCCTAACTTTGCTTTTACCGGCTGGTCGTCGGTGGGCGATTCCTTGTACTCAAGATCTCCGGTTTTATCGATGCCGATAAAAACGTACGGCGGAGTGCTGCCGGGAAAGGCTTTTGTGAAAATCAGCCGAGGCTCACCGGCGAAAGAGCAGAAAGAAAGCAACAGCGCGGCGGGAATCAGTCTCACTGCTCCCCTCCGGCGGCGAGGAGAAAGTTCATACGGGCGCCGTGGCAGATGGCGACAGCCAGCGCGTCGGTGGCGTCGTAGGAGTCGAATTGGCGGTCGATGCCGAGAAGCGACTGCACCATCATTTCCACCTGATGCTTTTCGGCCCGGCCATAGCCGACCACGCTGATCTTCACTTCCAGGGGCGAATACTCGCTGACCGGCACTCCCGCTTCCGCCGCCAGCAGCAGCGCCACGCCGCGCACATGAGCCAGCTTGAGCGCGGATTTGGTGTTGACGGAATGAAACACCTGTTCCACCGAAACGGCTCGCGGAACGTACTGACTGATGACGGCGCGCAATTCGTTTGCGATTTGCACCAACCGATGCTCCAGCGGATAAGCCGGTTTGGTGCGAACAATTCCGGCGGTAACCAGCCGATGGGCGCGCCCGTCGGAATCAATCACGCCAAAACCCGTTTTTTCCGTTCCGCAATCTATTCCGAGGATTCGCATTCGGCAGCAGTAAGTTGAAACGGGGCTAGGCCAGCGCTTCTACTTCCGCCTCATCCACTTCGTAGTTGCCGTAAACGTTCTGCACATCATCATGCTCTTCCAGGGCATCATAGAGTTTCAACATCGCATTGGCGTTTTTGCCTTCGAGCTTGACGGTATTCTTCGGCACCATCGCAATCTCCGCCGACTCGTTGGGAATACCCGCTTTTTCCAAAGCAGCCAGCACCGCTTCGTGCGCTTCCGGCGGAGACAGAATTTCCCATGCTCCGCCGTCATCACGGATATCATCCGCGCCGGCATCGAGCAAAATGCCCATCAATTGATCTTCGGTGGCTTTTTCCCCATCCACCAGGATTTGACTCTTGCGTTCAAACATCCAAGAAACACTGCCCTGCTCGCCCAAGTTGCCGCCGTTTTTGGAGAACATGTGACGGATCTCGCTGACGGTTCGATTGCGATTGTCCGTGGCGACACTGACCAGCACCGCCGCGCCGCCCGGACCGTAGCCTTCAAATAGAATTTCGTCGATCTGGCCGCCCTCGAGTTCACCCGTGCCGCGCATGATAGCGCGCTTAATGTTATCCGAAGGCATGCTCACCGCTTTCGCGGCAATGATCGCGGTGCGAAGACGCGGGTTGCCGTCCGGATCGCCGCCATTCCGCGCAGCGATCATGATTTCCTTAATGAGGCGTGTAAATGCTTTACCGCGCTTTGCGTCCGTGGCCGCTTTTTTATGTTTAATGGTGGCCCATTTACTATGTCCCGACATGAAAAAACCTCAACTGTTCTTAACTTTTGAGGATAACAAAAAGTTTAAGACCCTTTGGGCTGCAAGCGACGTTCAAGATCTTTCCAGAGATCGGCCACTAAGATTTTTCACCGCCATCATCGTCAGGAATACACCCGGCTTGATGATGTCTGCCCCGGCATAAGTTCTAAGGCTTAACAGATCTTTGTCACTTGTTACAATCAAATCCGACCCGGATGCTTGGGAGCATTCAAGAATGCGATTGTCATCAGGGTCGCGCTCAACTACATTCAACTCTACATGCGGCGTGACAAGGTGAGATGCATTCAAGAGCAGAAGGCGTGCTGCATAAGTGCTGCTTTTAGTCCAAAAGAAATCCCGTACCAGCACCTCTTCCACCTCATCCAAGATGTCATCTGATACCTGTAAGGCAAACACCCCCGCTTTCGCCATCGTTAAGAGACTCAGCAAAGCACGTTTACTGGTTAGAGCAGCAATATAAACATTGGTGTCAAAAGTGACGCGCCGCATCTAGCGGCTACGATTTAACTCGCGGCGTTTATGAACGATATCAACAATGTCCTGCTCGGTAAGTCCCGGATGGGTTTTCTCAGCTTGGCGATGACCATACTCTGCAAGGGCGAAAAGACGTTCCTCAAAATCAACCTTAATGCCGTTCTGCATTGTCTCATCCGCTACATCATCCAGGGGTTTACCTTCGCGTGCAGCTATCTCTTGTAACTGCCGGAACGTAGCAGCGTTAACGCGAACGTTTTTTGGTTCGGTTGACATACGCCTTGAGCGTATCACGAAATGAGGCCGCGAGGTCTTCCGGTTCGTTTGAAGCTGATTCGGGCGTCACAATGGAAGGCATGACGATTCGGACTTAGTAACGGCACTTCTCAATTACTCGCTGCATGTCTTCGGGGGAAAGCACTTCCCCCGCAACGTCAACGGGTTTGGTGGGATAGGGATGTTCGACGACCGTTACGACGGCAATATCCGGTTTGGGCTGCCAGCCCTAGTCAATTCTCAGTTCCAGTTCCGCACCGGATTTATACCCTGCTCCGTCCAAGGCATTCATTAAAATCTTGACCAGCAAAGTATGCAACCATGTCGGCACAGATTTCTGAATCGCTTCCCCGAACCAGTATTCATAAACTAGTCCGGTCAAGCACTGGAGCAGTACTCTGCGCGACTGACGGAGAAGGCAATGAACGATCCGGGAGTGCGGGAAGCGGTAGCACAAGACCTTAAGAAGTGGTGGGCGTAGGGATCGGTAGTGGCCGGGTTTTGTAAGACTTGCTGAAGCGGACGCGGAAGAACCAATAGATCAGCAAGGGGAATGGCAGGAGGGCGAGGACGGTCAGGAACAGGGAGCCCCGCAGGAAAGCCGGGAAGACCTGTTGCTGGCCGAGGAAGAAAGAACCTGTAGCGATGAAAAGTCCAAAGCACATGCGCCAGAGGTGACGTATGGTGCGCTGTCGGCCGGAGATTCCACCGCGAACGAGCATGCGAATGTCTCCGGCAGCGGCGAGCAGGAGAACGAGGCCGAAAAAGAAGCTCATACCGGCGGGGGCGCTTTTGTCGGCAGTGGGGTTGTGAAGGGTCTGGACGCCGAGGGTGATAGCGGCTGCTGCTCCGCTGAGGCCGACAAGAAGCGCGGCCCACTCAAGCAAGCCTATGCCCCTACGGCGGCCAGCAAGCCAGGCGGTGGTGATCAGGTAAAAAGTGATGATACTGCCGATGATGTTGCCGCGCTGGGATTTCAGGATCGCGAGATAAAGGCCGCTGGAGGCCAAAGTTAACATCGCGATCGTGAAAACGTTTCCGAAGGAGCGGTGCAGAGGACTGCCTTTGCGGACGGCCATAGCAACAGTGCCGGAGAGAAGACCTACCGCGCCACCAAAGATGTGCAGAGTCAAAAGCGGGAGTCGCATGCTTCCACGTCCCTTCGGCACAGGATACGCGACTTGCGAAGGAAAAGTTCCACAGTTTAGAACCATACAGGACGTGTACGAGAGGCGAGCTTCTTATATTACGTATGGGCGTTTCGATTGGATGATCTCCGGCAACCTTATCAGTACTGCCAGAGATATTTGATAGTTTTTGCTACCCGGAAAACACCAAACCAAACTCGTACTTACACGGAGTATAGAGAACGACTCCCCTCTGTCCAACTTTGGAACGCAACATTCGCCTCGAATCTGGCAGAGCAGCAAGCATGGGTCAAGGACAAAGTAATGACTCACAAGGAAATGGAACTCTCCACTTCTGGTGAATCGCACCGTTCCAAATTGAGTGATAAAGGAGAAACTATGAAACGGTTCCCCTTGGGACCTTGTGTGTGCGCTTTGATCGGATTTGCCCTGCTGGGTTCCGGAACGGCTATGGCCGCTTCGGTTTACGTCGGCTTGGGCGATTCCATTACGTTTGGTGAGACTGACCTAAGCTATGTGCCATCCTATGGCGACCGAGGCTATGTCGGTCAGTTCGCCAATACTTTGGCTACGAGAAACGGCGGAGTGCGTCCAACGGTTGTCAATTTAGCGATTGACGGCGAAACGGCGGCCAGTTTCATGAGCGGCGTGGGGCGAACGCCGCCTGTCATGGGGCGTACCGATACGACGCTCGCGCAACAAAATCTCAACTACGCCAATAGCCCCACTACGCCGCAGGCAGTGCTGTTCAGCAACTTGGTCGCTTCCGAAGCCGCTGCCGGTAATACCATTAACACCATCAGCATCACTCTGGGCTTTAATGAACTGGCCGCTCTTGCTACGTTGCCCACCAACCAAGCCTTGGCGATGTTGCCCACCACGCTCAGCACCTACCAGAACAACTTCACCCAGGTGCTCACGGAAATTCGCTCCTTAGAGCCAACGGCGCAGCTTTACCTGCTCGGTTACTATAATCCGTTTCCGGGCGATCCGACCAACAATCCCGCGAAGCCGATCTTTGCGCAAGGCGGACCGCAACTGAACTCGATCATTCAAAGTCTGGCAACCCAGTTCAACGCCAGCTATGTCAATCTCAACACGGCTTTTCTGGGACAGGAAGGAACACTGACCTACATCAGCCAGTATCCGGCAGGCGCGAACTCCCCGGCAGGACCATACTCGGGGGTGGAACCCATTGGTAACGTGCATCCGAATAATGCCGGTTACACAGTCATTGCTAATCAAGTAGCCAGCACGCCGGAACCAGCCAGCTTAGGATTAGTTGGGATGGCTGCGGCCGGATTTGCTGTTTGGAGTTTCCGCCGTCGACAAGCTTAAGCCTATGGCAAAGGGGCATGAGTGGTCAGGGCCAGTTCTCGGCTTTAACCACTCGCCTGTTCCTTGAGCTAAAGTCGTTTAGGCAGGAACTCCCACAGGACTGGTAATCTCCTTTGTCGGCTTGCCATTTTCGGAGAGACGCCTTTGCGAAAGCGCCCGGTAGGCGGCGAGCCGCGCTCGATTAACTGATCCTAAGGGCCGATGGGCCGCCAGGGCCTGGGCTGGCGAAAACGAAAGATCTTCGAAAAAGGCATTCTTCGCCGGATCGAAAGCAGTTTGCACGGGCAGAATCAAACGGGCAACCGGCTGGTATTGCGACATCTCTTCCGGCCACTTGGCCTGCGCGTCCTCAATCGGCATTTCATCCAAATCGGTATTCAATTGCACGGCAACAACAAATTCAGCCGGTTGCTCGCGGAAGAACTCGTTGGTCGCTTCGCGAAAGGCGTCCGGCGTTTTCGGATCGTAAGGCTGATCGAACAGGGCTTTCAAACCCGGTGTGTCCGGAATCACACCGATCTTAGCAATGTACTCTCCAAAAAGGTAAGGCGTTTGGGAGTAGTAAGCTTCCGCCATGGGTTGCTTATTTTCATGCCCGAAGAAGTCCAGTTTTTCGGAATTGAGGCCAACCGCATTGAGGGCGGCATTGGTCACACGAGATAGGTCGGAAACCGCTCCCTTCACCGTATCGGACAGGAGCGGCGCGATTTTGGCGTTGGGCTTGAAGGTTTGCAGAAATGTTTTCGCGTTGCTGTTGATGAACTCCTTGCCGGTATCGAGCACAAAATCCTGTGTGTCGGCGGTGTGGCCCGGCAGCTTGGGGCCGGGAACATCGAAGATCTTGATCGCCATGCCGCGAACCGTGTGGACCTTGGAGTCATCATTAATCTCGCCGGGAGCCGTAGCGAGACGCACCAAGACGGGATGCGTTCCGCCTTGCGCAAAAAGACCTTGGGCCAACTCCGGGGGCAGGTTCTTCTCGATTACCAGTTCGCCCTGCAGCAGACCAAATGCTTTGGCGTGCGAAATGCGAATGTTTTCTCCTGATTTCTCACGAACGAGATGCATGCCCTCGGTCATTAACTCGATGATTTTGTCATGCGTTTCCCCCTCATCAGACTCAACGGTCTCAAGGTCGTCGCGGTAAAGAGTATAGTGGGCCATTACACACTCGATACTGAGGCCAGGTTAACGGTTACATGGCATTTGTTCTAGCGCAGTATGTTTTAGAATGCCGGGAAGAATCAGGGCTGCCGGATGCCTAGAAGTGAGCTAACGCTGCTTCGTATCCGGTTTCATGGCGAACAGGCAGGAGGTCCGGGTCATCGGCCACGGTTTCGCGCTTGATGGAATGGTATTGAGCGGCCTTGTTCAGTTCGTCAAGGGAAGCCGCGCGTTCACCCTGCCTGGCGTAAGCGCAGGCCAGATTGTAATGGGCGGTGTCTTCCGCTGCGTTCAGGCGTTCCAGGTAGATTGAACCCGAAGTTTGGTGGCTGGCATTGTCTTTGTCGAGCAGATAAGCAAAGCGGTACAGATCATCCTTCGTACTCCGCAGACAATCAATCAGGCTGATTTCTTCCTCGAAAGAGGCTTGCGCATCTTTGGGTTTGCCTTGGGCAAGCTGGACTACGCCTAGATCCTGGTGAGCGCCCAGAAAATGGGGATCGGCATCAATAACTTCCTGGAATTGATGTGCGGCCAGCTTGTAACTATGAATTCTCGTGTAGCGCTGCCCTTCCTCGATGTACCCGTTCAGGCGCTTGATGTTGGGAGGTGTCTGCGGTCCATAAGCACAGTTTCCGTACGTTTTAGCCTTCTCCGCCTGAGGGATTGTAGCCCAGAGTAAAGTTACTACTGCTGCGAGACCACTTGCAATTACGAAGATAGTTTCCGTTTTACCCAGGAATTTCGGCTTGTTTTCTCCCTCATCTGGCATGTGTTAATGTCACCTCCGTTGCAATCACACCGGCAGGGATTTTTGGATCGAGGCGGCTATCGACCACTTTGTATTCCGCGTTGTCGTCTGCCGAATCTTCTTCGATGTGCAGCGCTTTACTGCCCTTGGTTGCTCCTGCGATCTTATGCGCGAGGTCGGCGGTGGGGATCTGATCACCCGCTTGCTTTGACTGTGCCGTGAGCATCAGCGTCAGGTGGATTTGTCCGGGGTGATCATCGAACCGAAACCACCCGTGGGTAGAAGGCAGTGTCACATCGGCGCCGCGCTTTACCTGACTGGCTGTATCCGGCATTTCGGCTGCCGGGTACAGCCGCTCTTCCGGTTGGTCTTCCTGCTGCTGATAGATCACCAAGTCTCCATCTACGTTGGTCGCTACATGGAGGCGGATGTGGTCGCCCGAGTGGAAAATGCGGCTGGCAGCCACGCGCTGCCGGGTTCCGTCCGGCTGACGGAGTTCGATGTAATACTTAAGGCCCATGATGGCGGGTTTGGGTTTCGACCGTGGCGAACTATGCGGCGCAGTCGAGGAAGCAATGGGCGTTTCCTGTCCCGATTCCGGAGTAAAAAAGAGCGCCTTCGCGCCGCTCGGCGCAGGCGTTTGCGCCGGAACCAGGATGGCTGTCAAGACGGTCATCAAAAGCAGTTTCATAGCAGTTATGGAGAGGATCAATGGCGGTGAGTTATTCAATGCGAGTGCCGATCACGATATTGAGGTTCTGCCCCTGCGGCCACATCAGGGGCGTTTGACGGGCGTTCTTTTCTTTTTCCACGATGTACGGCAGATCATGATCGAGCTTCGAAAACAGTTGAGTTACCGTACTCAGGCCGTTGTTTTCTTTCATAGCGTCGATCAGGCATTTGGTGAAGAAGCTGTTGCCCGATCCTTCCCAGGATTCCTGCGAACCGGAACTGGAAACGATTAACACGCGCCCTGTGCCTTGCGCGATGCGTTCCAACTGATCGTCTTGTATGGCGGCCAGCCCCTTCGAACCGTTCTGCGCCTGAAAACGGAGCAGCGAATCGCCGCTGAAACAGGTATCCAGGAAGACCACCACCC
Source organism: uncultured Bryobacteraceae bacterium (assembly GCA_964247955.1). GTDB lineage: Bacteria > Acidobacteriota > Terriglobia > Bryobacterales > Bryobacteraceae > Bog-105. The sequence goes on from CAXTWT010000049.1 coordinate 13,020, forward strand.
GCTGCGCCCGCAAGTGGTCCAGCACTCTTTTGAGTTCTTCCATCGCAAACGCTGTCGAGAACAGGGCATCAAGCCTTGTATCGTACGTCACGATGTACCCGGTTTGAGCATCGCCGGAGGCATAGCGATCATCGTGGGCCGACGTGCCATGGGAGCTGAAATACAGCACAACAAGGTCGTCGGCCTGGGCATGATGGCTGAGGTAATCAACTTCGGACATGATTTGATGCAGCGTGGCCTCACTGTCCGTCAGGACACGCACATGCTTGCCGTCATCGCGAAACCGGCCGATGTTCGGATCGGTCAGAACGCTTGCAAAGTCGCGCGCATCCTTGGCGGGAGACGATAGTTGCGCCTGCTCATTCAGATGGGCAAACTTGCCGACGCCGACCACCAGCGCCCACTTCTCGCGCACTAAACCGACCTTTGGAGCCGGTTGAGCGGCGGTCACGGTTTTTCCGGCTAAAGCTTGCGCCTTGGCCAGCAAGGCATCGGCTTTGGAAGGATCAAAAACGATGTCGCGGTAAACGGCGGCGATTTGTCGCATAATAACCGGACTGGTCGGGCAGGCAGCTTCGGCTTCCCCCAGCAAAGAGCGCACTTGTTTTTCATCGCCGGACGCCGCTTTTTGTATCGCCACTTGCAAGATTTGTTGTGATCGAGACACGCAGGACTGAGCCTTCAGCGAGAGGCCCGCTATGGAAGCGCTTATGAGGAGAAACGCAAACGCACGCATGCCGACAACCGATTTACCTTACTGGTTGGCCCGCGCAGCGCTGCCGGCAGATTTTGCCGGACGCGCAGACGGCCCTGACGACCCTTCCGTAAAGTGATACTTGTCTTCGACTGACTTCACATCGGATGGATCAAGACCTTCTTTCGCAGCCAGATCGCGCAATTGCGCGCGCTCTGCGCCCGTGATTCGACCATCGGCAGCCAAGGGGCGGAAAACGCGTTCATAATCCGCCAGCGCTTCCCGCATATCCGATTTGCGCTGGATCTCCTGCGCGACAACGCGATAGCTTTGCAATTCCGTCAACTTCAAGCGCTTGCCGAATGCGATGAGCTGATCGCGCTGCGCATCCGACACGTCGCCGGTCGTTTCGGCCAGTTGCGTACGCACGTTGAGCCGAAAGCTTCCTTCATCCCGAGAATCAGGGTGGTGATCCTGGAGCGCTGCTTCCCGCAGCTTTTGCCGGCGCGCTTTCTCCGTCGCTGCGGCGACGGCCTGCTCGGAGGCAGTATCCTGGTCCACCTTCATCCGGCGCGCTGTTTCGATATTGACCTTCGCCAAGCGCAACCGATCCACGGATTCACGCATGTACTTCTCGTTCGGGTCGCCGTGCAGCGCTTCGGTATAAAGGTCCATGGTCCCCTGGAACTTCGGCAGAAACGTTTCCATGTCATTGTCCCGCGCATATTCGGCATAAGCCAACGCTTCCTTCGCCACAGCCATGTTGTACAGCCGGTCGGAAGGATTCTTCTTCATACTTGCCTTAGTCCAGGAATCGAGCGCTTCTCCCCATTGCCCGCTCTCGGCGAGTTTGTCTCCGAGCCGCAACTCCGGATCTACCGCTAAAGCGATCTCTACGGGTTCCGTTGTCGCCACATAACGGTGCTGGACTTTTGCCGCAAGCTTTTGCAGCATTGCCAATTCGATACTGTCCGAGGTTTCAACCACCGGACGCTGCCGTTGCGCCGGTTGCCTTGTAGAAAAGTGCGGCTTAAAGCCGATAACGGCCCCAAGCGAGTCCGGGATCGCGGATTTGGAGGGGCTGGCGGCAGATGAAGTTGCTGTTTGCGTTGATGCCTGACCATTGACGGTAAGCTCCTTCCGCTCAGCAATTAATTCGTTTTGGTTGAAAGTATCCAGCGTGCGGCCCGACGCATCAACAACAGCCGCTCCGATAGTTACCGAGCCGTGTATTAATTCGTACACCACAGGAACCGAACGGCTTTGGTAATTGGGGGTTTTGTCGTTCCCAACATTGATGCTGCGCATTTCGGTAATGGTCTGATTCGTGATGGTCACAGGTTCGTACGAAATGACCGAAAACTTTAATGCAGCGTCGGGCTTACCATCTGAGATCTCAAATTGGCGAGATAAATCCTGTTGAATAAGCTGATCGAGTTGGAGCAAGCGGTTCGGCGGCGCCTGACTAGGTCCAACTTTGAGGCTTATCGTTTTGACTGCAAGCACCGCTTCGGCAGGTCGCGGAATTGCCAAGGTAACGGTCTCCGCCTTATTGAAGGCAGTACGGAACTCACCGCCAAGGGCCAGCACGGTAACTGTAAGGGCAGCAAGTGGAAGCTTCATCGTCAAGATTTATCTCCTTCTAACGGTTCCGTGCAGGTAGATTTAGACAAAACCTGGCCGGATCTCCACAATCAGAACTACTGTCGAGTCAATTTGGGTTGAAAGGATTTGATTATAACCGGATTTCTCACAGAAGGCTAGAACTTTTAGTAAGCAAAAGAATGCATGTGCTTCAGCGGACAATCGCGCTATCGCAATTTGGAGTTATAACTTTTCGAGATTTTAGTTAATTCTGTCGGTAATTTTATTCGCAAGCCGGTTAAATCTGCTTGATTCCCAGCTCAGCGGCTAGGGCGATTTGCTGGTAATCAAGAAGATAACAACTAATCGACAAATTAGCGAGCGTTCACGCCGAAGATATTACAGACTAAATACTTGCAAATTTTTGGCCGAGTTGGAGCGGAAGCACGACGTTTCCGCGCATTTAGAATGCCGGGCGGAACCAGTGCTGCCAGATGCCGAATCGGAACTCATCGGACAGGCGCACGCCGGATTGTTTGCAGGCCAGCAGAATTTGCCCCCGGTGGTGCGACTCATGAGAGATAAGATAACCGAGCAGCGCCAGCCCGGTCCGGTCTTTGATGCGGTCGCGACACTCCACAATTTGCGTCAGGCGTTTCTCAACTCCGAGGCTGCCTGCCGCAAACGCCTCGATCAGTTGGGAGCGTCCTGGGCTGGCTCCGGTTTCAAACCGGGGAACGTCTTTTGACGAATCCCGGTTTAAATGCAGCACCCGTACTTCATGAAGATGCGCGAACACGCGCGCGACCGTGCGGCCTTTCGACGGCTGACCGTTTTTCAACAGGGTAAGCGCCGCAAAGCCTTCGTCCGGAAGGCGCTGCAAAAAGAAGGTATTGATTTCTTCATGGATGCGCCAGACTTCCAGAATGTCAGCAAGCATTTACAGCACTAGTCGCGGCGTCCGCCGCCGAGCAGGCGGAGCAGGATATTCAGCGTCGCCACAAAGATGTTGAATACTCCGGCGAACAACATTAACGCTCCGGGGATCGGGCTATCTGCTTCGGGCGAACGCAAAACCGCGCTGGTGGAATACACCAGGGTGAACACGCCGAGCGCGCCGATGCCGAGGCTGATTAAGACCCCAATCAGGCCGATCTGCAGGAAGCTGTTCAGCACCATAGCGCCGATGAGCGAAAAGAAGAGGCCCATCATCAGCCCGCGCGGCGCGGAGAATTGACGGCGAGCGCTCATCACGTATACCGTTACGCCGAGAAACATGCATCCGGTGATAGCCAAGGCCACGAAAATCAGGGAAGGCGCGCGCAGACGCGCAATCCAGAGAAGCGGTGAAAGGGCAATACCCGAAAGAAACCCGTCAAAGACCAGAGCGGCCACGCCGAGCGGAGGATTATGCCGGACCGAAAGAGCAATGCGCGGCACTGCATTGAGCAGCACGAGAGCGACGATCCAGCCGAGCCATCCCGAAAAGAAACGGGCGAGCGTTTCCGAAGTGGCTCCAATGTATCCGCCGGCAATGGCGCTGAAGACCGCAAGCCCGAACAGTAAGTAGGTTTGCTTGATAACAGCGGCAGCCTGTGCGGTCAACGTAGTTGTGCCGCTGATCTGGTCCCATACGGAAGTTTGCGGATAATTTTCGTATCTCATTGAATTAGCTTCCTCTTCATCTTAATGGTTTGACGAGTAGCCGCACAGAATGTAAGCAAAAAGGCGAAACTGAACCCAAAGAGAATGCGGGCAGACACATCCCTCAAAACAGCAACCTTGCTAACAGAAGGAATTCCGGCATTCTCGCCAGCGAAAACGGCTGTGCTACACCTGCCAAGACTATGCCTTACCATGCCGCGAGAGGAGGCTTCGCAGGAGATCTTCGGAACAATGGAAGTTTGTCCGCCGCAGCTGCGCGAAGGCGTCGGCCAGGTCGAGCCATTGACGTTGCGCGGCCAAAGTTAAAAGACCCAGCGTTCCGGTAAACGGAAGTCCTTTGAGCCGCGCCGCCGCTGCGCCTTTACGTTCATCGATCAGGACGAGATCGGCCCCGAGACTCAGGCCCAACGTAAGGGCCGCCCCCTCGCCCTCGTCGAGGGCCAAAAGAACCGGGTCATTATCGGCGACCTCTGCAGGTACAACCTTCAGCCATGCCGGAGGTGGCTTCAGAGCAGCCCGCACGAACTGCGGCGTGGCGGGATTCTGCAGTTCCTCATATACAACGGAGGGAACGAAGATGGTTCCGAATAGACGCGGCAAAAGATGGAGGTGGCCGATGGCAGCGAGATAACGAATCGGCGTGGTATCAGCGACGACAACGCGCATTTAGAAGCAGAGTTGTTTTAGTCCTTCGACCTGCTGCTCGACCTCTTCGAGCGTGAAACCTTCATATACGCTATGTTCTTTCAGGAAGCCGTCCAGTTCGTATCGAGTCTCGAAACCGAGCATACGGCGGAGTTCCGGCTTAGTAAGATGGCCGCTTTTGTACTCTTCGAGGGCGAGAGCTTCGAGGGCGCGGCGCGACAGATCACCTTTGCTCCGTCGGAGCCGGATGGCGATGTCGTCAGGGATGGGAACGGTCAAATCCATAAGCCTATTTTTATAGTATTGGAGCAACTCGAATTAGTGATTTTAAATAGGAATTTCTGGCGGAGAGGGGGGGATTCGAACCCCCGGTAGCGCTTTAAGGCACTACGACGGTTTAGCAAACCGCTGCTTTCGACCACTCAGCCACCTCTCCAGGTCCGTAGGCAGTTCTTCTGCAATCCTAACACGACCGCAGTTTTAGTTCGCAGCTAAAAGCCCCGCTCCATCGGCATGGCCAAGGGTGATTCGACCAGGAAGTCGGCGGTGCGGATCTCGACCAGGGCTTCGCGGATCGCCTGTTCTTTCGCCGGTTCCGTAGTCACCACAAAGGGCAGGTTGCGCCAGTCTTCGCGCGGCAGTTGCAGCACGGCGTCGATACCGATGTGGTGTTTAGCGAGAATAGTCGCGAGTGTTGCGATAATGCCAGCTTTGTCTTCGACACGGAATCGCAGGAAGTACGGCAGTTCCTGCTTGGAAATAGGCAGCGGCTTGAGGTCGCCCAGGCGCTCGTGCGCAAACGGGCTGACGCGCTCCGGGCTTCCGAATCGGATCTCGCGCGCCACCCGCATCAGGTCGCTCACGACCGCCACGCCCGTCGGTTTTGAGCCCGCGCCGCGACCGTAGTAGAACGTGTCTTCGCCGTATTCGCCGCGAATCCAAATGGCGTTATAAGCTCCGGTAACATGGGCCAGAATGGCGCTTTGCGGGATCAGGCTGGGCCGCACGGACAGCACCAGGCCATCCTCCGTCCGGCGCGCCAGGCAGAGCAGCCGGATGGTGTGTTTCAATTGATGCGCGTATTGAAAATCGACAGGCATAATGCGCCGGATGCCTTCCGTAAAAATGTCCTGCGGTGTCAGCTTTTCACCGAAGGCAAGGGCGGCTAAGATGGCCAGTTTCGAACGGGCATCCAGACCATCAACATCGGCTGACGGATCGGCTTCCGCGTAACCAAGCTGCTGCGCCTCGGCCAGCACGGAGTCAAATGCCGCGTTGCTTTTTTCGATCTCGGTCAGAATGAAGTTGCTGGTGCCGTTTAAAATGCCGTAAAGTTCGGCTACGCTGTCGCCTGCGATGCCTTCGCGCAGGACCGTGTGAATGGGAATGCCCCCCGCCACGCTGGCCTCCATGGCGATATTGACGCCGTTCGCGTTTGCCAACGACCACAGTTCCGGGCCGCACAGCGCCATTAATTCTTTGTTGGCGGTCACCACGGACTTTCGCTGCTTCAGTGATTCTTCAATAATGTTTCTTGCTGTCGCAGTGCCGCCGATCAGTTCGGCAACGATGTCGATTTCAGGATCGTTGACGACGTCGCGCCAATTATCCGTTCGGGTAACACCGTCAGGACAGGACAACCCCTTTTTGTTATGAACGCTGCGGCTGCAAACAGCTTTTACCGCAAGCGGAAACCCAAGTTTCTCTTCAATGGAACGGGCGTTCTCGCATAAAATTTGCAGAGCGCCCGTTCCCACGTTGCCAAGACCGATCAGGCCGACACTCACCTTCATGCTAAGTGGCTTATGATAGCAACCGTATGGGCCGCACACGCCGTTATGCGCTGCTCGCGCTGTTCCTATCATCAGCATGGAACGCGCAAGAGCAACTTCCTCCTGACCAGCGACACCCAGACCCCTTTCCGAAGCGCCCGGAAGAGGACGACAAACTTCCCAACGGGAAATCGCAAAAGGACGCCATTGCCAAGCAGAATTACGAGCAGTCCTTGAAGGACGCTGATGATTTGGTCGAAGCGGCAAAGAGCCTCCGCGACGAGTTGCAAAAGGCGGGAACTTATGTGGTTCCGCTGGGTTC
>CAXTWT010000050.1:0-18149 GCA_964247955.1 uncultured Bryobacteraceae bacterium
AATCAAAGCAAATTACCGTGACCGCTATCACGCTATTTCATATGCGATTGCCCTGACCCTAGCAGGCATCTCACTGGACAGCAGTCCCAAAGTTCTGCATAATTTTTCTGAGCGACAGCTACTATAGAGAATACCCCTAAACATGAGCAATCCGATTGCCACCCAACCTATATTGCGCCCGGAGGGGCCACGGCAAGCCCAACCTTTGAATAAGATTACGACCGCAGTACTGGTTGTTCTCCATCTGGGGGCAATTGCCGCCTTGTTTTGCTTTTCCTGGCTGAATCTGGCAATAGCCGCTTTTCTGTACTGGATGACGATTGAGCTGGGGATCAGCCTGGGCTATCACCGGCTCCATACTCACCGCTCTTACAAAATTCCGGCAGCTCTGGAATACTTCTTTGCCGTTTGCGGCGCTTTGACGCTCGAAGGCGGTCCGATCTTCTGGGTGGCTACCCATCGTCTTCACCACCAGCTTTCGGATCACGCAGGCGATCCGCATTCGCCCAGGGATGGCGCTTGGTGGGCGCATGTCGGCTGGATCTTACTTGGTGAAAGCAAGCACAACAACACTCGTATGATGTCCAAGTACGCTCCTGACCTCGCCAAGAAACCCTTTTATGTGTGGCTGAACAACTGGCATTGGTTACCAATGGTGGTTTTATCGGCTATTCTGATCGCCCTCGGCGGCTTCCCCTTGTTTTTCTGGGGGATTTGCCTGCGAGTGGTTGTCGGGCTGCACTCGACATGGCTGGTGAATTCGGCAACGCACATGTGGGGAAAACGCCGTTTCGCGACCCGTGATGATTCGCGGAACAACTGGTGGGTAGCCTTGCTGACCTTCGGCGAGGGTTGGCACAACAATCATCACGCGCATCCTACCTCGGCGCGGCACGGTTTGGCCTGGTACGAATTCGATCCTTCCTGGCTTTTGATTAGAGCCATGCGGAAGTTTGGCGTTGCCAAGGGAGTCCAAACCGCGCGTTTGCCTGAGCAGGAATTAAAAGAAGAAGCTGCCGCTTAGACGGTTGAAAAACTCACGATTGGCGGGACATGTGCGACATGACTAAAGCCAGCGCTCCCGCCCCTAAGCCTTGTACGAGAGTCGGATGCTCTGCATAAAAGCGGCCAGCTTGGTCGACAATGGAAGGATTGTTCCTTTGGGCCTGCTCAGCTAACTGTTGTGCCTGTTCGGGCGATACTTGCTGGGCCTGTTCCGGGGTAATCTGTCCACCGCCGCCTAAAAGCCCGCCTAAGCTGCCGAGTATTCCCCCGCCCATACTAGGCCCTGCCGCCCCGAGCAGGTGATTCAAGATTCCTGCCCGCTGTTCACCATTGGAGTTGCTGAACATAGTTCCCAGCATTTGCGGAAACGGCGGCGTCTGATTCGACCGAAACGCTTCTGATAAACCGCTCGCCAAACTGGCCGGAGGAGCATTTTGCGCTACGTGCTGGAAATCCTGAGTCGCGCTTTCAGGGTTGGAACCGGACGGATCAGCATACCGCTGAAGAAGTCCCATAAGGTTGGATAAAGACATAAGCAACTTTGGGACGCTTTCCCCGGAACTACTGCTTCAGTAATTTGTTGTGAGCTATCCAAGGAGGATCGCGATCGCAAATAACTAACGTGAAGTGATAAATGAAAACTGAAGAAAGGCAATAAGCTTTAATGCTTGAATTTCGGGGAATATCCTGTAGAACATTCGAAGAATGCAATTATTCCCTTCGTTCCTGGAGCAATGGCCTTATTTGAAACAATTACGTGGTAAACTGCGCGTTTGCTTATGCGTAAGTGGAATCTGACTTTTCTCGTCAGAGTCGTTTTCTGGGCAATTATTATTGTGCTGGGCGCATCCGCAGCCTGGGTGGACCGTCATGCTATTCATTCCGACGGTATTTCTTATGTCGAAATCGCTACCCATTATGCTCATGGCGATTGGTGGAATGCGCTGAATGCGTATTGGAGTCCTTTGCTGTCCTGGGCGATAGCGCTTGCGTTCTGGTTGCTTCGGCCTTCTCCTTATTGGCAAGTGGCGACTGTGCATCTCATTATCTTTTCGGCGTATGTCGCAGGCTTCGTTGCGCTGGATCTGCTGGTGCGGGAGCTGATTCTTTTTCCGTCAAATAACAGCGACAGATCCCCCCTGCTCCCGGAATGGGTTCTGTACATGGCGGGTTATGGCGTAATGCTTTTCGCAACCTTGTCCATGATTAGCATGTGGTTTTGCTATCCCGACATGCTGGCCCTGGCTCTCACGCTTTTCCTGATAGTAATCATGCTTCGCATCCGGAGAACGGGCGGCTCAAACGGCTTGTTCGTGTTGTTCGGAGCCGTTTGCGCGCTGCTGTATTTCGCCAGGACGGCATTTATCGCGCCGATGATCCTTTGTATAGCGATTGTATTAATCCTGCTGGCGCAGCGCGGTTCGCGGCTTCTCCGGCCCGGTCTCGTCACCGTCGCTACGATCGTACTGCTGACAGCTCCCTACATTTATGCGATCAGCAAAAAAGATGGTCGTTTCACCGTTGGGAACTCCGGCATGCTGAACCTGGCTTGGGAGATCTGCGGCGCGCGCCGGTGGGTGCATTGGCAGGGCGAACCCGGCGATATCGGCGCGCCGAAGCATCCGACCACTCTCGCCGTTTCATTACCGGCAACGTATACCTTCGCGCAGCCTGTCGCGGCGACTTACCCTCCGTGGTATGACCCGTCTTACTGGTATGCGGGCGTCAAGCCCAGGCTGGAGATCAAGCCGATTCTTCAGGCTCTGCTGGTGAATCTCAGCATTTTCGGCAATGCCCTGATCCGCTCTCCGATTTTCTTTCCCGTTCTCTTTCTGGTTCCATTTATGGGCTTCCGGCGCTGGCTGGGATGGACCTTCGAGCTATGGCCGGTGCTGCTGCCGATGCTTGGCTCCATCGGTTTTTATGCGCTGCTTTACATTGAACGGCGCTACATTGCCGCTAACCTTCTTATTATCTGGATGGCGCTTCTGTTTACGGTGAGGCTCTCGAGCGAACAGTTGCGACGCTGGGCTGCGTGGTTTATTGCGGGTTGCACGCTGCTGTTTTTCGTTGCGTATGTCGGCAACCGCCAGCGCTATACGGTCAAGGCCGCGCTTTCTGATTTGGTTCACAGAAGAGAGCGGTTTCAGAACATCCATTGGCTGCTGGCGCAGCAATTCCGTTCCATGGGCCTATGTCCTGGTGACAAGGTTGCTTATCTCGGTCCCGGCATGCATGCCGAGTGGGCGCGCCTGGATGGAGTGCGGGTGGTTGCCGAAGTGCCCTTGACTTATTCGCGCAACCGGTCTTTTCTGAACAACCTTGAAATTGATAACCCAGATCAGGTTGAAGCGTTTTTTAAAACAGACGAAGCGGGTCGTCAGCGCGTGTTGGACGCTTTTCGAAAAGTCGGCGCGAAGATGCTGGTCACTGACGGCTTCTACTCGGAAGATTTTGTGAAGAACTGGCCGCGCGTTCTGCCGGCACAGGACCCACATCTGCCGGAATGGAGCAAAGAAGGCTTTTCGCAACTCAATACCCGTTATCTGTGGCTCGTTCCGGAGCATAGCTCCTGCGCCTCTTCGGGTCTTCTTTGACGCACTCCCCATGCCTGAAGGCGGGGGATTCGGCAGTGACTCACGCCAACTGCCCCTTACGGGGTCTTACGTCGGCTCCTGGCCGGAGACAGCGAAACACGCCTACTGAATGTTCAAAGCAGCATTATGGTCCCGGTTCCATGCTTTGCCGCACTTCGAGCACACCATGATCCGCCTCTTTAAGGGCGCTGGTTGTTTGTGCCGGCAGCAAAACAATCATTGACTGATCGGTTCAAACCGGGAACACTGCTTCAGTTCCTTCCCGTACTTCTCGACGAGCCACTTCTGTTTCAGGAGGAAATCGGCTACTCCGAGGTCACCGGCTTTCCGGCCCCACAGAGCTTTCCAGCCGCGCAGGTTCAGATCCTCGAAGGCCAACCGATCATACTCATGAACGAGTTGGGAAGCAACCTTCCAGTGCCAAGCGGATCTCTTGTTCTGGACCTGCCGATGCGCTCTTGCCAGGGCTTGCAGCGCCTTCCGGCGCGAGTTGCCGCCTTTCTGTTTTGAAGAAAGCTGACGACTCAACCTGCGAATTTTCTGAAGCGACTTTTTAAACGGCAGCGGAGCATGGATCTCTGTGCCGTCGGAAAGCGTGAGAAAGGTCTTGACACCCAGATCCCCGCCTGTGGTTCGACCAGTCTTGACGAGGGCTTGCGGCGGTGGGACCTCCCCACAAGAGAACGATACGAAATAACGGCCTGTTTTGTCCCCGCTGACCGTCACTGTCTTAATCGTGCCGAGAATTTCACGGGATTGATGAAATCGATAATTCCTCCCTTGTATCCTGACCTTTCCCGGTCCCAACAGCTTCCACCCGGACTGTTTCAACGTGAAGCTCTTGTACTTCCGGCGAGCACGAAACGTGGGCGGGCGTTTGATCTCATGCTTAAACCAAGCGTCCCAAGCTCGATATAAGCGATCTGTGACGGCCTGGACCGCTTGAGAATCGACCAATTGCCAGTGTTGGAAACGGGTGCGCCGGAGCTTGGCGAGATGCCGCTGGAGTTGGCTCTGCTTCAGAGTCTTTTTAAACAGCTTGTAGTAGCGACGATAGAGCGCAACGCTATGATTCCAGATGTGTGCGGCGACGTGGATGGTTCGATCCAGATGCTTGGTGCGTGGAGACCGCATCAGGGGGAATTGGAACGCTTGCCGCACTTCTATTATTTTCCCGATGCGAAGCTGAAAAGAAAAGAGATAGGCGTACCAGAACGGATGACGGCAGCTTCGCTGCCGAGCGCCTATTCATCCCCATCTCTAAAGGGAGGGGCATTTCGGCGCGTTTCGGTAAAACATCGTAGGTTCTGGTACTCTTATGACTTACTTCTTCGTTAGCCCTCTCGTTCAACGAGAGCAGCATAGTCTTACCTGAATGTAGAAAGTATGAATGTAGAAAGCAAAAGAATTCCTATAGGGAGTGTTGACGGGGCAACCCAAAAAGTAAGAGTCCGACGCCAACGGTTCGCCTTCCTTTCCAACACCTGGACGCTTCCGTATATCTATCTCATTCTGGCGCTCATCACGACGCTTACTGTTTGTTTTCTCGTTCCGCCCATGCAGGCGCTCGATGAAAATCGGCACTTTATGAGGTCCGTCCAGTTCTCGCAGGGCAACTGGATGCCGCAATTAGACCTCAGCACCAATCGAGCCGGAGGCATCTTGCCGGATACGGTGTTTGAATTTGTCCGCCTCACCATGGGCACTGAATTTCTACAGGGAGAAGAAACGCTTCACACGGTTCGGGAACGGCTCAATGCTCTCGACCGTGCTTCACTCTCCGATGCGGCTTCGTCCCGTATGACCTTTGGAGCCTTTCCGACAGCAAGCATTTACCCTCCGGGTTTATATATCCCGCAAACCGCAGGAATTTGGATGGCGAGACGCTTCACCGATAAGGTTTACATCTGGTTCTACAGCGCGCGGGTTTGCAACGCCGTCAGCGCTGTGTTGCTGGTTTTTCTGGCCCTTCGCATGGCCGGGCGGTCCAAAGCCTTGTATTTGCTTATTCCGGCTGCTCTGCCCATGACCCTGTATCAATTTGGCTCGGTTTCCTGCGACGCCGGCATTATCGCGTTGAGCATACTTTTCGTGGTGCTGTGCTTACGATTCTTAGGGGAAGACACGATCACCCTTCGTATCGGCATCATTTTGTGTCTGGTTCTTCTGGTGCTGGGGAAACCTGTCCATGTGGTTTTAGGATTGCTGCTGCTGGCGGCTCATACACGCCTCGGCTGGCGTCGCGCTATCTCCTTCTGCTGTCTTGCTTCCGGAGTCGCTGTTGCGTGCTATGCAGGCTGGCTGGTTCTGGTGAGGAGTTTTATCGTTCTCGCCGGAGAAGGCGTCGGCGATGCAGGCGCCCAAGTGCGCTTTATTCTTGCGCATCCTGTCTCGCTTTTGAAGATTATGAATCTCACTTTCCGCAATGAGATTCCACGAATCTGCAAAGAATTCGTTGGTGTTTTCGGATGGGCGGAGGTGCCCTTGCCGCTTTGGTTTTATGGGCTCTCGGTGCTGGGTTTTGCCTGCATTGTTTTCTTGTTGATTTTCAATTATAAGAAGATGAAACCGGCGCTTCTGGCATTCGGCGTTGCTTCCATAGTTGGGTTAGTTTTGGCAGTTTTTATCGCCGGTTACGTCTTGTGGAACCGGCCGGGAGCTCCCGTCATTTCCTTGATTCAGGGCCGCTATTTTATTCCAGCCTTGCCCATCATCGCTTTCTTCGCTCCGCCGCTGCCCGCGTTGGGGCTGCCGACGAGGGCGATCCTGCAAACCGCTTGTCTTGGTTACTTCCTTTTTTCCACGTATACAACCGTACGTCTGGTAGACCGTTGTTATTTCTCCTCGTCCCCGGCTCTTGGAAAGAACATTCATAACCTGTTTCTGCCCGTTTCATCCAGTAGCAGTTGCCCTGCTTTCCTCGAAGATGCCGGAAAGATAGGAAGTTGGTTCGGCTTCGTTTCGAAGGGGAGGGCAGAAAGCAGTGGTGATTATCGAGTTCTGTTTGCGGCCGAGGATGGAACGATACTCAGTGAATCGGACCCTGCTCTTACGGGCAGGGAGTTTCCTTACCGACTTCTTCCAGGCATTTCCCCCACTCACTGGAAGATTCATATTTGGCGGATGAGCAAGGTTGCCAGCGGCCGCTTGTGGCTCGTTCGAGGGCATTATGCCTGTATGTTCGGCCCACAGTTTAACTTTCAACCATTTACAAATTCCGATCCCAAAGCTATTTTGCCAAGCAAGGAATCGCAAGTGCTTTTACAATAAGCTCTGCCGTACTGGAGAGACAACTCAATTTGCGTTATTTCGGGCTTGTTCCGGAGGGCGGCTTCGGTGCGCAAGAACCGTCCGTAACTGCTACAATAATCGGGAATCCTGAAGCGTTGGTTTTAATCTTTTTGCATTTTCTAAGGCTATTCTTAGAGTTACAAATCAGCGTGGAGTACTTTTCCATGTTCGAATCTTTGCGCTTGCCGAAATCACGTAAGGCAGAGACGGTACTAGGAGGCGTCGCGTTGCGCTCGGCTGAATCAACTGTTTACTGTTGAGTTTGAGGTTATCTGATGACGATTGAGCTTTCCATCCTTATGCCGTGCCTGAATGAGGCGGAAACTTTAGAGAAATGCATTCGTAAAGCGCAGGCATATCTCAAGCAATCCGGCGTGAAAGGCGAAATTGTGATCGGAGACAACGGCTCAACTGACGGTTCCCAAGAGATCGCCACGCGCTGCGGCGCGCGCGTGGTTAAAATTCCGGTGCGCGGCTACGGGGCCGCGCTTTACGGCGCTGCGCAAGCTGCTCGCGGCAGATACTGCATCATGGGAGATTCCGATGACAGTTACGATTTTCTGAATCTGAACGGCTTCCTCGAAAAACTGCGCGCTGGCTACGATCTAGTCATGGGCAATCGTTTTACCGGCGAGATCAAGCCGGGCGCAATGCCCTGGAAGAATCGCTATATCGGCAATCCGATTCTGTCTTCCATCGGGAAAATTCTTTTTCGTGCTCCGATTGGAGATTTTCATTGCGGCATTCGCGGGTTTTCCAAAGAGGCTTTTCGCCGCATGGATCTTCGGACCACAGGCATGGAGTTCGCCTCCGAGATGGTGATTAAGGCAAAACTGCTCGGACTGAAGATGACGGAAGTTTCCACCGTGCTGAGTCCGGATGGCCGTTCGCGTCCTCCCCATCTTCGCCCTTACCGGGATGGCTGGCGGCATTTACGCTTTATGCTGCTGTTCAGCCCCAATTGGCTGTTTCTTTATCCGGGGCTGTTCTTGATTCTGCTGGGCTCCGTCGTCGGCGGACTGATTGTGCATCAGCCTTTCACAATCGGCGGCGTCCGGCTGGGAATTGACACTCTGATTTATTGCGGAGCTTTTATCACCGCCGGATTCCAGGCCGTGCTTTTTTCTCTCCTGTCCCGTTTTTACGCCACGCAGGAAGGACTTTATCCAGCGTCGGTTTCCGATCGATTTTCCGTCCGCAATTTGAAACTGGAGTATGGCCTTGTGGTTGGAACTTTGGTCTTCTGCATCGGTCTGGCCGCTGCGGTGTATGCCGTTCTCGCATGGAAACAGCGCGGCTTCGGCGACCTGGTCCCTGAACACTTTGCCCGCCTTGTGATTCCTTCCTCCGTTGCCATGAGCCTGGGAATCGAGGTGATCCTGTCCAGTTTTCTCATGAGCACTTTGACCTTAACTGTGCGTCATCATGTGGCAGGTCCTTTGGAGGAGTACAGCAGTCCCGCTTCGGAATATGAACCTGTACCGGTCATCTGAAGGTAACGTGAATACTTATTCATCAACGAGGATGCCGCCTGTCAAGTCCATTGGAACCAGGAGTCTGCTGCATTTCAGCATCTTTCTGCTGCTTGGTCTTTTTGTGGTTTGTTTGCTTATATCCTGGGGCAAAGAGGCATCCCACGAAGCCCTGTGGATGGACGAAGTACTCGCTGTCTGGACGGCAAGAATGCCTACGGTCCATGACGTTTTTTCTGCTCCTTTCCAGGGGAGCGATTTTTCGCCGCCCACTTACCATTTGCTGCTCCACTTTCTGATAACTGTTTTTGGCGGAAGTTACCTGATTTTAAGAACACCGTCGGTTCTCGCTGCTTTGATTTCCGGCTTGTGCGTCTTTGGGCTCCTGAAACGTTATGCCGGTATTGCTTCCGCAGCGCTTGGCATGGTATTGTGCCTGCTCGGCATTCTGTCAAGCTACACTGTGGAAGCCCGGCCTTATACGCTGGTGGTGGCGTGTTTCGCGGTAGCGACTGTGTTGTGGGACCGGCTGGAAAGCCGCCGTTCCAATGCTTGGCGCGTTGGCGGCATCACGATTCTGCTGTCCCTGGCTACGTCGCTGCACTTCTACGCCGTGCTGCTGATCCCTTGCCTCGCGTTGATGGAGTTGTTGTGGTCCCTTATCTATCGTCGGCTGAGACTTTCCGTGTGGCTTGGCTTGATAGCTGCCGGTACATCGTCTCTTTTATGGCTGCCGCTGATCCGCGCTATCAACCGTTTTAACACCGGCGATACGGCCAGCATGGAGTACTACGCCAAGCCGATCCTTGCAAGGTTGGGTGTGACCTACATGGATCTTTTCATGCACGGCAGGAGAGCTCCTACGGTTCTGCTGGTATTACTCTGTTTAGCAGTTTTTGTTTATGCTTTGAGCGGTACGAGATGGTTCGCCGCTCTGCCCCACTTCTCAGATGACAAGCTGCAGGTTCCTTCCCTGATGAACTTGTACATCATTGCTTTTGGTACGCTTGCCTTTCCGGCAATCGTTTTTGCATTCTCGCGAATCATTACTAAAACCTTCAACGCCCGCTATTGCGTTGTTGCCTGTCTGGGGATATCGATTGTTACTGCCTATGTCATTGGGCAGATACCAAGGTTCAAGCTGATCGCCGCGCCGCTGCTTCTCTTCTCTTGTGTTATTGCGCTTCGTCCCACGGAATTGATTGGGGTGCAAACCTTTTCTCCTGATTTCCTGGAAAAATTGCCAAAACCTTATCCGATTGTGGTGGCGGAAGGATTGCAATACCTGCAGTTCGTGGAAGCAGCGCCGGAACAGTTGAAACGCAGGCTGGTGTATGTCACTACTCCTCCAGGGGCGACCAACTCCGATCCAACAAATGAAAATCAGGTAAAACGCTGGCTTCCTTTACGGCCGGAATTGAAGATTACAGATTCCACTGCCTTCTTCTCGCAAAATCCTCATTTTTATCTTCTGTCTACGCCAACCTCTCCAGACGTGTTCACCGATTGGCTTTTGGAGAAGAAGCTGCTCGGCAAACCGGTGACACACGATGGATATGCCTGGGTCTATGAGGCGGAAGCTCCACAGTGAGTTGTCGGTGCATGCTGCTGTAAACACTGAATGACAGTTCTTGTTGACTCAACTGTGCTGTTAAGCCGCACTTGGCGCCGGCAGAAGAGAACTGATCTGCTGCTCGTTTTTCCTTTTATCGTTCTGTTCCTTGTTCAGTTGAGCCACCATCAGATGTGGCGTGATGAACTGAACGCTTGGGGAATTGCTGTTGCCAGCCCTGACATCAAAACTCTCTTTGAATACATTCATTACGAAGGGCATCCCAGCCTGTGGTATTTGCTGTTATGGTTTGCTTCACGCTGGACATCTTCGCCTGCTGCGATGAAATGCGTAGAGGCTGTGATCGGCGCCTCCATATATCTTTTTATCGCGATACGGTCACCTTTCTCGCGCCTGGAAAAGGTGCTTCTGTTCTGCAGTTATTATATTTCTTTCGAGTACATCGTTCTCTCACGGATGTACAGTCTTTGCCTTCTCCTTTCGTTTGTTTACGCGAATCGTCGGGCAGTTTGTCCCAACCGGATGATTTCGAATGCCGTGCTTCTCGGCCTTCTCGCCAACACGGACATGATGGGCGTTCTTTTGTCTTTGCCGCTGTTGGTGGAGTACGGCCTGGATCGGATGGAAAGCCGGCGCGAATCCCGGCATCCTTCAGGAGCACAAATACTGAAAGCCGGTTTGGTTTACTTGGCGCTGCTTGCTTTTGCCGTCTGGTCGCTGAAGCTTGCTCCGGACATTAGCTGGCGCACCACCGGCCGCATGTTTGAGCATGCGTACAGCGCACCTCACTTTCTGCAAGCAGCTATTTTCTATATTGTGGTGCCGTGGTGGCCGCTTGGGAAGAACGTTCCCCTTAATTATTGGGACCCTTCGGACCCCTCGCCGGAACTGCTGTGGTTAGCGCCCGTCATCCTGGGAGCGTACTATCTGCTTTTTTGCCGCGACCGGAATTTATGTTTGCTGGTTATCCTTGTGGTAGCCGTTGCTGTCAGCTTTGGTCATTTGATCTATATGGGATCTACCCGGCACGGTGGGGTCACCCTGCTTGCTGTTCTTGTAGCTTTGTGGATACAGCGGTATCGCCGCACTAGTGTTCCGTTCCTGGCCTTTGCTCTTCTCGGAATCAGCGCAGTTGCCGGCGCGACGGCGGCTGTGACGCAGTGGCATCACCCCTTCTCCAATGCGCCGGCAACTGCTCAGTGGCTTAGAGACCATGGTTTGCAGAGTGCGGTGTTGGTCGGCACGCCCGATACCAGCGTCGCCGGAGTCGCTGAAGAACTGCAACGGCCCATGTATTTCCTGGATTGCAGTTGCTCGGACAGCTTTCTTTTGTTTGCCAACCGGCGCGATAATTTCAGTTGGGACCAGATTCCGCAGCGTTTGACGCTGGCCGCTCAGCAGTTGCGCGCGCCTGAAATGATCTTGCTGGTTTCCCATGCCGGATTGAGTGATGCGGATATCAAAGCAATTCAGGAGCAATCATTTCAGGTCACGCCGATGGTCAAGTTTGTCGGGGCCGAGGTGTGGGGCGAAGATTTCTATTTGTACAGAGTGGATGATCTGCGCGCAAAGGAAACTTCGGCTCGGAAGTAAAATTGAGGTGAATGGGCCGTTATACTCAATAAAATGTAAACACAGCAGAAAACATGACGACACTTCTAAAACTTCCTACGGACGCGTTGAACGATTACGAAGGCGTGGTGATCTTCGAGCCGCGTGAAGGGCAGGCGCCGAATGCCCTGTATAACGAAATCTGCCGCACCTACCCCGAACACACAAAAATTGAGCAGGACGCGAAAGGAAACGTATATTTGATGCCGCCCACGGGAGGAGAAAGCGGGTATCAGGAAGGGCTCGCGGTTATGCAGCTAGGCGCTTGGTCCTTGCGCAAAGGGAAGGGAAAGGTGTTTGGACCCTCAACGGTCTTTCGTTTTCCGGACGGCAGCAAAATGCAACCTGATGCGGCTTGGGCGAGCGACGAACGAGTGCGGGCCATTCCGTACGGGAAACGCCGTGGGTGGATTCCGATCGTGCCTGAGTTTGTCATTGAGATCAAGTCGCCGAGTGATGTTTATCCGAAACTACAAAAGAAAATGGAACAGTGGCTGAAGGCAAGCGTTGCGCTCGGCTGGCTGATTCATCCCGACCACCGGGAAGTGAAGATTTATACAGCAGGCGACGTGGAAACGCGCACCGGCCTCGACAAACTTCGGGGAACCGGACCGGTTAAAGGCTTTACTCTCGATCTGCGTCCGATCTGGCAGGGGCTGCGTTGATGCACTCCCGTAGTGACCAGGATCTCAGGTTGGGAACAATCCCGGCAAGCGCCCGCACGATGACAACTTTAGAAGGGACGGTCGTCATTCTTCTGCCGCAAAACTTATGATCAATGGGAAAACAATTGCTGTAGTCATGCCCGCGTACAATGCGGAAAAGACACTGGAACAAACCGTCCGGGAACTGCCCGACGCAGTCGATATCAAAATACTGGTCGATGACTCCAGCAAGGACCATACAGCCGCCCTTGCTGCTGAATTAGGCGTGCTCACTTTTGTGCATGACCGCAACTACGGGTATGGGCGCAACCAGCAAACCTGTTACCGTGAAGCCTTGAATGCGGGTGCAGATATTGTCGTCATGGTGCATCCTGATTATCAGTACACGCCGCTGCTGGTCACCCCGATGGCCAGTATGGTGGCGTACAACGTCTACGACGTGGTACTCGGGTCCAGGATTGTCGGCGGAGGCGCGTTGAAAGGCGGCATGCCGCTTTACAAATACGTGTTCAATCGACTGCTGACAGCCTTTCAAAATCTGTTTCTCGGCGTGAAACTGTCGGAGTATCATACCGGCTTTCGCGCCTTTGATCGGCGCGTTCTGGAAACTCTGCCGCTGTGGCAAAATTCCGATGATTTTGTTTTCGACAATGAAATGCTGGCGCAGGCGGTGATGTTTCATTTCCGGATCGGGGAAGTTTCGTGCCCGACCAAATACTTCAAAGAAGCGTCTTCGATCAGTTTCCGCCGCAGTGTCCGTTATGGACTGGGAGTGCTGGCGACCACACTGAAATTTTTTGCTCACAAAATTGGCATTTACAAAAGCCCGCTGTTTGAAGGCGGCCAAAGAAGTCAGAGGCCACCCTATTACCGCCAAGCGACGCCGCGCATTGCCGACCGTTCCTGACCAACTACTCCCCCCGTAAAGCGGTGTACGGATCGATTCGCGCGGCATGAACTGCCGGAATGGTGCCCGCTAGTTCTGCCACCAACAGCAATAGTACGACAGCGCCGCCGATGATAAAGGGATCGTTCGGCTGCACTCCGTACAAAGACGACCGAATGAAGCGGCTTACCGCAAACACGAGAGGCAGCGCGCATCCGATACCGACAAAACAGAGCAGAGCTGTTTCCCGCAGCACCATTTGCGAAATGCTCCGTGGGGTCGCGCCTACCGTCATGCGCACGCCGAACTCACGCACTCTCCGCGTGACCGTGTATGACATCACGCCGTACAAGCCTACTGCGGCCAGCAGACTAGCAAGTGTCGCAAATAAAATTGACAGCATTCCCAATCCACGTTCCGTAAACAAGCCCTCGTTAATCAGTTCATCCATTGTCTTCATGTCATAGACCGGCAAACTGGCATCGTAGTGTTTCACCAGCGTTCGAATTTCCGGCATGACTGCCTCGCTGTTGCCTCGCGTTCTCACATAAAAAATAAGCTCACTGCGTTCCTTGTCCGTCAGATAAGGCATGCACATATACGGCTCGATTTTGGAACGAAGCGAGTTGTATTCGCTATCGGCTACTACGCCCACAACTGTCCAGTCCAGCTTTACCTTGCTGCCGCCGCCAAGGCCAAAATGCAGACCAATCGGATTTCTGTTCTGAAAGAAATGTTTAGCAAAGGTTGCGTTCACAACCGCCACTTTCGAGTTAGAAAGCACATCCGCATCTGTAATGGTTTGCCCGGCCAATAAAGGAATGCGCAGGGTCATAAAGTAAGCCGGACCCACCCAGTTCCATCTGCTTTCTTCATCGTCATGCGTCGGCGCATGGTACCCTTCGACAGTTATGTTGCCGCTTGAGCCGGTGTTTTCCAAAACCGGCATCTTGGCCGCTGCCGCGCTCTCCACATTTCCTAACGCCGTGATTTGTTTTCGAATCTCTTCGCCAAAGGTTTTGATCCGCTCCTGCGAGTATCCTGCTTGTCCCGGATCTACCTTGAACGTGATTAAATGATCTGTCCGAAACCCTGGACTCAAATTCTGCAAGTTGCGAAGGCTCTGCGCAAACAGCATCGCTGCGCTCAGCAATACGAGCGAGAAAGCAATTTGCCCGGCGACCAGTGCTCTTCGCAGCCACAAACGATCGGAGGTATGTCCCAGGCTGCCTTCGGTTTTGATCGCGCCTGAAATGTCTGTCCGCACCGCTTGCCATGCGGGAAATAGTCCGAACACAATTCCTGACAAAAGTGTCAGCGCCGCCGTGAAAAGCAGAACCCGCCCGTCGGGACTGGCGTTAACGCTGGTCTCACTTACGTTGGCGCTCAAAAAACGCAGCAGCACCGGCGTTGCTCCATAGGCCAATAGTACGCCCAGGATTCCGCCCATCACTGCAAGGGTGCAGCTTTCTACTAGTAACTGCCGAACCAGCGTCGTGCGTCCTGCCCCGATTGCTAGTCGTATCGCCATCTCGCGTTGTTTCGCTGTGGCGCGCGCCAGCAGAAGATTGGCCACGTTTACTACTGTGATGAGCAACACGATGACTACCATGACGAGCAAAAAGCGCAACGGCTCCTCCAAACTGCCGCGAATATCCGCATATCCTTTGCCGCCGGGAGTTAACTCTACCGTGTTTTTGGCAAACTCTTTTCGAGATCTGGCGGACACCATTTTCCGGAGTGTCAGATCCTGGTCGAGAAGTGGTGGATAGATCACGCGGAGGGCGCTTTGCGCGTGGGTGAGATCTATTCCCGGTTTCAACCGCGCCACCAGATTGCACCAAAATATGCTTCGGTCCGTCAGCCCGTCCCAGGTGGGGGTAATTTGCGCTTTCATCATCATAGGAACGTAAAGGTCGGCGGGTTTTCCGATATCGATTCCATAAAATCCAGGTGGTGTTATCCCGGCTACCACGTAATGATGGCTGTTCAAGCGCACGGTGCGGCCCACGATATTCGGATCACCGCCGAAGCTGCGTTGCCAGAATCCGTAGCTCAGAACGGTAAGGGGATGGCCGCCCGGTTTTTGGTCATCCGCGCTCCTCAACAAACGCCCTCGCCACGGCTTTATTTTGAGAACGTCGAAGTAGTTGCCGGAAACCAGTTCGCACCGGACATGCTCACTGTTTGCCGTTCCAGCCAATGTCACGTACTCGCTAAAACGCCCTGCAAGACCATCAAAGATAGAGCTTGTTGCCGTTTTCAGATCCTGATACTGCGGATAAGAAAAATTGCTTTGTATTCCGCCTCCAAACGTCCACCCGTTATGTGGGCCTTTATCATGCAGGATGGCAAGCTGTTCCGGCTGCGGCACCGGCAGTAAATCCAAAACCACATGTTTCATGACCGTGAACACTACCGTGTTCGCGCCGATGCCCAAAGTCAACGACAAGACCGCCATTGCTGTAAACACCGGAGCGTTGCGCAGCGTTCGGAAGGTCAGCCGCAGATCGCGTCTTAGGGCATCCACGGACAGCAGGGTATCGGCTTCCGCCATTCTCTCGCGCAAGGATGTCGCGTTTCCCATTTGCCGTTGCGCAGCGGCTTTGGCCTGATCCGGCGTCATGCCGCGCCGTATGTTTTCCTGCGCGCGCTGCTCCAGGTGAAACGCCAGTTCCTCTTCGGCATCCTGGCGTATCGGCTTTTGAACCAAACTGTTTTTCAGCTTTCCAAGAAGTCCCATGTTGCCCTCCTATGCGTACCGCAACACCTTGGCGATTGCCGCCGTCACCTTCTCCCACTCGCGCTCTTCGGTTTTCAATTGCTGCGCGCCTTTGGCGGTCAGCTTGTAATAGCGCACCCGCCGATTTGTTTCCGATATCGACCACTCGGACGAAATCCAGCCTTCCTGCTCCATTCGGTGCAGCGCCGGATATAATGAACCCTCTTCCACTTGCAGTACATCATTAGAAATTTCCTGAATACGCGTGGTAACGGCATATCCATGCAGCGGCCCATAACTCAACGTCTTCAAAATTAATAAACCTAGCGAGCCTTGCAACGGCTTTGCGAATAAACGTCCCATAAGACAAAGAAACCTATGCCTAGAAATCTTTATATCATACTCGTTGATCTTCCGGGTGTAGCCAGTCCCTCCAGTACTGGCTTTGGCAGGGAGGAGGACGTGTTGAAATGCTGATGGGAACTTGCTTACTCTATAAGTTGAACAGGGTAGCGGCAATATCCGGCTTCGCGTAAGCCCGGTGCAGCTTTTGAGCCGTTACCAAAATCACTAGTAGTTCAATAAACAAACCGATGTTTTCTGTAGGAAAAAGCAAACAACCGAAGTGTGTCATTGCCAGTCTCAACCCGGCAATTCCTCGTGCTAAACAAACGAATTGGCTTTGTTCTCTAACCGGCAAGGAACGCGCACATGCCCGCCATCAATAAGAACCGAATCAGGGAAGGCTTGCCGCATCCGCGCGGCGCCACCTGGGACGGCAAGGGCACGAATTTTGCTCTTTTCTCAGCCAACGCGACCAAGGTCGAAGTTTGTATTTTCGATCCCAGGGAAAGGGAAGTAGACCGCATCGCATTGCCTGAGTACACAAACCAGATCTGGCACGGGTACATCCCGAATATCACGCCCGGCACGATTTACGGCTATCGCGTTCATGGCCCCTACGCGCCGGAAGCGGGACATCGTTTTAATCCGAACAAGCTCCTGCTTGATCCCTATGCTTGCGCGAATTATGGCGAGCTGAAATGGCATCCCTCCGTCTTCGGCTACGTTATGGAATCGGGCGACGATACTACTTTTGATGAGCGCGACAGCGCTCAATATATGCCCAAATGCACGGTTGTCGATCCTGAATTTACTTGGAAAGACGAGACCCTGCGCCGCCGGCTGGTTCCCTGGGACAACACGATTCTTTACGAGTTGCACGTCAAAGGCTACACCAAAAAGCATCCTGCCGTGTCGCCTGAACTGCGCGGAACCTACGCGGGACTGGCCACCAAGGAAGTGATCAGCTATATCAAGTCGCTCGGAGTCACTTCCGTTGAGCTTCTGCCCATACATACCTTTATCAACGACAATCAATTGCTCGAAAAGGATCTGACCAACTATTGGGGATATAACACGATTGGTTTTTTCGCGCCTGATCCACGTTACGCTGCCCGCCGCGAGGACAGCTTGCGCGAGTTTAAAGAGATGGTGGCTCGCTTCCACGATGCCGGCCTGGAGGTAATTCTGGATGTCGTCTACAACCACACGGCTGAAGGCAACGAAAAGGGCCCGACGCTGTGCTTCAAAGGAATTGATAACGCTAATTATTATCGTTTGCTGCCGGACAAGAAACGCTACTACATCAACGATACTGGAACGGGCAACACCGTCAATCTCAGTCATCCGCGCGTGCTGCAAATGGTCACGGACAGCTTGCGCTATTGGGTAGAGCAGACACACGTGGACGGCTTCCGTTTTGACTTGGGTACGATTCTTGCGCGCGAGCCTAACGGCTTCGACAATCAAAGCGGATTTCTAAAAGCCGTGAGCCAAGATCCTGTTCTCAGCGCTGTCAAATTGATTGCCGAGCCTTGGGATTGCGGCCCCGGCGGTTATCAGGTGGGAGCCTTCCCGCCCGGCTGGGCCGAGTGGAACGATAAATTCCGCGACACCGTTCGAGATTTCTGGCGCGGCGAAGCGCCTGCTTCGTCTCTCACCGAACGGCTCTGCGCTTCCGGGCAAACCTTTAATCATCAAGGTAGACGGCCTTGGGCCTGTATCAACTTCGTCACCGCGCACGATGGCTTCACCTTGAACGATCTCGTCACTTATAGCGAGAAACACAATGAGCTAAATGGGGAAAATAATCAGGACGGCAGTTCGGATAACAGGTCCTGGAATTACGGCTTTGAGGGCCCTATAGACGACCCTCAAATCAACCGCCTGCGCGAACGCCAGATCCGTAATATGCTCGCCACTTTGCTGCTGTCGCAAGGCACGCCCATGCTTCTGGCCGGTGACGAGTTTGGCCGCACGCAGGG
>CAXTWT010000050.1:18249-19620 GCA_964247955.1 uncultured Bryobacteraceae bacterium
TGGGGAGATGCCGGCATGCGTTGCTTCGGCATGTTGCTGGATGGACGAGCCCAGACAAGCGGGATCCGCCAGCGCGGCCATGAAGCGACGTTGCTGGCAGTGATTAATGTGCATACTGATTTAGTGAAGTTTACCTTGCCGGAAGCGGCTGGCGGCTCAGGCTGGTCCCTCATATTTGACACAAACTGTAGTGACGGCTGTACACAAGAAGTTTTCCCTATTGGAGGGGTGTACGGTGTCACTGCACGCTCTTTCCTTTTGTTCTCGTTAGAATGCGGAGTTGACTCCTCCCAGGCTGACAAGTCCGCAACAAAGTTGAATACGCAGGGAAAAAGCGCAACGCCGGAGTTGGCATCGAAGTAAGCTTAGTCTCTTCTGGATACTGGCTAAACGGCGAAGCTCCAAAACGCGAACTCGGCATTACGCGCACGGAAGGCGACGATGTTGTCACCTTCTGTGCGCACATACGCCTATAGATCCATTGTGTCTATATTTCTAATAAAGGCTAACCCAAGTGTAGGCGGAGCCATTATAGACACACACCTGCACTCCGTCCTTAGAAGCTCCATTATTCAAAAACCAGAACGAACCACGCATGCTGGAGTTGCAAGCCGGCTGAGGCGTGGAGCCTGTTAAGCGAATACCGTTAGAAAAAGTATTCAGTCCAGTGAAGTTATTTGCTGCCGCTAAGCGCGGCACAACGCTAGTAACGATATCAAGCGATCCATTGGCAAAGGCAAGAGAGCCAGATCCGCCAAGCGACATGAATTGTGTCCAGGTGTTTGAGGACGAGCAAGCATAAATCTGCTGCCCAGCCGGCTGGTCGGTTGCGACGTACAGTCCTCCAGAAGAGCATGTGGAGGGAATCGACGACAATAGACCGGCGGCACTTACCGAAGCATTGCTATTAGCGTTGGCGCTGGAACTGCTTGCAATGTTTGCCGTGGAAACGGAGGTCACCTGCCCATATCCATTCACAGTGATGATCGGCACCTGTGTTACGCTGCCGAATGTGCCGGGCGTGGTGTTTACGGTTGCAAGGTCAACTTGTGTTTGCAAGCTTCCCGAGTTGTCGCTCAAAGCGAAAGCGTTTGAAAAGTTTAGGGCAGAACGCGGGGTAAGACTTGTGCCGGAGGACATCATCTGTTGATAGAACGACGTTGATGAACCGGTACTGGCAATGGCGACTTGGTTCACTGAGGTGACCCGTCCCTTCATATCCACTGTCAGTTGCAAAGAGTGAGTCGCATCGCCGAATGTGCCGGGCGTGTTATTGGCAACGGCCAAAGAAGTTGCAGTGCTCCCTGCTGATGTAGTGATGTCGCCGGTGAATGCCGGTAATCTTGCCCCGGCTATCGTGCCGCTGTTTAT
>CAXTWT010000051.1:0-19511 GCA_964247955.1 uncultured Bryobacteraceae bacterium
AACGGAAGGCCATTCAGTTTCCGGCCTTGACGGTACACGATGTCCGGCTTTGGAATGTGGACGCTCCGAATCTGTATCGCCTCACAGCAGATCTTTCGAATAGCCACTCACTTTCCAGCACCTTCGGCGTGCGCAAAATCGAAACGCACGACGGCGGCTTCTACGTCAATGGTGAACGCGTCCGGCTCATGGGTGTCGAGCGTATGGCGGGCAGCAATCCGGAATATGGAATGGCCGAGCCGACGGAATGGATCGAGCACGACCATGTCGACCTTAAAAATCTGAACTGCGCCTATACGCGAGTTCACTGGCAGCAGGACCATCGCGTGCTCGACTGGTGCGACCGCAACGGAATCTTTATTCAAACGGAAGTGCCCACCTGGGGGTCCGCTACCTTCGAAGGGATGACTGGGGAACCCGCGCCCGAGATCATGAATAACGGGCTGGAACAACTCCGCGAAATGATCGGGCGCGACCGCAATCACCCCTGCATCTTTTCCTGGGGCGTCTGCAACGAAATCGGCGGCCAGAATCCTCCCGCTTACGCATTTGCCCAGCGCATGTACGAAGAAGCGAAACGCCTGGACCCCCATCGCCTGGTCAGCTACGCCTCGCACTCCCTTTACAAAACACCGGGAAAAGACGTGGCCGGGCTGATGGACTACGTCATGTGGAACGAATACTACGAAAGCTGGCACCCCGGAACAACGGATGACGTGCTGCGAAATGTAGATGAAATCCACCAGGCATTCCCGAACAAAGCAATCGTCATCTCGGAGTACGGCTATTGCGCTTGCACCAACGACCGGCCCGAAGGAGACGAACATCGCTCCCGCGTCCTGATTACCCATGACGAGACCTACCGCAAACGCGATTTCGTGGCAGGTCTAATTTTCTTCTGCTATAACGACTACCGCACCCATATCGGAGATCGTGGGATGGGTGTATGCAAACAGCGCGTGCATGGCGTTGTGGATCTGTACGGACAGCGAAAGCCTTCCTGGCAGGAGCTGCGCAAGCAGTCTTCTCCCCTTCAGTCCTTTCACGTTACCGGGAAAGGCAAGCCGCCGGTCTTGAGTGTGTCCCTCAGCACGCGATCGAGCATTCCTGCCTATCCGCTACGCGGTTACCAACTGCGTGCTGTGGCTTACGAGTTTGGCGATATTCCGGCAGAGCAGCTTTCGGTGTCGCTTCAAGACCTTGAGCCGGGAGCGTCGGTGAATCTGGATCTCAAATTTGCTACAGTTGAGCCTCTCAAAATTCTGGTCGACTTAGTTCGCCCGACGGGCTTTTCTGTTGCGTCTGAGACTTGGTGTTATTAGGGGATTTTGATGAGCCTAGACAGAACCAATTCGAGCGTTCGAGCCTGGGAAGAGAAGATTACGATCCCGACATACCCCGTTCCTTCCCCTGATAAAAATCCGATGTTTGTTGACAAACGCGTGTATCAGGGGAGTAGCGGAAAGGTTTATCCCAACCCCTTCACCGATGGCGTGTCAGATGAGAAGATTGACCGGATGTATCATGCCGTCTTTCTTGAGAACGAATATGTGCATCTTATGATCCTGCCCGAAATCGGCGGACGCATACACGTCGGGCAGGACAAGACAAATCATTACGATTTCTTCTACCGCCAGAACGTCATCAAACCTGCGTTGGTCGGCCTCCTGGGACCGTGGATCTCAGGCGGAGTCGAGTTCAACTGGCCGCAACATCACCGGCCATCGACTTATATGCCGGTTCAACACGCCATAGAGGAGGACGAGGACGGCAGCAGAACCGTCTGGCTCAGCGAACACGATCCGATGAATCGCATGAAGGGGATGGTGGGCATCTGCCTGTACCCCGGCAAGTCGATTGTGGAAGCAAAAGTGCGTTTGTACAATCGCACCGCGTTCGTTCAGACTTTTCTGTGGTGGGCGAACGTCGGTATTCGCGTGCATGATGAGTATCAGGCATTCTTTCCACCGGACGTCACTTTCGTGGCCGACCACGCTAAACGCGCGATGTCCTGGTATCCTGTCGCGCGCAATCATTATTACGGTGTCGATTACACGGGCGGCGTCGATATCGACTGGTACAAGAACATCCCGGTTCCCACCTCGTATATGGTTACGCAGTCCAGCTATAACTTCCTGGGCGGCTACGATCATGCCAAGCGAGCGGGCATGGTGCAGGTGGCGGATCATCACATTGCACCCGGAAAGAAACTGTGGACCTGGGGTCATGGTGATTTCGGCTACGCCTGGGACCGCGAACTGACGGATGACGATGGTCCTTACATCGAGTTGATGGCGGGCGTGTACACAGATAATCAGCCTGATTTCTCCTGGCTGCAGCCATACGAAACCAAGAGCTTCAGCCAGTTCTGGTATCCCATTCAGGAAATGGGTCCAGCCAAGAATGCAAACACGCGTCTGGCAATCAATCTGGAGCCTTCGGATGAGAGCCAATGGAAAGTGGGCGTTTGTTCGACAGAGACGTTCAGCAGCATCCGGATCGAATTGACTTACGCCGGCCAGCCGTTGTTGGATCGACGCACCGCGATCCGCCCCGGGCAGCCCTTTGTTGAACTGATTGCGGGTCCTTCCGGCATTGTTGAAACGGATCTCGTTCTGCGTGTGGTTGACCAGCAGGACACCGAACTGATTCGCTACGCGCCTGAGAAGCGTACTGAAACAGCGCTTCCACAAGCCGCAACGGAACCGTTAAGTCCTGTCAAGATCCAAACCAATGAAGAACTTTATATCACCGGTCTTCATCTTTATCAATACAGGCATGCAACCCGCGATCCCGAGCCTTACTGGGAAGAAGCTTTACGACGAGATCCTTATGATGCACGCTGCCATAACGCACTCGGGACCCTCGCTCTCCGTCGCGGAAAGTTCGAAGAAGCACAACGACACTTTGAGAGCGCTATCGGCCGCCTGACGGAACGCAATCCGAATCCGTACGATGGCGAGCCGTTCTACAACCTGGGCCTGACACTGCAATATCAAGAAAAGGACGCGGAGGCTTATAACGCTTTCTATAAATCCACATGGAACTATAGCTGGCGGGCCGCCGCGCACTATAGCCTGGCCGAGATCGACTGCAAACGCGGCGCTTTTCAGAGCGCTCTGGAACATATTCGAAATGCTCAATTGACTTGTATCAACAACCTGAAAGGGCGCAATCTGGAGGCTGCGATTCTACGCCGGCTCGGCAAAGCTGAGGCTGCCCGCTGCATCGCTCTTGAGACAACCGGGCTGGATCGCCTCGACTTCTGGTCCCGAAACGAACTCCTGCTGTTGAGCGACATAGATAAAGGAGAAACTGCCGCTCGTGACCTAATGAACGCGATGGGTCACGATCCGCAAAATTGCCTTGATCTCGCGTTTGATTACGCCAACGCTGGGCTATGGTTAGAAGCGGCAGGTTGCATCGAGCGATTCCTTATTGACACGAATGAAAAAGAGCGGAATCCCATGCTGTTCTATGCAAGGGGACACTTCGCAGCGAGTCAGGGTGATATTGTGGCAGCCTCGTCCTGGTACAAGAAGGCTTCTGCGGCATCACCGGATTACTGTTTTCCCTCGCGCCTCGATGAAATGATTGTGCTTGAAGAGGCCCTACGCGCTTCGCCTAACGATGCCCGCGCTCATTACTATCTCGGCAATCTGCTCTATGATAAACAGCGTTGTAATGAGGCAATCGAACACTGGGAAAGGGCAGTGGAGCTGGAACCGGTATTCAGCATACCGTCCCGAAATCTAGGAATTGCCTACTTCAACGTGCGGCAAGACCCCATACGCGCCCTGGATGCTTACCGGCGGGCGTTTGAAGCCAATCCGCAGGATGCGCGGCTGCTTTACGAGCTGGATCAACTTCGAAAACGCATCGGCATCAGCGCCGAAGAGCGTTTGGCCGAGTTGGAAAAACATCGCAAGCTAGTTGACCGACGCGATGATTTAACCATTGAACTTGTGACGATCTATAACGAGACGGGCCAAAGCGAGCGAGCTCTTGCCATTCTCGAAAAGCGCAGATTTCATCCCTGGGAGGGAGGCGAAGGGTTGGTATCAGGACAGTATGCCGCTTCCCATCTGCTACTAGGGCGTGATGCTCTGGAGCATGGAGATGCATACCAAGCTCTGCGTCATTTTGAGGCCGCCCGAAATTACCCTCACAATCTCGGCGAGGGCAAACATCTGCTGACTCAGGAAGCCGACCTCGATTATTTTGTGGGCTTGGCTCTAGCCCGGTTGGGACGTCGCCATGAGGCTGAACAATATTTCCTCTCAGCAGCCGAAATCAGGCGCGGCCGCAACAGACAAGCTTTCTACAGCGCGCTGGCTCTGCGCGAAGGAGGCGACGAGTCTGCCGCAAACGAAGTGTTGGAGCAATTGGAGTCGGCTGCTGAGGAGCAAATCCGTACACCGGCAAAGATCGACTACTTCGCTACCTCGCTTCCCAATTTCCTGCTCTTTGAGGATGATCTACAGCGCCGGAACGAAGTGGAGGGCCTATTCCTCCGTGCTCTTGCGCGTATTGGCCTGCGCAAGATGGAAGCCGGTCTTGAAGATCTGCGAAGAGTTTTGGATCTCGACCGAAATCATCTATGGGCCGTGATTGAGTTCACGCGTATATCCGGCATGCAAGAGGAAGTGATGCCGAATTTATGAGTGCGCCGTCACCATCTCTGGCAGCCGAAAGCGGAAACGCGACGTACGTTTATCTCGCGGCGGCGGTGGCCGCCACCGCTGGATTGCTGTTCGGGTTCGATATCGCCGTAATCAATGGAGCAATTATCTTTCTCCAAAGCGCATTTCATCTCAGTGACATCCAAACGGAAGCAGCCACGAGCAGTCTATTGTTCGGCTGTATCTTCGGTTCTAGCATAGCCGGATGGTTAACGGATCGTTTGGGAAGGCGCTGGGTACTGATGCTGTCGGGTCTCGGCTTTGCCGCTTCCGCTGTCGGTGCCGCCGTTCCACAAAACCTGACCGAGTTTCTGGTGGCCCGTTTTATTGGCGGTCTCGCCATTGGAGCAGGGTCAGTGCTGGCGCCGCTTTACATAGCTGAGATTGCACCTGCCCGAACTCGCGGACGGCTAGTCTCTCTCAATCAGATGGCCATCGTTGTCGGCATTCTACTGGCTTACTTGGTGAATTGGGGCTTGTCTTCCTTTGGTCCGTCAAGCTGGCGCTGGATGTTTGCAGCCGCTGCTGTGCCGGCGGTGGCGCTCTTCGTTGCCTTGTTCTTCGTCCCGGAGAGTCCTCGCTGGCTCGTGGAAGCGGGCCGGAACGGCGAAGCGCTCGCCGTGCTGACAAAGGTCAATGGCAGCACTGTGGCAGCAGAAGAACTCAGAAACATTGAAGAAACCGTAGCCGAAGAAACCGGCACGCTGACGGAACTGTTTCGGCAGCCATTCCGGCGTCCGCTTTTCATCGCGGTATCACTGGCCATTCTTCAGCAGATCACGGGTATCAACACAGTGCTGTTTTATGGAGCGCTGATTTTCAAGCAGCAGGTGGGACAACAGAATGCAAGCACAGCTATCTTCGCAAACGTAATTGTCGGTCTCGTGAATGCGTTGGTGACGGTTGTGGCTCTTTGGATGATCGACCGCGCCGGGCGTCGGCCACTGTTGTTAGCGTCCACGGGCGTGATGGCTCTCTCACAAGCAGGTTTGGGGCTGGCCTTTCTCTCTCAACCGCCTTCGGCTCCGCTGGTCCTGGGTATGATGCTTTGCTGCGTGGCCGCGTTTGCCATCGGGCTCGGTCCCGGCTTCTGGGTATTGCTGGCCGAGATCTTCCCAACGCGCATTCGCGGGAGAGCGATGTCGATCGCAACATTTTTCCTGTGGTGTGCTTCCACCCTGCTTACCATGACATTCCTGACTCTTACTAAAGCCTTCTCTCCTACAGGGGCGTTTCTCATCTATGCAGGTTTCTGCGTTCTTACTTTTGCCATCGTCTGGTTCACCGTGCCGGAAACAAAAGGACGCAGCCTGGAGCAAATTGAGCACCTCTGGCTGCGTCAGCAGGATAAAGGAGTCGCTTCGATAAACTTCCCATAGGCCTCCTAATCACCTATGTTCAACTTCTCCGGCCCATGTAAGATCGCACGCAGTCTTGTACTCGCATCGGCGCTCTGTCTTCCCCTGGTTTCCGACGCCGGACAGTCAGGGCAAACGACGGCTACAGCTCAATTTCAAAGAGATATCGCACCGATTTTCGAGCATTCCTGCGGGCAGTGCCATATCGATACCTCCATGGGAAAGCTGCGCCTCGATTCAGAAGCCGCCCTGTTGCGCGGCGGAGCTTCCGGTCCAGCCATCGTACCCGGCCATAGCAATGACAGCGTGCTCATAAAACGATTGCTGGGTTTGACCGAAGGTCCTCGCATGCCGATGGGAGGGCAGCCTCTTTCGTCCGCGCAAATACAAACCCTTCGCCAATGGATTGACGGAGGCCACTTCCAAGCCACGACAGACAAACCTGCTGAAGTCACGCAAACTACCACTACCGACGCTACTCCCTCTTCTCTGTTCGCGAAAGCAGTCCGGCCTATTTTGGCCTCGCGTTGTTATGGGTGTCATGGTCCCGATGTTCAACAGAGCGGCCTTCGCCTGGACTCGCTTTCCGGTGTTTTGAAAGGTAGTGACTATGGACCGGTGGTGGTGCCGCACAAGGCCGAAGGGAGCCGGATCATGCGGCGTCTGCTGGCGCGCGACCGGCCACAGATGCCTTACGGCGGACCGCCGCTTTCGAGCAGTCAAGTTGCCACAATCCGCACTTGGATCGATGCCGGTGCTCCCGGGCCGGATGATGCGACTCCGCTTACACTGCCTCCACCGCCAAAGCATTGGTCTTATGTCAAGCCCGTGCGGCCTACGGCGCCAAATGTGAAGGATGCCGCCTGGGTGCAAAACCCGATCGATAATTTTATTCTGGCGAAGCTGGAAAACGCCGGACTCAGACCAGCGCCGGAAGCGGACCGGGCCACTCTGCTACGCCGCGTGTACCTCGATCTTACGGGCTTACCCCCGATTCCGCAAGAGCTTGATGCGTTCTTACACGATAAGCGCCCAGATGCTTACGAAAAAGTTGTCGACCGGCTGCTTGCTTCGCCGCATTATGGCGAACGGTGGGCGCGGCAGTGGCTCGATCTGGCGCGCTATGCCGATAGCAATGGTTACGAAAAAGATCGCCAGCGCGCCGCTTGGGAGTACCGCGACTGGGTGATTCGAGCCTTGAATGCGGACCTTTCCTTCCGCGACTTCACGATTCAGCAGATCGCGGGCGATATGCTTCCGAATCCTACCAAGGATCAACTGATCGCGACCGGGTTCAATCGAAACTCGATGCTAAATCAGGAAGGTGGCATTGACGTGAACGAGTACTACTATTACAGTCTTGTCGATCGCGTCAACACCACGGCTTCGGTATGGCTCGGTTCCACGCTCGGCTGCGCGCAGTGCCACAATCACAAGTTTGATCCCTTTCCGCAAAAGGATTATTATCGGTTTCTGGCCTTCTTCTCCCACGCTCAGCACCATGTGGAAGGGGTAGGAGACCGCTGGATGGCGGAGCCGGAACTAGCACTGCCCACGCCCGATCAGGAACGGGAAAGCAAAAGGCTCCAAGCGGAGATCGCGAGCCTTCAGACGACGTTCGATACCCAAACTCCTGAATTGGACCGCGCCGAGGTTGCCTGGGAACAGGCGATGCGCAAAGCGCCGCAAGACTGGACCGTGCTCAAGCCGTCATCTTCCCAGTCGGCAGGCGGCGCAAGTCTGACTCTTTTACAGGACGGTTCTCTGCTTGCCAGCGGCGTCAATCCCACGGCAGATACTTACACGGTCGAAGCGCCCGTACCTGCGGGTACAGTTACCGGTGTGCGGCTCGAAGTTCTATCTGATGCCAGTCTTCCGCATGGAGGACCGGGACGCGATCCGGCGGGTAACTTCTTTTTGAGTAACTTCCAAATACAGATTGCGCCCGCAGTGAACCGCTCGGCCACTCAAGCTTTGGTCTGGAAGTCTGCCGTGGCGGATGAATCGCAGGAAGGCTACTCGATCCAGAATCTGGTCCAAAGCAAATCGGGGCAATTGGCCGGTTGGGCGATCAAGGATGGGGAAGCCAAGCCGACGCCGCGACAAGCGGTTTTCCTTCCTGCCCAGCCAATCTCCGTTAGCGACAACAGTTTTCTGATTATTACTTTGAAACATCAGATGCGGCATTCCTCCCGCAATATCGGGCGTTTCCGGATCTCCGTTACTTCCACGACCGACCCCGGCTTTATTGCGCGGATTCCCGCTCCGATCCGTCCTTTACTCGATCAGCCGGACGCCCAACGCACACCAGCGCAGAAAAAGGAGATCGCTGCCGCTTACCGCGCGGCGTCTCCGCTTCTCGATCCGGCCCGTCAACAAATGGCGCTCTTGAAGGATCAGGTCAAGGCTCTGGGTATCAACACAGCGATGATTATGCAGGAAGAGCCTGATCTGCTCCGGCCTTCCGCTTACCTTCGGGAACGCGGCACTTTCACGAGCCCAGGCGAACTGGTGTACGCCGATGTGCCCACCGCCTTCAACCCGCTCCCGAAAGGAGCCAAGCCGAACCGTCTCGGACTGGCCGAATGGCTGGTCAGCCCTGATAATCCGCTCACGGCTCGAGTAACCGTGAATCATTACTGGGAAGCAATCTTCGGCCACGGCATTGTTGAGACCAGTGAAGACTTCGGCACGCAAGGCGACCCGCCTTCTCATCCTGAATTGCTGGATTGGCTCGCTACTGAATTCATGCAAAACGGCTGGAGTCCCAAGAAGATTCAGCGGCTGATCGTCACCTCCGCCACCTACCGCCAGGATTCGCGTGTCACTCCGCAACTGCTGGCGCGAGATCCTTATAACAAGCTCTATGCTCACGGCCCGCGCTTCCGCGTCGATGCGGAAACAGTACACGACATCGCTTTAGCCGAGAGTGGATTGCTGAGCGAAAAGATGTTCGGTCCGCCCGTTTTCCCCTATCAACCCGAAGGCGTGTGGGACATACCTTATTCGAATGATAAATGGATTGAAAGTAAGAACGAAGATCGCCACCGGCGCGCTATCTACACGATGACTCGTCGAAGCGCGCCTTATCCCAGCCTGGTCACCTACGATGCGCCCAGCCGGGAGTTTTGCACGGTGCGACGGGTGCGTACGAATACCCCGTTACAAGCGCTGACCAGCTTGAACGACCCTTCCTTTTTTGAAGCCGCTCGAGCCCTAGCTAAGCGGGTGACGGAAGAAGGCGGAAAGACTGCTTCCGATCACATCAACTACGCGTTCCGTTTAACTACATCGCGTTCCCCCTCGTCTGGAGAGTTGGACCGCGTGGCAACATTTTACAAACAGCAGGAAGAAGAGTATCTGAAGAATCCTGAATCAGCTTACAAGATTATCGGGACGAGATCAGAGTCGGTCCGCGACGCCGCGCAAACAGCGGCCTGGACGATGGTGGCTAATGTCCTGTTGAACATCGATGAGGCCATCACCAAGGAGTAATGAACATGCCTGCGCTTTCAGAACCTTTTGATCGTGAGATCCTGCGCTCCTCGACACGGAGGCACTTTTTCCGGCAGACCGGCTTTGGCATCGGCGCGACGGCTCTGGCCGGGCTGCTGAACAATAACTTGTTTGCCTCCGAAGTAAAGGCTGCCGCGAACCCGTTAGCGCCCAAAGCTCCCCCGCTTCCTGCCAAGGCCAAGAGCATCATCTATTTGTTTATGGCCGGCGCGCCCTCGCAAGTCGATCTGCTCGATCCCAAGCCGACGCTTCAGAAGTACGATGGCCAAAACGTGCCGCAGGAACTGACCAAAGGAGAGCGTTTTGCTTTTATTAAAGGCACGCCGAAGCTGTTGGGTTCGCCCTATGAGTTCCAGCGTTGCGGCACTTCGGGAGCCGAGATTTCTGAGCTGTTGCCTCATCTGCGAAGCGTCGCCAACGAGATCACTTTGATTCGTTCGATGCATACCACGCAGTTCAATCATGCGCCCGCCCAGATTTACATGAACACCGGCTTCCAGATTATCGGACGCCCGAGCATGGGTTCCTGGATGACTTACGGTCTGGGCAGCGAATGTCAGGATCTGCCCGGTTTTGTGGTGCTGATTTCCGGCGAGAACCAGCCGGACGGCGGCAAAGCATGTTGGGGCAGCGGATTCCTGCCGTCCACGTACCAAGGCGTGGAGTTCCGCTCCGGAGGCGATCCGGTTCTGTTTCTGACAAACCCCGATGGTGTTTCCGCGAAGACGCGCCGGGATTCTCTGGATTTGATCAAGCAGCTAAACGAAGCGCACTTGGGAAGCAACGGCGATCCCGAAATTGCGACGCGCATTGCTTCCTACGAGATGGCCTACAACATGCAGTCCAGCGTTCCGGACCTAATGGATGTTGCTAAAGAGCCTGCCTCGATTCATGAAATGTACGGCACTGAGCCAGGTAAGAAGTCCTTCGCCAATAACTGCCTGCTCGCCCGGCGTCTCGTGCAGCGCGGCGTGCGCTTCGTCCAGCTTTATCATCGGGGTTGGGATAATCACGGCACCTCCAGCCACGACGACATCGTGAACCGGTTACCGACTTTATGCGAGGAAACGGACCGTGCCGCTGCGGCTCTGATTCAAGACCTGAAGCAGCAAGGATTGCTGGACAGCACGATTGTGATTTGGGGTGGAGAGTTTGGCAGAACGCCGATGAACGAGGCACGCAACAACTCCAAGTTTCTCGGCCGCGATCACCACCCGCGAGCCTTCACCATGTGGGTAGCGGGCAGCGGCTTTAAGCGCGGCTTCGTGTTCGGACAAACGGACGAACTGGGATACAACATTGCGGAAGACCCGGTTGATGTTCACGACCTCCACGCCACTATTCTGCATCAGATGGGAATCGATCACACGCAACTGACCTACCGCTTCCAAGGTCGCGATTTTCGTCTTACTGACGTGGCCGGCAATGTGGTGGATCGCCTCCTGTCGTGAGAGCGCCGGATGTTTGACAGGCAGCCCGTTTACGCCAATTCGAAAGAGTTGGTTGCTTCAATTACGAGCCACCGGCGCGAGTTTCTCCGCGCCACGACAGGAGCTCTCCTTTGCGGCGGAAAATTGTTCGGACTGGCTTCGGCCCCGGTACGGAATCAACTTGCGAACCGCAAAGTGGTCGTGGTGACCTTTGGCGGGGGTGCCCGTGATGATGAAACGTTCGCGCAGGATGGCCAAGATAATATTCCTCATCTGTTGACAAAACTGGTTCCGCTGGCCAGCTTTTATAGCCAGGTGGTGAACCGCGGGATTCTCGGGCATTATGTTGCGACAGCAAGCTTGGCAACGGGAGTATATGAAACCTTCAACAATTTTGCGGCGGTAGCGCCGGATCATCCAACCGTCTTTGAATACTTTCGCAAAGATTTGCGGCGTCCTCCTACTGACGCTTGGGTCATTGCGCCGAGTAATGGATTCAATCGCATTGGCGAGAGCGAGAATCGCTCTTATGGAATAGGAACCGGCGCGACGGTGATATTACCGAAGCGCCTGCTGGCAGCGGCAACGCCGGACGGACACAATGCCAAGCTCAGTTCGCTTTTGCGCGACAACTATGAATCCGGGCGTCTTAATCCGGTTATCGGCGGAAACGGCATCCAACTGGAAGAACTCGCGCGCCTGCTCAAGCTGTCAGTCGAGGACTTTGTCGCGCGAGCACAGACGGTCACCAGCGCGGATGAACTCTCGATCTATATCGCGCATCAACTCATGCGTCAACTAGCGCCCAGCTTGATCTGGATCACGCTGCACGACATTGATGTGGCTCACTGCGGAACCTTTTCGTTGTACCTAAAGGCAATCCAGCGCACGGACCAGCTTTGCGGGGAGCTTTGGCGGCTTCTTCAGGCCGAACCTGAATACGCGGGCAAAACCAATCTTTTCATTCTTCCTGACTTTGGCCGCGATTCTGACGAGAGCGCAGGCGGCAACGGTTTCCAGCACCACCGGACAGGTGACATCATCTCCAGGACGACGTGGATGATGGCGCTTGGCCCCGGCATCCGGGAGAATGTCATTGTAGAACGGCCGGTTCAATCCATTGATCTTGTCCCGACGCTCGGCTCATTGCTGGGTTTTGATGCGCGCCTAGCGCAAGGCCAGCCGCTGGCCGAAATTCTATCCTGAGCTTCGGTCCAGTTACTTCTCTCCGAGGCGTTTCACCGCTTCGTACTCGCCGCGAGCCAGATCGGACCGCCCTTGTTTCGCGTATAGCTGCGCCAAATGGTAATGCGCGTTTCTCAAATCGGGACGAAGCCGCACCGCCGTTTCGTACTCATGTATGGCCTGCAAAGCCAGCCACTCGGCCTGATAAAGCAAGCCTAGCTGATAATGCGCTTCCGCAAACTCCGGTTTTTCCCGCACGGCTTTGAGCAAGAGCGTCTTTGCTTGGTTGTTGTCCTGCGCGGAAGCTGTTCCCGTCGTTCTGGTCCGAAGGCTCAGGGCGTAGTAGTAGTTCGCGGCCGCATTGTCAGGATAGAGTTTTGCAAAATGCTCCAGACGCTCCGTAACATCCTCTTTCAAACTGGGCGCGACATCATACATCTTTCCCAGAAATTCAAGCGCCCGGCTGTCCTTGGGATCGAGATCAACCGCTTGGCACAAGGTTTGCACGGCTTCCTGATACTGGCCGAGCGAATACTGCGCCACGCCCAGCCCGATATGCAGTTGCGCGGACGCCGATTTTTGGCTTACTCCGTAGGAGAAGACCTGCAGCGCCTGTTGATAGCTGTGATATTTCAACAGTTCTGTTCCCAGATCGAAAACGTTTTTCTCGGAAGGGTCCATGCGGGCAGCAATCTCGTACTGTCTGGCAGCCTCTCGAAAATTGCCTGATCTTTCCTCAACATCACCCATCAAATTATGCAGCTCAGCGCGGTCTTGTTGTTCCAAAAGCTGTTGGATCAAATGCCGCGAACCGGCCCGATCCCCTGCTTCGAACTGCGCTAAAGCTAAATCGTAAGCATTGCTGTAATCAGTTTTGTTGAGCTGATATGCTTTTTGCAAATACAACACGGCGGCGGCAAACTTCTTCTGCCGGATATAGAACTCCCCTGCACGATGATGAGCTTCATAGCTCCTAGGCTGCTGCTCTGCCTGCTGTTTGAGCCAAAGCTCGTCCTGGCGCTCTGAAGGCGCGGCCAACGCCATCAGGCAATTAGCCATCAATATCGCCAGCCGAAAAGTCGCTGAAACCTGTCCGGCGTTGAATCGCAACACGAGCGAGTTACCAATAGAACTTTAAGGCGAATTGTAGTTCACGAGCGTCGTTCGGGTTGTCCCGTGTCGTCGTGATCTGTCCGAAGTTTATCGTGTTTACATAATTCAAGTTGCTAGGCAGCGCAAAATTCGGTGTATTGGTCAAGTTAAAGGATTCTGCCCGGAACTCAAACCGGCGGAATTCAGAAATGGGAAAGCTCTTAAAGAGAGAAAAATCCAGACGGTGATACGAAGGCCCGTATACCTGTCCTTGTCCTCCCCCAAGTGGAAGCAGGCTTCCTTGCCCGACCTGTGTCACGGTTGGAGGGGTCGCAAACGCAGCGGCGTTGTAGAAGTGAGTAACACTTTGACCGGCATAAGGATTCTGCCCCTGCACGCCGTCAGCATAACAGCCCGTCCCTGCTCCCGTTCCGGTCGCGCATGGGATTGTCTGCGGCTGGCCCGTATCCAGCGTAAGAATGCCGTTCATACTCCAGTTGCCCAGAACAAACTGCACAATCCGGTTGCCGCCATTTAAGTATTTCTTGCCCTTGCCAAACGGCAACTCATAGGTGCTGCTTGCGGTAAAAGCATGGCGCACGTCGAATGCCGCAGGTCCGTAATCGCCTTGAATGCCGATAATTCCTGGAGCCCGATAGCCTTGTAGTCCACCTCCATTGAGCGAATCGCCCGCATCCGTGAGCGTTTTCTGGAACGAGTAAGAAATAAGAAGCGCGAGTCCATTGGCGTACCGCCTTTCCAACCGGGCCTGCAAGGCATTGTAGTTTGAAATGCCGATTGTATCCAGATACGGAGACCCGCGCGAGAAATCTGGAAATGGAACATAGTTCTGCGGATTCGCGTTGAGAGGCAGCAAAACGCTCTGCACGTTTGTACCGGGAAATGTTTCCAGATGCCTGGCGAGCGATCCGACATAGCCGATCTGCACAGTGGTCGAGGGTGCTAATTCGTATTGGACAGTGAAGTTGTAGCTTTGGTAGTAGGGCGTCTGATAATGCAGTTGAATGCCGCGCAGCGCCAGACCGTTTGCCGCTACTGACGAGGGAACCAGCGGTATCGCGGTGAGACCCGTTTCCAGCGTCGCATACGCTCCGTTTGAATACTGAATCGGCGTGCCGGGATTCGGCGATGGAAAGCTGAAAGAGTATTGGAACGGATAATTGTATCCAAGGCTCGGATAGCCGCCACGATTCTCAAAAGCTCCATAGTAAATTCCGTAACCGGCGCGTACCACCAGGCGATTCGTAGCCTGGTATGCGATCCCAAAACGCGGCCCGAAATTATCGTTCGGAACAGTAGTCAGCCCAGACCCATACTGGTTGGTGTAGACCAGCTTGATTCCATCCTGCTGCAATAATTGTACAAAGCTGGGAGAGAGTGCCGGGTTGTTTTGCCGGGATGCCGGGATGAGATACTCGGCCCCGCTGAAAGGAGTTCCGGGTACAAAATTCGCCTGCGCATTATACTTTTCACCGGTTGGGCTGAACCATTCCCACCGGAGCCCTAAGTTCAAGGTCAATTTACTGGTCACCTTCCAGTCATCTTGCACGAATCCGCCCCAGTAGGAGCGTTTGCTGGCGAGCCCGCCATAGTTCGACACGTTGACTGAGTCGGATCCGCCGACGAAATTCGGGCCGCCAACGGCTGAGGGAACCGGAGCCAGCAGCATCTGCGCAAGTCCGGTGCTGTTATCCGTGACACCGGGAATGGAAGTATAGGTACCGTTGAAGTCAAAGGCGCCGCGCGAGTAGGGAGGGGCAATCCATGGAAAGGCAATGTTCTGATACTCCACGCCTCCCTTGAACGTGTGGGAACCATAGATTTTCGTCAAGTTCTCGGTTAATTGAATGGTGTTGCTGTAACGGTTGCTGACCAGCCACTCGGCAGCGCCAAGATTAGTCAGGTCGCCCAATGATATGTAGGGGAGTCCACCATTTCCCGACGTTTGCAAAACGCCGGGAATGCCAAACTGAGCCGGGATGTTGCTGACATCGCTACCATAAGCCTGCTGACGGAGGGTATGCTCACGATTGAAGCCTGCGCGCGCTTCATTGACCAGAGTGGCGCTAAAAGAGTGAGTGTAGCTAAGAGCCGCTCCCTGATTATCAACAGTCTGGTCGCCCTGCCCAAATCCGCCGCCGTCCGCATATCCGGTAAAAGGCCCTGGGAAGACCGATGGACTATGGGAGTAGCTGTAGCGCAGAAAGGCTTGATTTTTATCGGAGAAGACCTCGTCCAAACGAACGTCGAAAGCATTTATATCATTAGTGTTTTTGCGATTGACGCTGTAGTTGTTGAGCAGTCCCGGCCGCGTCGGAAGCGGGTACAAATTGAGCAGCTTGATTGCATTGGCATCCAGACGGCTGGATGGAATAATGTTGCCGGGGAAGGGCTGGCGGACATATTGGCTGCCCGAGAGCTGTTGAGTGGTGGCAGGATCAAAGATTGTTCCGCGCGGGTAGCTGAGTCCCGATGCAGCGGTATAACTTCCGCTTTGCAATGTGATCAAATCCGAGAAGTTGGTGAACCCGCTATTGCGCTCCAGTGCGGTCGGCACGGTCGCGGTTTGCGGCGCTGATTGCCGGATTCTGGTTCCTTCATAATCCCCAAACCAGAACATCTTATTCCTGATAATGTGTCCGCCAGCGGTTGCGCCAAACTGGTTTTGCCGGAACTCGCCTTTTGAAGTGCCATTCGCGTTCTGGAAGAAATCGGCAGCATCCAATTTGTCATTGCGCAAAAACTCCCACACACTGCCATGGAACTGATTGGTGCCTGATTTCAGCGTCGCATTCAGCACCGCGCCGCCCGCGCGTCCGAACTCCGCGCTGAAGTTGCTCGTTTGCAAATTAAACTCGGCAATTGCGTCCACCGGCGGCCTTACGACATAGCTTGCACCGGACAGAAAATCGACATCGCTCGTATTGTTGTCGATGCCGTCGAGCAAGTAGTTGTTCTGCGCGGGCCGGGCTCCGTTAGCAGTAAACTGCCCGGCCGCGTTCATCCCACGACCTTCCTGCTGTCCCTGCGTCACGCCGGTCGCCAAACGGGCCAGGAAGGTGTAGTTTCGCCCGTTTAGTGGCAGATCATTAATTGTCCGCGCCTGGACCACTTGACTGACTGA
The DNA here is from genome assembly GCA_964247955.1 of uncultured Bryobacteraceae bacterium. Lineage (GTDB taxonomy): Bacteria > Acidobacteriota > Terriglobia > Bryobacterales > Bryobacteraceae > Bog-105. Next base: position 16,409 of record CAXTWT010000051.1, read on the forward strand.
TGCGTTCTCACTTTGCAAAGTAGGTACAGCGGCGGTCACTTCAATAGCGCTGGTGACCTGTCCAGGCACTAGTGAGAAGTCAACTGCAACCTGCTGCTGGATATCTAACTGCACACCGGTTTTCTTCTGCCCCTGAAAACCCGCCGCCCGCACCTCAATCGAATACTTCCCGATTCGCAGCGGAGTGAACGTGTATTGGCCGTTATCGGCGGTAGTTGCCGTTTGCGCGGTGGACGTTCCTTCGTTGGTGAGGGTCACGGTCGCGTTTGGAATGACTCCGCCGCTAGGATCACGCACAGTTCCCAGAATGGTTCCGGTATCAACTTGCGCCTTCATTGGCACAATCAACCCCGTTATGACGAGCAGGGGGGCCGCTCGCAAAACAAGTCTCGCTACAAGTTCCCACCTTAACATCGATCAGCTCCTTCGCACATGGACTAGAACCTCGGTAGAAGGATCGTATCACTCGTCCGCATGACTGTCAACGTACACGATAAGGATTTATTGCTATTTTTACAAACCATAAAGCACCATGGCGCGTACAATAGTCATTCAGATAGAGGTCTGTTTTTCTTGGCGAGCCAGCTTACTCTTGATAGCTTTCGCAATTATCCGCCTGCGGCTCGCCTGTTAACGGAAGCCTACAGACGAGTTCTTCAGCAGCTACCTATTAGCTTCCTCAGCTTTCTTCTGAAGGAGTTGATCGAGTTTGATTGGAAGTTTCCGCTCGAGCAACGCTTTCTACAGGATCAACTCGCCTTCTTGGAGCACTTCAAGCCTGTCGAGTTACGGGTTGAGATGAATGCCTTCTGGCAGCTTCGTTTGTCCGGCGAGTTGGAAAGCTTCGATTGGGTCAACCGTCCGGCGGACTTCCTCGACAAACTTTCGGCCTATCTTTGGGCCACTCACCAGATCGACGCTTTTCGTACTGCGGCGGACAAGTATATTAAGGGCGTCCACGCTTTTCGACCGCACGAACTACTCCCCATGCCGCGCCTAGGCGTGGTCATGATTGGTGAGGGAGTTCCCGAAACCAAATACCGGCTGTTCCGCAAGCTTCGACGGCAAGGCACATATTTCACACGCCTCCAGCCTGAGAATGGCGGCGCAACGATTCTCAACTTTGCGGCGCGGAGGGCTTCGGTTCACCCCCTTCCGTTTGCACATTGGTACATCGATGGCGGTAAGTCGCTCTCCAGCAGCAAAGATCTTACCTGCGTCTCTTATGACTCCCTCCGCCCGGCGCGTGCGCAACTTGCCAAACGCATGCAGAGCGCATTCGAGTCGCCCGGCTTCGGGCCGGAAGCCTTGCGAACTGCGCTTGTTCACATCAAAGCGGAAGATCTGGGGCTGTCCGGAGCGGGGCCTGATGGGCTCCTGAACCGGTTTCAGATAAATCTGCTCACCGAAGGTTCCGGCTCGCAAATATTCAGCACCACATTTGTACAGTGGGCCATCCGGGAGGTGTACCGCCGAGCCGAACCTCTCACGCTGGTAGCTCGTTTCGCGCCACGCGCGCGCAGTCAGGATATGAGCTATTTACTGGCGAATGTCCAGGCCGAAACCTCCACCGACCCCGAAGACTCGCTGATCGATGCGGACATGGGAGCTTGGTACTCATGGCTCAACCAGCAGCGGCTCCCGGAAGCCGACCGCACAGGTTTCCTGGCCTGGTATGAGAATCACGGGGAAGCGGTTGCCATAGGACGTTCCTTCGCATCCGGTACGGAGGACCATGGCGTTATCGGCATGGCAGAGTTGCTTCGGCGCTTGGATCGGTCAGAACTGGTTCAGAGCAAATAGGTCTCTGTTACAAAGAGTCGTTTAGCTGGCTTTGGTGCAAAGTTCGTCAGCGGGCTGTACGCCTTCGAATTCCTCAAACTTTCGGATTAAGCGGCCAGCACTGCATTCCGCAGTTCCGGCATAGTGGCGAAGCGGCCACCCAACTTGCCGGTCTTGAACTGCTGCTTCTGAATCTTCTGCACCAACTCGATGCCGCTGAGGATCACGGCCGCGTGATCAAACCGTTTGCATCCGAGCATCGGTCTGGTCCGCTGTTTGATGCGCCGGTGGTCTTGTTCCACTCTATTATTAAGAAACTTGCTCGACCGTATGCGGACCCGCTGCGGTAGCCGCCCTTCTGCTTTCAGTTCCCGCACCGCACGATGCGAAGCAGCGTAGGCATCGAGCGTAATCACCCGTGGCGTGCCCGCCTTCTTGATGGCCTTCCGCAGAAAGTTCTTGGCCGCATTCCCATCCCGTTTCTCGCTGAGATAGAAGTCCACCGTGCGCCCGAGCGCATCCACCGCTCGGTAGAGATACGTCCAACGTGCCTTCACTTTGATATACGTTTCGTCACAGCGCCACAAGTCACCGACCGGTCGCGCATACTGGTTTCAGCGCTTCTCGAACTCCGCTACATAGCGCTGCACCCAGCGCAGAATCGTCGTGTGCGCGAGCACAACACCGCGTTCCGCCATTATTTTGACCAGGTCACGGGTGCTGAGTTTGTAGCGCACATACCAGCGAACACATAAAACGATGATTTCTTGATCGAATTGCCGACCCTTGAACAAATCCTCGCTGGATTGATTCGGCTACTCTAATCTGGACTCTTTGACCGGCGAAAGTTGGCCCCACCTGGCGGTGGCTTAGTCCTCTGATCTGCTGGAGCTGGAGGGTCCATGGACAGGAGAGCCAAGGTGGAGTTATTTGAACAGATTCGGCGCGAACACGAGTTCGGGGGCGCCTCGATTCGGGCCATCGCCCAGCAGTTGCAGATGTATCGGCGCTTGGTTCGGCAAGCCTTAGCTTCGGCCGTGCCGCCCGCGAGGCGCTATGCGTCGCGAGTTTGCCCGCGATTGAATCCCGTCAAGCCCTTTATCGAAACATCTTGCAAGCGGACCGGAAAGCCCCGCGCAAGCAGCGGCATACGGCCCAGCGCATCTATCACCGGATTTGTCAGGAATGGCCGCAGTATCCGGTGGGCCGCTCGCGTGTGGGCGAGTACGTGCGCCGGCGCAAACAAGAACTGGGACTGCTCGGGCGCGACACCTTTATTCCCCAGAGCTATCACTGGAGCGTCGAGGCGCAAGTGGACTTC
>CAXTWT010000052.1:0-19447 GCA_964247955.1 uncultured Bryobacteraceae bacterium
GCCGCACGTTTGGATTGTGAATCCAGATACCCGTCTCGCGTTTGAATTTCACGGCGGCCCGGCTTTTACGATTGAGCAGGAACGCTTGCAGGCGGGTGATCTCACCATCAATCTGGCGGACATTTTCCAAGCTCTCGATGAAGTAGAAATACGACCTTAAAGCAACCCCGAAGTTGACTCACCAGCAGGGAAAGGTCAGGGTTTGACTTATAAAGTCATTCTCTTACATTGAAACTGTTATGAAGCCTGGTACTGTCCGCACTTCACTTGATATCCCAATCTCTCTTCACCGTCAGTTGCACGAAGCTGCCGTCCAGTGCGGATGCTCGGCCCGGCAGCTTATTTTGCGATCTATCGAGCGGCTAGTTACCGAAGAGTTGCCCCATTCCGGCAAATGTGTGACATTGCCCCTGGTTCCGGCTGCGGGGCGCACAATAAGGCCAATAACCAATGACGAAGCGCTTTTTTCCTGATGTGAATGTATGGTTTGCGCTGGCTGTCGCTGACCACCCCCACCACTATCCGGCGCTCGCTTGGTGGAATGAGGAACCCTCGCTGGCTGGGTTTTCGCGGCTAACTCAGCTCGGGTTGCTGCGTCTGTTGACGACGGCTTCGGCTATGGGTGGCCTGCCGTTGGCCAATGAGGAAGCTTGGAGCATCTATGATAGATTTTTAGCCGATAGCCGAGTGCGGGTCTTTCCGGAGCTGTCAGCTTTGGAAAATCTCTTTCGTTCCCACTCCAGTCTGCGTCAATCCTCTCCCAAGGTGTGGGTAGACGCTTATCTGGCGGCGCACGCAGTGGCGCATGAAGCTACCCTGGTGACATTCGATCAAGCGTTCATGAAATACGGGGTTCAATGCCGGATACTGACTTAATAACTACGATGGCTGAACGACCTTAGTGAAGTCCGACTAACAGCCTCAGTAGTGAATCCGGAGCGCTGTCAAAGGTTAAAACTACTTGTTGTCAGCTAATGTGCTACTCTATTGGAAGATTCCAAGTCAATTTGGGAGGCAAAGGTTGAGTTTTTCGGCCTGAGCCGTTTGTACCAGTCCAATTATGAGTCAAAAGCCCGGTAAGAAGTTTGAGGCTGCGGCGAAGCAGGTAGAGGCAAGACCGTATCAGCTTCCGGAAGCAGTTGCTCTCGTTCAAAAAATCAAATTTACGAAGTTCGATGAGACCGTCGAGGTGCATATGCGCCTGGGCGTTGATCCCAAGCATGCGGACCAGATGGTGCGCGGCACGGTTGTTTTGCCGCATGGTTTGGGCAAGTCCAAAACGGTTCTCGTGATTGCGTCCGGCGACAAGCTTCGTGAAGCACAGGAAGCGGGCGCGGATTTTGTCGGCGGCGAAGAGATCGTCACTCGCATTCAGAGCGAAAACTGGACGGATTACGATGCCGTGATTGCCACGCCGGACATGATGCGCTCTGTAGGCCGGTTAGGTAAGGTTTTGGGTCCGCGTGGATTGATGCCGAACCCGAAAACCGGCACGGTGACCACTGACGTTCGCAGCGCCATTGGAGAGATCAAGGCCGGTAAAGTTGAGTTTCGCGTGGACAAAACGGGCGTGATTCATGCTCCCGTCGGGAAGGTGAGTTTTGCGAACGATAAGTTGCTGGATAACGCTAATACTCTCATCCAAGCGGTAGTTCGAGCTAAGCCTTCTGCTGCTAAGGGCAAGTACGTGAAAAGCGCGACGGTGTGTTCCACCATGGGGCCGGGCGTGCATCTGGATGTGACTTCCTTTAATGCCAAGGCTGCTTAAGGCGTAGCGGGAAACTCAACAGGTAACCTTCATGAAAGACAAGAACGAAAAAAAGCAAGACTTCGAAGATCTTAAAAAGACCATCGAAGAAAACAAAAACATCTTTGTCGCCGGTTACGAGAAGATGACTGTCAGCCAGGATTATCAACTGCGGAAGACAGTGCGTGACGCGGGCGGGCAGTACAAAGTTATCAAGAACAACATTGCAGCGAAGGCGGCGGAAGGCACGCCCGCCAATGATCTTTTGAAGGATTTGAAGGGCATGACCTCCATGGCGTATACCGCCAAGGACCCGGTAGCGCTGGCCAAGGCGCTGCAAAAGTACTCGAAAGATAACGCCGCTTTTACCTTTAAAGCGGGCATGGTGGAAGGCCGTGTGATCGATATTAAGGCGATCAGCGATCTGGCCGCGATGCCGCCGAAGGAAGAAATTTACGCCAAGATGCTTTATTTAATCAATGCGACGGCGACGCGGATCGTCTCGTCCCTTGGCGGAGTGGGCCGTAATCTGGCCGTGGTGCTGGATCAAGCGGCAAAAGAAAACAAGTTTCAGCAATAGATTGCTGGCAAATATTGGACTTGAAGGAGTTTTAGAAGAACATGGCGGATATTAACGCGATTGTAGAGCAGATTCAAGGATTAACTCTATTGGAGGCTTCCCAGTTAGTAAAGGCGCTGGAGGAGAAACTGGGAGTTTCTGCAGCGGCGGCTTCTGTGGCGGTAGCGGCCCCTAGCGGCGGTGGCGGCGCTGCGGCAGCGGCTCCAGTGGAAGAGAAAACTGAGTTTTCCGTGATTCTGACGACTGTCGGCGCGAATAAAATCAATGTTATCAAAGCAGTACGCGAAGTGACCAGCTTAGGCTTGAAGGAAGCAAAGGATCTGGTCGACGGTGCGCCGAAGCCGATCAAGGAAGGCGTGAACAAGGACGAAGCAGAAACCATCCGTAAGAAATTCGCGGATGCAGGCGCTACTGTTGAAGTAAAGTAAGCTGATTCCTGTTCTGTAACTGGCGAAGGATTTGCAACCGACCGCGCTGTTTGACGTGGTCGGTTGCAATTGTGTTATGATAAGACTGACAGCAAACTGGGGCGGTCCAGAATTTTTATTGTTGGTCTTAGTAATTAAGAGTTTTCCGCGGATCTGACTGGGTCGGCGGAGCTTTTGCATGCCTAAATTTCAAATCTCAGGCTATTCCCGTTATTTTTCATCGCAGGCAGCGTGTACTCGTATTTCCCCTAATACCTGTTGGTTGCCTTTGCTTCCGATATTTCTCATTGAATTTAATTCCCGCGCGGCCAGTTGGAGAACTGCCGTGCAAATATTTGCAAGTGAATCGCCCGATTCACCGCAGACAGCTTTAGCCGCATAGCCCTGCGGTCAAAACTGTCTTGGCGATTACTGAATGTCGTGATTGTGTCATTGGTTTCCTAAAGGACAAGCGTAGATGCCCAACGTTGCGAACGGATCTCTCCGTCAAAGAGTTGATTTTTCGAAGATTAAAACTTCGATCCCTATTCCAAACCTGATTGAAGTGCAGAAGCGTTCTTATGAGCGTTTCCTGCAAATGGACCTTTTGCCGAAGGAGCGTGATGATGCCGGTCTGCAGAGTGTATTCAGCTCCGTATTCCCTATCTCTGATTTTCGCGGTTTAAGCCAGCTTGAGTTTGTCGATTACTCGATAGGCAACTGGGAGTGCAAATGCGGAAACCTGAAGGGACTTCATCATCTACGTACGATTTGCCGTAATCCGAGTTGCGGCGCCGAGATCCGGACTGACCCTTTTCACGCCGGTGATGTGTTGTGCCACCGTTGCGGCACTTTCAATAAAAACATCGTTACCTTCTGCAACCGCTGCGGCGACCCTGTGGCTTTGCAGTTGAAGTATGACGTGCCCGAGTGCGAAGAGCGCGGCATGACCTATGCGGCTCCGCTGAAAGTAACGATCCGGCTGACTGTTTATGACAAGGATGAGGCCGGCAACAAAACGGTTCGCGATATCAAGGAACAAGAGGTCTTCTTCGGCGAAATTCCGCTGATGACCGACAACGGCACGTTCATTATTAATGGAACGGAGCGCGTCATTGTTTCGCAACTGCACCGTTCTCCCGGCGTGTTCTTCGAGCGGGTGCAGGCGCAAGGTTATTTCCTCGGCAAGATTATTCCGTATCGCGGCAGTTGGGTGGAGTTCGAGTACGACAATAAAAACCTGTTGTATGTGCGCATCGACCGGAAGCGCAAGTTCTACGGCACCGTGTTTCTTCGCGCGCTCGGCCTCAAAACCGACTCCGACATCCTACGCGCCTTTTATAAGCTGACAACCGTCTCTTTGGCCGATAGCAAGCTGTTCTGGAACGTGAACGACAGCCTGATCGGCATGAAACTGTCCCATGCCGTCCATAACGCGAACGGTGACCAGGTGGTGCCGCAAGGCCGCAAGATCACGAACTCGGTTTTTCGCGAGATTCAGAAAGCCAAAATCGAGCGCGTTGAGATTGCCTCTAATGACCTGGAAGGCGCTTATGTGGCTGCTGATGTGATCGACATGTCCACCGGCGAGGTGCTCGTCGAGGCGAACCACGAGCTGACCTCCACTACGGTCGGAAAACTGGCCGAGGCCGGAATTGACAAGGTGGAAGTGTTTTTCCCGGATCGGGATGACGCCGGCAACGTGATTTCTGCGACTTTGCGCAAAGACAGCGTGAAGTCACAGAGCGATGCTTTACTCGAAATCTACCGCAAGCTGCGGCCCGGTGATCCTCCTACCTTGGATACGGCAACTCAGTTGTTCCAGGGCATGTTCTTTGATGCGCGCAAGTACGATTTCTCGCGCGTAGGCCGCATGAAGTTCAACATCAAGCTGTACGACAAGGCGGACGCCACGCCTCTTGACAAGCGCACGCTCGATCAACAGGACTTTACCGAAACGATTCTTTATTTACTGAAGCTCCGCAAGGGTGTCGGCGCGGTTGATGACATTGATCACTTGGGCAATCGCCGCGTGCGCGCGGTCGGTGAGCTGCTGGAAAACCAGTTCCGCATCGGCTTGGTGCGCATGGAGCGAGCCATCAAGGAAAAGATGTCGGTGTATCAGGAAATGTCCACGGCCATGCCGCATGACTTGGTAAACGCTAAGCCGGTCATGGCGGCGATCCGGGAATTCTTTGGATCGAGCCAGTTGTCGCAGTTCATGGACCAGACGAACCCGCTGTCGGAGATTACGCATAAGCGTCGTCTTTCGGCGCTCGGACCAGGCGGCTTGTCTCGTGAGCGCGCGGGCTTTGAGGTTCGTGACGTACATCCTACACACTACGGCCGTATCTGTCCGATTGAAACGCCGGAAGGTCCGAATATCGGTCTGATCTCGTCCTTGTCGTGCTTTGCGCGCATTAACGAGTACGGCTTCATCGAAAGCCCGTACCGGCGCGTTCGCGAAGGCATTCTTGTGGATGAGGTGAGAATCCTGAATCCCGGCGAAACTGCGTTTAAGGTCAATCAGATCCTTTCGCGGGAAGAGATCGAGACGGCCAACACCAGCTTGCAGGAAGGTCGGCAACACGCGGAATTTGAAGCGCACTCCGATTACCTGTCGGCCTGGGAAGAAGACAAGTACATCATTGCGCAGGCGAACGTGGCCACCGACAAGACGGGCCGGATTATCAATGATCTGGTCAATGCGCGTCAGGCGGGCAACTTCGTGCTCAAGCACCGGGATGAGGTCGAGTACATGGACGTCAGTCCGAAACAGCTAGTCTCGGTAGCCGCCAGTCTGATTCCGTTCCTGGAAAACGACGATGCGAACCGCGCTTTGATGGGTTCAAACATGCAGCGTCAGGCTGTGCCGCTGCTGCGCGCCGAAGCTCCTTATGTGGGTACCGGCATGGAGCATGTGACGGCTCGCGATTCAGGCGCGGTCGTGATCTGCAAACGCGCTGGAATCGTAGACTCCGTCGATAGCGAGCGCATTATCGTCCGCGTGGAAGGCGGAGCGCATGAAGGGCAGATGTCGCGCGAAGTGGGCGCTGATATTTACCAGATGACCAAGTTCAAGCGGTCCAACCAGAACACCTGTATTAGCCAGAAGCCGATTGTTCAGCAAGGACAAAAGGTGAAAAAGGGCGATGTGCTGGCCGACGGGCCTTGCACGGAAGCGGGCGAACTGGCGCTGGGACGTAATGTGCTGGTAGCGTTTATGCCCTGGCGCGGGTACAACTTTGAAGACGCCATCGTAGTCAGCGAAAAGCTGGTCAAGGAAGACTATTACACCTCCATTCACATTGAGGAGTTTGAGGTGGAAGGGCGCGACACCAAATTAGGACCGGAGGAGATCACGCGGGACATTCCGAACATTGCGGAATCGTTCCTGCGCAATCTGGACGAGAGCGGAATCATTCGCATCGGCGCTACGGTGAAGCCGGGCGACATCCTGGTCGGCAAGGTAACACCCAAGGGCGAAACCCAGTTGACTCCGGAAGAAAAGCTCCTTCGAGCCATCTTCGGTGAAAAGGCCGGAGACGTAAAGGATGCTTCTCTGTACTGCCCGCCGGGCATTGAAGGCACCATTGTGGATTGCAAGGTGTTTTCGCGCAAGGGCGCGGAACTGGATGAGCGGTCCAAGCAGATCCTGGGACTGCAGGAAGAACGTTTACACCGCAACCTGGAAGACGAAAAGCGCATTTTAAGCGACGAACGCGCCAAGCGGCTGGAAAATCTGCTTGCCGGCAAAGAGTTGCAGGCAGACCTGCATGACGAAAAGACCAACAAGAAGCTGCTTTCAAAGGACACGCCGCTGACCCGCGACGTACTGGAAAAGCTGCGCGCTCGCGATCTGAAGCGCATGCGGTTGAACACGAAAGATGTTCGCCTGAATGAGCAGATCGACGAAATCGAAGAGATGACTTCGCGCCAAATTGCCGTGCTTGAAAAGATCACGGAAGAAAAGATCGCGAAACTGCGCAAGGGCGATGAACTGCCTCCGGGCGTCATCAAAATGGTAAAAGTTTATATCGCTATGAAGCGCAAGCTTTCGGTCGGCGACAAGATGGCAGGTCGGCACGGCAACAAGGGTGTCATTGCCCGTATCGTGCCGGAAGAAGATATGCCCTATATGCCGGACGGCACCCCCGTGGAGATCGTATTGAATCCGCTGGGTGTTCCTTCCCGTATGAACGTAGGGCAGATTCTCGAAACGCACTTGGGCTGGGCCGCTGCCAAACTGGGTGTTCATTTTGCTACGCCCGTTTTCGACGGCGCGGCGGAACGGGACATCAAGGCGCAACTGGCGGATGCCGGTCTTCCCAGTTCGGGCAAAATCGAGTTGTACGACGGTATGACAGGCGTGCAGTTCGAGCAGCCGGTGACGGTCGGCTACATCTACATGCTGAAGCTGAGTCACTTGGTGGACGACAAGATTCACGCACGGTCGATTGGGCCTTACTCGTTGATTACGCAACAGCCGCTCGGCGGAAAGGCTCAGTTCGGCGGACAGCGCTTCGGCGAAATGGAAGTCTGGGCGCTCGAAGCATACGGCGCTGCTTACATTTTGCAAGAGTTGCTGACGGCGAAGTCGGACGATGTGTACGGACGCGCCAAAATTTACGAGGCAATTGTCAAGGGTGAAGCTGCGGCGGAGCCGGGCGTGCCGGAATCGTTTAATGTGTTGATCCGCGAGTTGCAGAGCCTCTGCCTTGATGTGGAGCTGATGAAGAAGCCACGCGAGATGCAGGATTTGGCGCACGCTGCGGACTAAAACAGATAGTTATGGCGAAGGGAGCATCCTATTGCGAGCCCGATGCTCCTCTTCGTTCACTGTGGAAACGGGCCCGTGGGTTGAGAAAACAAGGATAATTCATGTATCGTTCCTCTCCGTACGATAGAGCTAATCTGATTGCCGACTTCGATTCGATTCGAATCAGTCTGGCCTCCCCGGAAAAGATCCGGAGCTGGTCGCATGGCGAAGTCACCAAGCCGGAAACCATCAACTACCGCACGTTCAAGCCCGAGCGTGACGGTCTCTTCTGCGCCCGCATTTTCGGCCCGGTAGCAGACTGGGAGTGTCTCTGCGGCAAGTATAAGCGCATGAAGCATCGCGGAGTCATCTGCGACAAGTGCGGCGTCGAAGTGACGCTTTCCCGAGTGCGCCGCGAACGCCTGGGCCACATTGAACTGGCCAGCGCGTGTTCGCATGTATGGTTCTTTAAAGGGTTACCGAGCCGTATTGGTTATTTGGTTGACATCACGCTGCGCGAGTTGGAGCGCGTGCTGTACTACGAAGCGTTTGTCATCATCGATCCAGGCGAGGCCACTGGCCTTACGCAAGGCGAAGTCATTAGCGACGAGCGCAAGCGCCAACTGGATCAGGAGTTTCCCGGCGCTTTCGTTGCCATGATGGGCGCGGAAGGCGTCAAGGAATTGCTGCGCAAGCTGGATATTGAAGGGCTAAGCCAGGAAATCCGCGAAAGGATGCGGACCGAGACTTCAGCGCAGAAAAAGCTGAAATTTGCTAAGCGCCTGCGCGTGGTCGAGAGCTTCCGCAAATCAGGCAATAAGCCGGAGTGGATGATCCTTGATGTCATTCCGGTCATTCCGCCGGAGTTGCGTCCTCTGGTGCCGCTCGACGGCGGCCGCTTTGCCACTTCCGATTTAAATGACCTGTATCGTCGCGTCATCAACCGCAACAACCGCTTGAAAAAGCTGATGGAGCTGCATGCTCCTGACGTAATCGTGCGCAATGAAAAGCGCATGTTGCAGGAAGCGGTGGATGCTCTCTTTGACAATGGCCGTCGCGGTCGCGTGCTGCGCGGCGCAAACAACCGTCCGCTCAAATCGCTTTCCGACACGCTCAAAGGCAAGCAGGGCCGGTTCCGCCAGAATCTGCTCGGCAAGCGTGTCGATTATTCGGGCCGTTCAGTGATCGTGGTTGGTCCCGAACTGAAGCTGCACCAGTGCGGTCTGCCGAAGAAGATGGCGCTGGAGTTGTTCAAACCGTTCATCTATCATCGTCTGGAACAGCGCGGACATTGCACTACTATCAAACAAGCCAAGGAACTGGTCGAGCAGCAGGACCCGGTCGTTTGGGACATTCTCGAAGAAGTCATCAAGGAGCATCCGATTCTTTTGAACCGCGCTCCTACCCTGCACCGCTTGGGTATTCAGGCGTTTGAGCCGGTACTGGTTGAAGGCAAAGCGATCAAGCTGCACCCGCTGACCTGTACGGCGTTCAACGCTGATTTCGACGGCGACCAGATGGCGGTCCACATTCCGCTGTCGCCCGAAGCGCAGATCGAAGCCTCCACCCTGATGTTGGCTTCAAATAACATTCTGTCGCCCGCTCACGGTTCGCCCATTACGATTCCAACGCAGGATATGGTGCTGGGTCTTTACTACCTCACCAAGATGCGTCCCAACACGAAGGGCGCGGGCCGCACCTTCGCTTCCATTGACGATGTGCTGATCGCGCTTGAAATGGGCGAAGTGGAAACGCTGACCCCGATCAAGCTGCGCCATACCGGCAAAGTCATTGATCTGAACAAAGCGTTCGACAACCAGAATGTTCTCTATACCGAGCCCATTGAGTTCACTAAGCAGTACATGGATACGACGGTAGGCCGGGTTATTTTGAATGACGTTCTGCCCGATTCCATGCCGTATGTCAACGGCCTTCTCAAAAAGAAGGGACTCGCGCAACTGGTGCAGTACTGTTATCTGAAAGCCGGATTGCAGACCACCGTTCACATGCTGGATGAGATCAAGAAACTGGGCTTCCTGTATGCTACCCGCGCCGGTATTTCCATCGGCATTGATGACATGGTTGTTCCGGAAGAAAAGAGCAGCTTGGTTCGGGAAGCCGAGAAGCAGGTGATCGAAGTCCAGCAGCAGTACCAGGAAGGCGCGATTACCCAATCGGAGCGTTATAACAAGATCATTGAAATCTGGTCGAAGGTTACGGAAGCTGTTTCCGACAAGATGTTTAAAGGCATGGAGGAAGACGACCGTACCGGCCGTATTCTGAATCCGATCTACATCATGGCGGACTCGGGCGCTCGTGGTTCAAAGCAGCAGATCCGTCAGCTTTCCGGTATGCGCGGCTTGATGGCCAAGCCCTCGGGCGAGATCATCGAACAGCCGATCACCGCGAACTTCCGCGAAGGTCTGGATGTGCTCCAGTACTTCATCTCAACGCACGGCGCCCGTAAGGGCTTGGCCGACACCGCGTTGAAAACTGCGGATTCCGGTTACCTGACGCGCCGCCTTTGCGACGTAGCCCAGGATGTCATTATTACCGAGGACGATTGCGGAACGTCGGACGGCATTTATGTCGAGCCGATTATCGAGTCGGGCGAAATTATCGAGCCGTTGCGTGACCGCATTGTCGGCCGCGTGGCTCTCGAAGATCAGCGCGATTATGAAAATAACGTGATTGTCAGCGTTAATCAGGAGATCACCGAAGACTTGGCAAGCGCGATTCAGGCTGCCGGTATTGAACGGGTGAAGATCCGCTCGGTGCTGACCTGCGAATCGAAGCGCGGCGTGTGCCAGCTTTGCTATGGCCGCAACTTGGCGACAGGGCGCATGGTAGAGCGCGGCGAGGCCGTCGGCATTATCTCCGCTCAGTCCATCGGCGAACCCGGCACGCAGTTGACCATGCGTACCTTCCATATTGGCGGTGCGGCTACCCGTGTCAGCGAACAATCGACCCAGGACGCAAAGAGCGACGGATACGTCCGGTTCAGCAACGTCAATACAGTTCGCAATAACAAGGGCGAACTGATCGCGATGAACCGCAACGGCATCCTTATCATCGTGGACGAAAAACAGCGCGAGCGTGAACGCTATCCGGTTGTCTACGGCGCGAAAATCAACGTTCAAGACGGAGCGCCGGTCAAGGCCAATCAGATCCTGCTCGAATGGGACCCCTACACTTTCTCGATTCTGACGGAAGTCAGCGGTGCCATTCACTTCAAGGATTTGATCGACGGCGTAACCACTCAGGAGCAAGTCGACGAGATTACCGGCAACATGCAGGTTGTCGTCACCGAGTCTTCTGACGAAAAACGTTTCCCGACCATTATTGTCCGTCCTGAGGGCGGTACTCGCACGGAAGAGAAGCGTTATCTGATGCCGACTCACGCGCACTTGATGATCGGCGACGGCGAAACGGTACATGCCGGTGACGTGCTGGCGAAGATCCCGCGCGCTACCACAAAGACCAAAGACATTACGGGTGGTCTGCCTCGCGTGGTCGAGTTGTTTGAAGCTCGCAAGCCTCGCGAAACGGCCATCATTGCCGAGATCAACGGCACGGTGAAGTATGGCGAAGTCACCAAGGGCATGCGCAAACTGTACATCGTCGGAGACGACGGCGTGCAGAAGGAATACGCCATTCCGCGCGGTGTTCACATCAACGTGCAGGAAGGCGAGCGCGTCCGTTCGGGCGATCCCTTAATGGATGGCCCGCGTAACCCGCACGACATTCTAGCCGTACTCGGCGAAAAGGAACTGCAAAAGTATCTGGTGAACGAGATCCAGGAAGTCTATCGGTTGCAGGGCGTCAACATCAACGACAAACACCTGGAAGTGATCTCGCGTCAGATGATGCGATGGGTGCGAATTGATGATATCGGCGATACTGAGTTCCTGCCGGAAGAAGTCGTGGATAAATTCAAGTTCCGCGAAGAGAATGCCCGTGTAATCGACGCAGGCGGCCGCCCGGCTTCGGGTAAACCGATTCTGCTCGGCATCACTAAGGCTTCTCTCTCGACCGATTCGTTCATCTCCGCCGCCAGCTTCCAGGAAACCACTCGTGTTCTGACCGAAGCTGCGATCAACGGCAAGGTGGATTACCTCCGTGGTCTGAAAGAGAACGTCATCATGGGTCGCTTGATTCCTGCCGGAACCGGCATGGAGTTTTACCGGCGCGTGAAGATTGCAGGCGAGGACGTGGTGGAAGAAGAGCAAACGCCGGAGCAGGAGCTATCGCTCAGCGACGGATTGCAGGACTTCTCCGACGAAGCGCCCAGCATCTACAACGGCGGACTCTCCGACGATCTGGGCGAGGAAGTTTTGGGAACGGAAGAAATCTAACATTTCATTCCATGTCATGCGAAAGGGCGGCTTACTTCCGTAAGCTGCCCTTTTTGCGCTTTCATTAAATATTCATGCGCGTAAGCTTTCAATAGAAATAGCGTGTTGAAACGTTCACCGCTGTCTTCACTCACGGCAGTCACGCTGCTGCTTTTTGCTTCCAGCTCTTCTGTCCTTTCGCAAGCGCCTCAGAATCCGCCGCCGGAAGGCGGGCAAATTCCCAGGCAGGAAGAAAAAGGGAAACCCGAGCCGACACCGCCCAACCAACGCTGGAACCTGTTTTGGCAGGCGACATCTATCGGCCAGTATCATGGAACCTTCGATGCCCCTTACGAAGGCACAAACAGCCTTGCGAATACGTCGGAGCGGGATGCCTCACTCACCAGTACTTTTTACCTTGGACTCCGCCCGTTTAAGAACACCCAGATCTATCTCAACGGCGAAGTAGCGGGCGGCAGGGGTTTCAGCCGCGTCACGGGCATAGCAGATTTTTCGAATGGCGAGTTGCCGCGCGTGGCGAGCGCCACGCCCAAGCCGTATCTCGCCCGCGCATACATTCAACAGGACTTCGGGTTTGGCAAAGAACAGGAAACCTTTGAGGATGAGGAAAATCAGCTTGCCGGGACTCGTCCGATGATTCGCTACACGGTCATCGTCGGGCGATTTAGCGCAGAAGATTTTTTCGATAACAACAGCTACTCGCATGACCCGCGAACCCAATTTATAACTTGGGCTACGATGTATAACGGCGCGTTTGACTATCCGGCGGACACTCGGGGCTACACCTGGGGCTGGGTTCACGAACTGCATACGCGGAACTGGTCGTTTCGTTATGGCGGTCTGGGTGAGCCGACTGTAGCGAACGGCGCGCGCTTTGACCGTCGCGTTCTCCAGGACCGAGGAGATATTTTCGAGGTGGAACGGCGTTATGCCCCCGGGCAACATCAAGGCGCTGTGCGGCTGCTCGGCTCCGCCTTGCATACAGATTCGGGCACATACGCCGACGCGCTGAAGCTGGCTGATGAAACACATACTACGCCCGATATCATCCTCACGCGACGCCCCGGCACGACTAAGTACGGTTTTGGTATCAATGCGGAACAAGCCATCACGCGTGACACGGGCGTATTTGCGCGGCTTGGCTGGAACGATGGAAAGACACAGTCCTTTGCCTTTACCGTTATGGACCGCTTGGCGAGCGGTGGGGTCAGCACTGTGGGTCGTCGCTGGAAAAGGCCAAATGATACAGCAGCGACGGCCTTATCCGTGGGCGGCCTGTCCGCCGTTCACGCCCAGTATCTTGCCAGGGGAGGGCTGGATTTTTTAATCGGTGACGGTCGGCTCCGTTACGGACCTGAGTATGTGTGGGAAACTTACTACAGCACCCAGGTGGTTCCCGGTTTTTTTGCCACTTTCAACTTACAGCGTGTCGCCAACCCTGCTTACAACCAGGACCGGGGTCCCGTTTGGATTGAAAGCATACGCTTGCATATAGAGTTCGGCAAAAAGCTTTTCACGGGTTGGAACCGATGATTTCTGCCTGTCGTCCCTTCAATTTCCGCAGAACTACCTAAGACTACCGCTTATCATAGAATAAAGTCTCGAAATCTAAGGTTCATTTTGAAATCATTACTCCCCTTTGGCCGGAGTTGCATTGCGGCCTTGCTCCTGTTAGCCCCGCCCTGCCTTGCACAGGAAAAGTCTCCAGATCCGCCGCAACACCAAGAAGCAGAGCGAGAGTTAAAACAGGAGGAACACCAGCGAATCCTCGGCATTGTGCCTGAATTTAACGCTTCTAATCTTCGGAACGCCGCTGGCTTATCACCAAAGCAGAAGTTTCAATTAGCTTTTAAAAGCGTGACAGATCCGTTTAGCTTTGTGGCAGCGGGCCTGGATGCCGGATTGAATCAGTGGGAAGATGATTTTGCCGGCTACGGCCAGGGAGCCGCAGGATTTGGAAAAAGGATGGGCGCTGCTTACGCCGACAACTTCACCGGTACTATTCTAGGTAATGCGCTGTTTCCTGTCCTCTTGCACCAAGATCCGCGCTATTTCCGCAAAGGTACAGGGTCTTTCCTCAGCCGCGCCACCTATGCTGCCATGAGTACGATTCGGGCTAAAAGCGATAATGGTAAATGGCAGCCGAACTATTCCAACATTCTTGGCAATCTCGCGGCGGGGGGAATCGCCAACCTGTACTACCCGGACAGCGACAGGGGGGCCGGGCTAACCATTGAACGGGCGTTTACTGTTTCGTTCGAAGGCGCAATCGGGGCCGAGTTCTATGAGTTCTGGCCAGACATTTCACGCAAGCTGCGCGGCAGGCACAAACACAAGAAGTAAAGCGGATTTACTTCTTTTCCAGTTCGCCAAGCGATTCCAGCACTTCTTCGCTATGATTCGCAGGTTTCACTCCGGTCCACTCTTTCACGATTCTTCCTTCAGGATCGATTAAAAAAGTGTTACGAGCAGCTATCTTCACCCCCAGCATGTCGCGCAGAGAGCCGTACTGCCGCACAACTTCTTTATTGGTGTCCGCCAATAGTTTGAACGTCAGCCCTTGTTTCGCACAGAAATCCTTATGGCTGCCCGTTGTGTCAACACTGACGCCGACAATAACTGCGTTGTCCTGCTCATACTTGGACAAATCCCGTTGAAAGTTATGCGCCTCGACCGTACAGCCCGGTGTATTGTCTTTAGGATAAAAGTACAGCACCACATACTTGCCCCGGAAATCTTTCAAGCTGATATTTGTTCCGTCTTGTGACGGCAAGGTAAACTCCGGCGCTTGCTGGCCGACTTGCGGCGCGTCCTCAGCCGCCGAAACTGTAAGCACGATTGCGGTAAACAGGCTCAAAACCCCAAATTTACGCATGTAATAATCTCCCCTTTGCTTCCCCTTACAATTCTTCATTGTAGCGGCTTAGAACTTTCGGCAGATTTTGCACGAAAGCGGAGCGCGCCATTACCTCGTCGCAACCTTTCTCCCGTGCTGCCTGTATCAGGTCGGTTTGGACATGCGAAACATAGCCGAGGAGATGGACACTCCTGGTTTCGTCGTTACCCTTGCATGTCTCAATCAAGCTGAGCGGCTCTGTGAGAGTGTCATTTAGATCCAAAATGATGACAGCCGGTTGACTTTTGGCTTGAGTCAAGGCGTCGCCCAGCGACTGCACGAAAACTATTTCAACCCCGGCTCGCTTGGCTGCGTCCTGAATTTTGACCCTGAATAACAAGTCATTGAGCACCGCAACTGCTTTTTTCCGATTTTCCATTTTAGGTGACACATCCGGCACGCCTTATCATCAAACCAAATCATGAGCGTAGCAGTTCAGCCGGTTCCCGAAATAAATCTTTTACAGGACCCTCTGCGTTTCGACCGGCGGGTTCCACCCTGCGCCATTGTCATCTTTGGCGCAAGCGGCGATCTTTCCAAGCGTAAACTCCTTCCCTCGCTCTACCGTCTTTTTTATGAGCGCCGAATTTCACCCAGTTTTGCTGTGATCGGCAGCTCCCGTACTCCGATGTCGGACGACCAGTTCCGCGACCGGATGAAGGAGTCTGTTTCTAAATTTTTGGAGGAAGCTCCTTTTGATGAAGAAGTGTGGCGCTCGTTCGCACAATGCCTGTTTTATGTTCCCGGCGATCTGGGCAATCCCGAGTCATACGACCAGATCCGCAACAAGCTGGATGAGGTGGAAGAGTCTCATCAAACGGCCGGAAACGTTCTGTTTTACCTTTCGACGCAGCCCAGCTACTATGCCGAGGCTGTCAAGGCGCTGGGCGCCCATGGGCTGACGAAAGGCCGGGGCTGGCGGCGCGTCATTATTGAAAAGCCTTTCGGACATGATCTCCAAAGCGCCCGCAAGCTGAACGAAGAGATTCATACGGTACTCGACGAGTCGAATATTTACCGTATCGATCATTATCTGGGCAAGGAAACGGTCCAAAACATCCTGGCGTTCCGGTTCGGCAACGGCATCTTCGAGCCTCTTTGGAATCGTCGCTACGTGGATCATGTCCAAATTACCGCTGCTGAGTCCATTGGCGTGGAGGGCCGTGGCGGTTACTATCAAGAAGCAGGCGCGTTGCGCGACATGATTCAGAACCATCTGAGCCAAGTCATGGCAACCGTGACCATGGAGCCGCCGACGCTGTTTGACGCCAACAATGTTCGTGATGAACGCGCTAAACTGCTGCGCGCTGTGCGGGTCATGAAGCCGGAGGATGTTCCGAAGTACGCGGTGGCCGGTCAGTATGGTCCGGCAAAAGTGGGTGGGCAGGACATGCCGGGCTTCCGCCAAGAGCCGAGCGTTGACCCGAACGCCCAAACTGATACTTACGCTGCGGTCACGTTCTTTATCGATAACTGGCGCTGGGCAGGCGTTCCGTTCTACATTCGCACCGGTAAACGGCTGCCGAAGCGGGTGACCGATATTGCAATTCAGTTTAAAGCTCCGCCGCTTGGCCTATTTCAACAGGAAACAAAGAGCGGGCTGCGGGAAGTCCGTCCGAACCTCCTGGTTTTGCGTATTCAACCGGAAGAGGGAATTTCCCTGCGCTTTCTCTCAAAAAGCCCGGGAAGCGGAATGCGGGTGCGGCCCGTTTCCATGGATTTTAATTATGGGTCCAGCTTCGGCGAGCGGTCTCCCACGGCTTACGAAACCCTGTTGCTGGACGCGATGGCGGGTGATCCTACGCTTTACACGCGGCAGGATATGGTAGATGCAAGCTGGCAGATTGTGCAGCCGATTCTGGATGTCTGGGCGCAAACGAAATTTGACTTCCCCAACTATCCGGCCGGCTCCTGGGGGCCGAAGGCTTCGGATGATATGCTGGCCCGTCAAGGTCATGTTTGGAGAGTTCCATGAGTAGCGCGGTGATTTTTCCGGCCCAACCGGAACAGATATTGAAGGGTCTCAGCAAGCTTTGGACTTCGCTTGGCCAGGAAGAAAAACAGCAGGGCAAACCTACCGTTCTTCGTGCCTGCGCCATGACGCTGATTGTTGCCACGGACGAAGAGGACAGTGGATATACAGCCTCACAGTTCATTTCCGAGCTGATGCGCGGACATCCGAGTCGCGGCATCGTGCTTGCCGTTTCCGAAAAGGCGGAACACGGGTTGGAGGCCCGTGTGTTGGCGCAATGCTGGAAGCCGTTCGGCAAAGCACAGCAAATTTGCTGCGAACAGATCGAAATCACAGCCAAGCCTGACAGTTGGCCTAACGTCGGGCCTACATTAATTGGCTTAACGGCAGCCGATCTACCCGTTATCTTCTGGTGCCGTCATCAGGCTGCTCTTAGTCCCCATGCGACAGCCGAACAAAAAGCCGGCTTGCAAGCTGTGCTTGATATCTCTACGAAGGTGATTATTGATACTCATGACCAGGACGCAGATTCGGCGCTGAAGCTGGTTTCCTCCCTGCGTAAAAGTGATTCTATTGTGGCGGATCTTGAATGGACACGGCTCACCGCCTGGCGGCAGCCGATTGCACAGGTTTTTGATAATCCGGCCCGCACCAACAAATTCGCGAACTTCCGGATTATCGAAATTCACCATGCCGAAGATAAACCTAGTCCCTTAGCCTTGTATGCGGCAGGCTGGCTGTCTTCGATCAGCGGTGCCCGCGTCGCATTCCGCCAGGAAAAGGGTTTCGGTTCAGGATTACAGCGCATTCGCCTTTTGTCAGAGGAAGAAACCATCGAATTTGAGCGTACCGGCCCCGAGTGCATGCACTTATTCAGCACTAGCGGCCGCGAGCGGACGTATAGCTACTCAGAGCCGAGCCTTTACTCCTTGCTGCACGAAGAACTTTCGGTAATGGGCGGCGATCCTGCTTTTGATCGTGCGTTCGCCCGCGCGCAGGAGCTTTGGCATGACTAATCGTGGCGTGCGTATTGCCGCGAACGCTGAAGCGTCCGCTGAAGCCTGTACTCGATATGTTCTCGAATGCCTGGAAGAAACGCTGAAGTCCAAACCGTTTGCCACTTTTGCCGTTTCAGGGGGAAGCACTCCAAAGCTGTTGTTTGCCAGACTGGCGAAAGCTGACTTCGACTGGTCAAGGGTGCATTTTTTCTTTGTGGACGAGCGCTGTGTACCGCCTAGTGATGACCAAAGCAACTATAAGCTGGCGAACGAGAACCTATTCCTTCCTGCTGAAGTCAAGCAGGCTAACATTCATCGTGTTTTGGGCGAACTGACTCCGGAAGAGGGCGCTATCCATTACCTTGAGGAGATATCCAAGTTTTTTGGTCTTGAAACCGGTCAATTGCCGGAATTTGATATCATTCATCGCGGCATGGGCCCTGACGGCCATACTGCGAGTCTGTTTCCGGGTGAACCGCTCATCGAGAACAGGACCGGTATTGCTGCCGCAGTCTGGGTGGAGAAACTGCGCAGTCATCGTGTTACGCTTTTGCCCGGTGTCTTGCTGAAAGCGCAGCAAACCATTCTGCAGGTTGTCGGGGTGGACAAAGCCGACGTCTTGCGGGAAGTCTTGAATGGCCCGGTTGATCCCATGCGGTATCCGTGCCAGATTGCTACCCGCGACTCCGACACGGCTGTATGGTTTGTCGATGGAGCAGCCGCTTCCAAGCTGTAGTGCGCTTTGTTGTTGCGCTATTGGCAGTTGGGATCGTCGCCTGCACGCGTCCGCAATCGCCCATCAAGCCAACTGCCGAAAAAGCGGAGCCGCCGTATAATCGTTTGCTTTTTGCTGGCGATGTTATGTTCTCCCGAGGGGTGCGACGCGCTATTCTGGCTGCAAACGATCCGGCGCTGCCGTTTCGTAAGCTGGCTCCCTTGATGTCGGCAGCAGACATTTGCTTCATTAACCTGGAAACTCCGTTTGCGGATACCGGGCCATATCACGAGAAAGGGCTGATTTTTCATGCCGCACCGGAGATGATTAGCGGTCTGAAGCTGGCGGGCGTATCTTTGGCCTCCACAGCTAATAATCATTCGCGTGACTGCGGTTCACATGGAGTGGAGTATACGGTTGATTGGTTGCGTTCGCATGGGATTGCTCCCGTCGGCAGCAGCGAATCCGAAGCTGCGACACACGGGGGAGTGATTTTAACGAGGCAGGAGATTCGTTTCGGCTTTCTCGGTTACACCTTTGATCAGAAAAACGGAAATTGGCGGGATATCGACTCTCGTATTGCGCTGACGGATATCGCGGCTGTTACGGCAGATGTGCGGTCACTTTGCCAGCGCACCGATGTGGTGATTGTTTCGATGCATAACGGCGTAGAATATATGCCGAAACCATCGAAAGCTCAGGTTGAGTTTGCTCACGCGGCTATCAATGCGGGCGCAAAGTTTGTGATCGGGCACCATCCTCATGTAGTTCAACCGCAGGAAAGCTATAAAGGAGGGCAGATCTTTTATTCGCTCGGCAACTTTGTTTTTGACCAGTATCAGCGGGAAGCGACGCAACACGGCGAAATGGTCGAAATCTCATTTTGGGGAAAACAGGTGCTTTCAATCCGAGTCCTGCCGGTGAGAATCACGCCGACAGGACCGGAACTGGAAGAGAGTGTTTTAACCGCCCGAAGCGCGTTCCAGGTGCCCCCCGAATTTGGAGCGCATCGCGGACA
>CAXTWT010000053.1:0-7964 GCA_964247955.1 uncultured Bryobacteraceae bacterium
CACGACTACCGTCACCAGCAAAGAAAGCGCAAACACCCGCGACACATTTCCCCAATGAACCAGCTCAGTATTGGTTCCCGCCAGCCACGCCGTCATGGTTAACGCGCCCAGTAAAAGCATGGTATTCGTCAGATGCGCGGAAAGGTAGACGGCCCGGCCTGCCGATTGATCATGCGCCACGAGCCGCAGCAGCACCAGCCCAGCGCCCAGCAGCGCCTCAACAAACAGAAACAACAACGACCACAGCGCATAACGCCGCACCGCATGCCGCTTCGGAAACGCGCGAAACGCCCACACGCACAGGAGAATGGCGGCAATTGAATCCACGCTTGTCATCATGCGATGCGTGAACTCGATCAGCGTCGGAGTTGTCATGTGTTGTGGAAGAACCTGCCCGGCGCAGAACGGCCAATGTGCGCCGCAACCGTCGCCCGAGAAAGACACGCGTACGTAAGCGCCCCACAAAATCACGGGAATGTTGTAAATCAGTACGGCCCAGGCAAAGACCGCGAACAGGCTGCGCCCTTTTCTTCCACCCAGTTCCATTTATTTTTCGCTTTTCCTTGATAGTGCCACTTGAAAAAGGGCCGCTACGCTGCACACTTCGGTAATGCGCCCGTCCATGGCCATGCGCACGGCTTCGGCAAAGGGCTGCCACTCGACCGTAATATCTTCTTCCGGGTCAAGGTTCCTTTCCGTCGCGGATAAGCCGGTAGCCAGAAACAGAGTTTGCACATCGTTAGCGACCCCGTTGCAAATATCCACCGCGCCCAGCCTTTGCCAGTGCTGCGCGAGTACGCCGGTTTCTTCCGCCAGTTCGCGCTGAGCCACCCCGAGCATATCGGTCTCGCTCGGATGCGATCCGCCCCGAGGAATCTCCCACGAATAACGATGGAGCGAGTAACGCCACTGCCCCACCAGCGCCACGCGGTCTTCGGCGTCTATCGCGACCACGCCGACTGAAGGCCGAATTTCGATCACGCCGTAAATGCCCGGACCACCGTCAGGCCGAATGACATGATCTTCGCGCACGCGAATCCATGCATTTTTATAGACTTCGCGGGAAGATTCCGTCTTCCAGGGATTAGTGGGCACGTGTCTTACGCCGCTTCCCGGCAGACGTTCGCGAGCACGTCAAAATCTACATTGCCGCCCGATAATATGATGCCGACCGACTCCGCCATGACGGCTAATTTTCGGTGCAGCACAGCCGCTGCGGCGGCGGCCCCGCTCGGCTCAACCAGGGTCTTGGCGCGCGATAACAGAAATCTCACTGTTGCTTTTAGCTCCTCCTCGCTTACGGTCAGAACGCCTGCCGCCAGTTGACTCACAATCGGAAAAGTAACTTTGCCGGGAAGAAGCGTCCGCAGTCCATCAGCGATGGTCGCAGGCGGTGAAATCTCTACCGGTTCGCCGCGCTGCAAAGATTGCTGCCAGTCGTTCGCCAGTTCCGGCTCAACTCCGAATACCTTCATCTCCCGCCGCAGTTCCTGCGCGACAATCAACGTCCCCCCAAGCAGTCCGCCGCCGCCGAGCGGAACCAGCAAGGCATCCAACTCGGGCCGTTCCCTCAGCAGTTCCAGCGCCGCCGTGCCTTGTCCGGCAATAATCCATGGATGATCGTAGGGAGGCAGGATTACTGCGCCGGTTTTGCCCACAATGCGCCCGGCAATCTCTTCGCGGCTTTCACGCTGCCGGTCGTAGAAGATGACCTCCGGGCCGTAGGCCAGCGTTGAATCCACCTTGGCCCTGGGAGCATCCGTCGGCATAACAATCGTCGCCCGTACTTGTAAATGAGCCGCAGTAATGGCCACCGCCTGCGCATGATTGCCCGATGAAAAAGCAACAACCCCGCGTTTTCTTTCTTCCGGGGAGAGCGCCAGAAGAAAGTTGGCGGCTCCTCGAATCTTAAACGATCCGCCCCGCTGCAAGTTTTCGCATTTGAGATATGCTTTCACGCCAGCAGCTTCGTCGAACAGCTGGGATGTGTAAATCGGCGTGTGCTTAACCAGCACTTTGATCCTCTCGGCGGCTGCCAACACATCGTCAAAAGTAACTGCCTGTTTCGCTACTGCTTCCGCAACCGCCATCAATATCCAGCCTTCTTATCGACTATATTCTGGAGCTCTTGCCCACTCATGTACCGTTGAAAGTTCTGGAGGAAAGCCTGCGCGCTCAAATCCAGCCAGTCGGGATCGCGCGTCCGGTCCGTGCAATGGGGCGAGATCAGCACATTTTCCATGTCCCAAAGCGGCGAACTTTCCGGCAATGGCTCTTCTTCAAAAACGTCCAATGCCGCTGCCGCAATCTTTTTGTCCTGAAGCGCCCGGATCAAAGCCCCTTCGTCGATGACCGGCCCCCGCCCGACATTCATGATGATCGCGGAAGGCTTCATAGCATCAAACTCGGCGTCGCTGATCATATGGTGCGTTTCCGGCGTCAACGGCGCGGCTGCTACTAAAACATCAATCTGGCCCAGCATGTCCTTCAGTTCCCCAGGAGGGAAAATGCGGTCTGCGATCTTGTCCTCGCCGGCTTTCTCCGGCCTGCGGCGCACCGCGTAAATTTTTATGTCGAGGGCTTTCGCCAGGCTCGCGCACTCCCGCCCGATCTCGCCATAACCCACAACGCCCATAATCTTTCCGGGCAGCATGTCCACGGAGAAGTCATCCCAGCGATGGGATCTT
The DNA here is from genome assembly GCA_964247955.1 of uncultured Bryobacteraceae bacterium. Lineage (GTDB taxonomy): Bacteria > Acidobacteriota > Terriglobia > Bryobacterales > Bryobacteraceae > Bog-105. The sequence continues at coordinate 2,688 of CAXTWT010000053.1, forward strand.
TGGCTTTCTACCAGCCGCCGAACCCGTTTAGAGAAATAAAGAGTTCCCAGCACGACAAATTCCGCTAATGACCGTTTGAAAACGCCCCGCGCGTTTGTCAGCACTACAGGGCTTTCCACCAGTTCCGGGAAGAGCACTTTTTCCACGCCTGCTGACAAGGAGTGTATCCAGCGAACTTTTTGAAGGTAAGGCCAGATCTCCTTGAGCGTCGCTGTTTTCCCAGCAAGCCCTGAATACAGAACGATTTCTGACTGGGGCGCCTCCCGCTGCAGAAAAGAAAGATCGCTGCCGACCTGAATGTTTGCCCCTTCCTGTATCGATTGAAGATTCCGCAACACGTAATGGTTCGGAGGGCACACTACCAGCAAGTTCGGTTTTGGCATGAAGAAGGATCTACTTTCATTTTACGAAGTTGAAAGCTCGTCACTCGCTTTAAACTAAAGATGTGCAACCTCGCTGTACTTGCGGAGCCGTTCTGCCGGACGACGCCCGTTTTTGTCATAAATGCGGCAAGCCTCAATTCGAGGAGGATATCGCTCGTATCAATGCGGAAGGAGCTTCAGGAGCAGTCCAAGCGCCTTTGGAGCCGCCTGCCGTGGCCGGCGCGCTACCTGTCGGCATTTCATTCAAAAACTCCCGTGCTGTCGTGATCAGTTTGGTAGTGGCTGCAGGCGCAGTTGTCGGCTTTCTGCCGATTGCGTACCTTGCTCCTGCGCTGTTCCCGGTTTTCCTGTTCGCCGTAGGCTTTGTTGCCGTTCGTATCTACAAGGGCCGTTCCGCCGAAGCTTTGAGCACCAGCGCCGGAGCGCGGCTGGGTTGGATGACTGGCCTCTGGATCTTTCTGGTCTATTCCGTGCTTCTCGCTGTAGCCGCTATGGCGGCCGCCAGCCCGGAAATTTGGAAGCAATGGCAAACCACCTGGTCTCGCCTGCCGCAAACGGCGGCGGCCTCAAATCTTAGCCAGCATGAATTCATGATGCAACTGCTGATCGCCTTTCCTTTCTTTTTCTTCCTGTTTACTCTTTTGCCTGGACTGGGCGGCATTTTAGGAGCTAAGTTTCCTTTGAGGAAGCGAGCGTCTTGAGGAAATTGTTCGCCAGATTCCTGCTTAACACGACAGCTTGTTACCCTGAAATTCCAGCTTGAATGAACAAATCGATCCTTACCCTGACCGTAAATCCCGCTTTGGATCGGATTGTCACCGTGGATCGGCTCGTCTTTGAGGATCGAGCCTATATTGAATCAACCACAGAAGCGGCAGGCGGTCGAGGCATCAATGCGTCCCGCGTTCTGATGAACTTTGGCGCGGCCAACACAGCCATTACGACCTCGGGAAAAGAGGTAGGAAGAAAATTTGAACACGAGCTTCAGCAAGATAGATTCAGCAAGGAAATTGTCAGAATCCGCAGCAACATTCGAATCAACCTGACGATTTCCGACCGGCAGGGTCTTTCGGTAAAGCTGAATGAGCTGGGCCCCACGCTCACCAAATACGAGCAAAGCCGGGTAGTGAAAGCTGTTGAAACTCTGCTGCCGACCTCTTCCTGGCTGATGCTGTGCGGCAGCTTGCCTCCCGGCGTTGACGAGCATCTTTACACAAAACTGATTCAGCTTGCGGAAACGAGCGGCGTGGAAACCCTGCTCGACACAGACGGCGATCCACTGCTTTATGGTCTCGAAGCCAAGCCGACGATTGTCAAGCCGAACCAATCAGAAGCCGAACGTTTGCTCAATAGTGCTTTGATCACACGCTCGCAAATTATTGATGCTGTGCAACGCATCAAGATGATGGGGCCGAAATCAGTGGTGCTTTCGTTGGGCAGCCGTGGCGCGATTGCCGCCACTTCCAGCGAAGGTGTTTTGGAAGTGGTGCCGCCGCCCATCGAATCTGTGTCTCCCATTGGAGCTGGAGACGCCATGTCAGCAGTGATCGTCTGGGCTCTGGAAAAAGGCGAGCCGTTCAGCGAAGCGCTGCGTTGGGGCGTTGCGGCGGGAACCGCTTCCGCTAAATTGCCGGGAATTACGCTCGCCAGCCTGGATCAAACCAAAGAGATTTATCCGCACACGCAGATTACCCGCGTGGTTGTTTAATCGTATTTTTCGTAGATGATCTGTTTGCGGTCAAAGCCTAGCGCTTTCAATTCCTTGCGAACGTCGTCAACCATTTCCCGCAGCCCGCAGATGTAGACATCCATCGTGCTCAACTCATCCGGCGTCCGCAGCGCCAGCGCTTCCTCGAGGTGCGCCGGCACGCGTCCGGTTCTGCCGCGCCAGTTTTCGTCGGGGCGCGTAACCGTCGGCAAAAACCGGAACGTCGGATATTGCTGTGTCAGCGCCTGAAACTCATCTTGGTAAAGCAGCCCTTGCGGGTAGCGCGCTCCAAACAACAAAGTTACTTCCGGCTGCGTGCTGGGCAGATGATGAAGAAGCATGGACCGGAAAGGCGCAACGCCCGTGCCTGTCGCTACAAACACGATGCGATGACCCGGATGGCGCAGCGTGAAATAACCGAGCGGCTCCTGAACCTCAATCGTATCGCCCGGCTGCAAGGAAAATAAATGCGGCGAAATCATGCCGTCTTGAACCCGGTTCAGGCACAAGGCAAAGCGGTTGCCGTCACGGGGCGAAGCGATGGAGTAAGCGCGGGTAATCTCCTTGCCTTCGATCTCTTTGACAATCGAAACAAATTGGCCCGGAGCAAAAGGAAACGTGTCAACATCCGGCACCTCGAAATCAAAATGATGCACTTCCGGCGCAAGTTCCCGCTGCCCAAGCAGTTTAGCTTTCAACATCTCCTAAATCTCATACTGGCACATGGGGCTTGCAAAAGGGCGTATACTATGTACGTGGGGTGCGGTGCTGTCAACACCGCACCCCATTCGTGGGTTACTTTCGTGTCCACCTAATATGGAGGTATAGGCGACCTACGAGGTGAAGCACCACTCGTACAATGATGGTCATAAGAACCACCTCCTAGCCGGATGTGGTATCGAGGGGCCGGGCCGCACGCCCGGCTTCTCCATCTCGGCCAGACTGAACAGCCGAAACTTCTCTGACCCCCTCAATTCTTCCAGCCAGAACTTATAGTTTACAGAACTGTTGCTATGCGGCTTTGCAGCGTTGTCGGAGAAAGAATAGCCCACCTACTGCCAGTGCTGCCAGGAGAAAGCTCGCGGGTTCGGGCACGGGAGCAAGCGATACGTTATCAAGCGAAAAAAAGAAGTTTGCGTCTTCGGCTGTAAACGACAGAAGCGTTGAGCTTACAGGCGCGACAAAGGTGTATCTGTATGGCGTCAAGCTCTGATTACCCGTATTGAGCACCTGCAAACTGGGAACCAAAGAGCCGAACAGTCTTACATCAAAGAAGTTGTCAGATTTGGCAGTAGGGTTGGACAGAGTATTATGCGCTAAGTCGTAACTCAGCGTATAGGTGGTTCCGATCGTAAGCGTCGGAACTTGATAAAGAAAGCCGAAGTTACTATCGCCGGCGGCATATGATCCAAATCCGCCGATGTAGGCTCCATATGCGCCTGTTAAGGCGTCAAATTGATCGACCCCAAACCAATTGCCGGTTTCATTTACCGGAATGCCGGTCCAGGAAGTTAAGTCACCAGTTTCGAAGCCGCAATTGCGGACTGCGTTTGCCGCCGTGTCGCACGGGTCCGCATTCACTTTCGCCCCTCCACAGAGCGCGCAGAGTACAACAAAACCTAACAATGTCAGTTTGTTCATAAGTAGAAATTCTCCATTGCTGCCGATTACTGGCCGGAACTTTCGGGCGCGGCTTTGGCGCTAGTAGCTGAAGGCGCTGCGGGCCAGTTCATCACCAGATTGAATGCATTCACCGAGCCGATTCCCGTTGCAAAGTCCCATCCGCTCTGCGCGACGTAGGCGGGCTGGTAAGAAGTGGTGGAAGTGGAGAGAACGCCGTAAGCGCCGCCCGTGCCGCTGAAGCAGTTGGGCGTGCCCGTCTTGCAAATGACAGTGATATCACCCTGCGTGATGTCATGGAAAATGCAGTTAGGCGAGACAGCGTTGCCGAGCGTAGCGTCGCAGGAGGCATTTCCGGCGAGACCATACTCATTACTGGCCAAGCTGTAGTAAACAGGATTGGGGTTGCCCCATCTGTCTCCTGTTTTCTGGTTGATCAAAGCTTGCATGCCCGCCATGATCGGGGAAGCAAACGAAGTGCCGCCAGCGGCGTGAAAATAACCTTGCGAGCAAGGTTGGGACGTCGGCGGCGTGCCCGCCGGCGCCGAGTAGCAGAATATGTAGGCGTGTCCCCAGGTTCCGCTTCGGGAAACCGCCGAAAACAGGGATATATCCGGCAAGTCGCGTAGGCCGTCTGACGGATTGCCGAAGACGCGTTGCCAGCTCGGTTTGACATACACGGAACTCGGCCCGCCGCTTCCCGCGATTACGTTAGAATACCCAGCGCTGCTTGCTGCCGAACTGTTGCAAAACCCAGTCAGGCCATAGGTCGTCGGAAATCCGTACCAGGTAGCGATTAACTCACTGGCGCACGAGTTGTTCCACGGAATCTCCGGAATGTACGACTTTGCGGTTCCGTATGTTGCCGTGTTAACGCCGGTCCAGTAGTTTCCTACCGTTTGGGCATAGGTTTCTCCAAAATCCGTGCCGCCCACCGCAACGTTGTACGGAGTGGACGCAAACCCGCTCACGCTGATGCCGGTTATCGCAAGGTTATTACTCCGGTCAAGGGTGTTGTTATCCGCCCCCGAGTCTCCTGACGATACATAAAGCGACACGCCTTCCGCCACGGCCTGCCGGTATAGCTCATTAATGAACAGATTTCTTGATCCTTGCTGCGCTTCCGATTCGCCATAGCTGATGCTCATCACGGGCGGCGGCGCGTCGGACGCGTTCAGCAGATTCAATAATGCGGTAAACCCGCCGAAGTTGTACGTGTTGTTACAAGACGCCAGCACAATACTGGCGTCCGGCGCGGCCGCGCTGGCCCATTGTGCATCAAGAGTTGCTTCGGTGGCCGCTCCTGCGACGCCGGGATCGATGCAAGGCGATCCGGGAAGAGCCGGGTGAATCTGGCTGAAGCTGCCATACACATAGGGCCGCTGCAAGCCGAAGAACCTTCGAAATTGACTCCATTCGCTCGTGTCATACACATTGGAGGTTTCCAGTACAACCACCGTTTGACCCTTGCCGGTAATACCGGCAGCAAACAACGGATTAAAATTGTAAATCGTCGCCAAATCCGAAGCCCCTATGTACCGCGTGGTCGTGCCGGGAAACTGCGCG
>CAXTWT010000053.1:8064-19423 GCA_964247955.1 uncultured Bryobacteraceae bacterium
GCTGAAAGCGCCAAAGTCTAGAAGACAGTATCACAGAACCGCTATCGAAACAATCCAGCAACGGCGTTTTTCACGACTTTGAAACGCACCCCGCGTTTACAAGATGATGCTGGGCGCTCTTTCATCAACCTGATCCTGTTCCGGCGTCATGTGCCGAAGCAGATCAAGAAACATGCGGCCCCGAGGACGGCCATTCTGATTTTGCTGGCCGACCCGATACAAGAAAACAAGCGTGGCGAGAATTTCGGCGTTGCGAACCGGCGATAAAGCTTCCCGCTCGGCTCTTATCTTTTGATAGTTCGCCAGCGATGCCGTAAAAGAACTCTGCACAGCGGCGGCAATGGTGTTTTCCGCGCGAGTTTGGTAAACCAAGCCGGATTCGAGCGTGCGATGAGTTTGAATCAGCGCTTCAAGCGCGGTCATTACGTCGGTATCAATCGCGCCGGGAGTTCGCAAAGCTGCTTGCACCAGAGAGTAAATGCAGAACAGGAGCAACTCTTCCTGCTCGCGGATAAATTCCTCAGTGACCTGGATATCAGGATAAGCCAGTTCTTTCTCAGAAACGGCAATCGGCTTTTCATGCCGATGCGCTTCCTGCAAGTATTCGCATTCGAGCGGGCATGATAAAGACACCTCGCGCTCTGTGCCGCAACAGATGGGGCAGATATCGCCGTTGACTGCCGGACAAAAACGCTTAGCTCGCCGCTTGCCGCAGATCTTACATGAAACAGGTTCTAGCATTCTTTTGGCTCAGTTCAAAAATGAAACGTCTACTACAATCAAGATACGGCAAGGATGAGAAAGGAAGCGGAAGCAGTTGCGAAGCTGCGCAATGAGCGGCTGATTGATTGGCCGGAGCTCACGACTCCGGCCAATCAATTCCTACTCGCCGTAGGAGGTGGTAGTATGGACCTCTTTGTGAAGGTGGTTTCGATTTTCGCAACCATCGTGATCAAGCTGCGTTGGAAACGCCGTTAGCCTAGTCACAGAAGGGTGGCGAACCGCTCGCCATCCTTCTTTCACACCATAACATAAATGGAGCTGTCTGGAACAGTACCATCGAATCAGAGCCGATGCAACGAGTAGATATATACATCAAAGTCGAAGTAGAACTAGACGAGGACGAAAAACCCGAGCGGGTGGCTGCTGAAATCTGCCGCCAGATCGAAAAGATATACTTCGTGCGCTCCGCAGAACTTTCCAGCACGATTAGTCGGGATTGACCGAAGTTCTACAAATACCTTTAAGCTTGTCTACTCATACCGCAGCGCGCTGGTGGGGTCGGTACGTAGGGCACGCAGGGCCGGACGCCAGCAGGATAAAGCTGCGGTTCCTAGCAATGATGCGAAAACAAGGAGGAACAAGCTCGGATTGCGGGGTGAAACACCATAAACAACAGATCCGAGCAGCTGTCCGGTTGCCAAAGCAAGAACGGCGCCGATGGCCAGCCCGAGAAAAACGAGCGCCGCCATTTTGGCAAGCACAAACCGTAAGACTTCCCAAGGTCGAGCCCCGATAGCGACGCGTATCCCGATCTCGCGTGTTCGACGCGAAACGGCATACGCGCTCAGCCCATGGATGCCGGTGATCGCTAAAACCAGCGCCAGCAGACCGAAAGCGCTGAGGGCAACCGCTGCGGCATGCATAGGGAAAAGCGCAAATCCCAGGGTGCTTTCGAGGCTTCCCACTCCAAAAAGGGGCAAGCGGCTATCCATTTTTGCTAAGAGCTGCCGAATTTGTTTGGCAACTTCGGAAGAAGAACGGCGAGATCTTACCGTCAGCGTTGTTGTCGAGTTATACCGCTGGTAAATAGGCCAGAAGATAACCGGCTGAGGCGATTCCGTTAGGGTGACATACTTGCCGTCCTCAACCAGCCCGACGATCTGAATACGCGGTCCTCCTAGACCTTGCCGGAGTGTTTTGCCAACAGGATTACTGGTATGCAGAATCTGCTCGGCAAGCGCTTGGTTGACAATCGCAACCTGTGTCGCATGCTCATCGTCATGCTCGTTAAAATCGCGCCCGCTGAGAAGTCGAGTGCCGATAGCGGATAGAAAGCCGGGCGAAATCTGGTAAAAGTTAACGCGTTTTGCTTTGTGCCCTCTTTCTACGGGTTGATTTTCTTCCTGTACTTTTGTGGTCGATTGATCGATTCCCAAAGGGAGCGAGTTGGCGTAAGCCGCTGAAAGGGTTCCCGGCAACTCTTTGACTGCTTTGAGAACCCGAACCTGAAAAGCCCGGCCTTGCGCTTCGGTATAACCAGCCGAGCCAAGATCGAAAGCTGCTGTCGTGACGCCCTCCGGATTAAACCCAAGCGGCATCCTGAGCGTATTCTGAAGCCCGCGAACGGAAAGAAGCGACCCAAATACCAGCACAAAACAAAGGGCTACTTCTGCGATCACTAAAAGATCACGGAACGCCACGCGAAACCGGCGCTTGAAAACCGCCAACCCTGTACCGCCTTTTAGCAATCCATTGAGATCGGCTTTCGACAACTGCAAAGCCGGCCCTAAACCGAATAGAATGCCGGTGGCGAGGGAAGCGGCTGCTGCAAATAAGAATACGCGCCAATCAGGACTGACATCAAATTGTACCGGAAAATCAATGGGAGCATGCCAGCGGTTTAACAGATTACAAAGCATGACAGTCAGCGTTAATCCGACGCAGCCTCCCAAAGTCGATAACAGCAATGATTCCGTTAAAACCTGTCGCATAATCCGGCTTCTATCCGCGCCAATCGAGGAGCGAATTGCCATTTCGCGCTGTCGGTCTGCGGAGCGCGCCAGGGTCAAGCCTGCCAAGTTTAAGCAGGCGGTCAGCAACACGAGCGCAACCAGCAGCAGCAACCCTCCCATAAACAAGCGAACGGGGCCGCGCAGGAAGCTGCCGACTAAGCCAAGGAGTGAAAGCTTGATCCGCAGACCCGCATCCACATCGGGAAAGCGGCGCGCCAGATCATGGGCAATCCGGTTAAGGTCTGTCGCCGCTTGCGGGAGCGTTCTTCCTGGTTTGAGGCGGCCAAGAATCCAGGTGTTCCTGTCATACCTGTTATCAAGCCATGCGTTGCCGACCTCAATTTGCGGTTCCATAGTCATAGGTACCCAGAGGTCCGGCCAATAGAACAGTTCTGTTCCATGGAATTCACGTGGAGCAACGCCCAGAATGCTGTAGGAAAGACCATTGATGCGGACGGTTTTTCCAGCAATTTGCGGATCAGCCCCAAAGCGCGCCTGCCATGTGTTATAGCTCAGCACCGCGTAAGGACTGGCTCCTACCCGCAGATCGTCTTGCTGATGAAAGAATCTTCCAACAACGGGCTTAACGCCGAGCAGATCGAAATAGTTGCCCGTTACGAGATAACCCCAAACTCTCTGCGGATTTCCGCTACTCTCCAGATTCATCGGTGAAATACGATAGCCCACAAGCCCGCTAAAAGCCGCAGTGTTATCCCGAAACTCCCGGTAGTTCGGAAACGAGTGCGAAACTCCGTTGGCGTTTTCGACAAAAACCACGCGGTCCGGTTGCGCAATCGGCAAGGGACGAAGCAGAAGCGATTCAAATACGCTGAACACCAGCGTGTTCATCCCAATGCCGAGCGCCAGGGACAAAACAGCGGTCCCGGCAAAAGCAGGACTTTTGGAAAGAGTTCGGAAGCCGTAGCGAACGTCGCGCATCAACTCATCAAACCAGTGAACCCGGTGAGACTCGCGGCATTCTTCGTTGTATCGCTGCGTTCCGCCGAACTCCAATTGCGCGCGGCGCGCCGCTTCTTCCGGCGAGAAGCCCTGCTTCAAAAGATCCTGTACCCGCCTTTCTCGATGAAAGGCAAACTCCTCTGCCATCTCCCTTTCAAATTGCTTGCGCCGAAACAAGGATTTCCAGTGAAGAAAACGAAACATGCTACATCTCCTGTGGCCGTGCTGCGAGAGCCGTGCCGATGGCCTGGACAAGCCGATTCCAACCCTGTTGTTCCTGCTGTAATCGGGACCGTCCCCCTGCCGTGAGCGTGTAGTACTTGGCCCGTCGGTTATTCTCTGAAACTCCCCACTCGGTATGCAGCAAACCCTGGCGTTCGAGCCGGTAAAGCGCCGGATAAAGCGCGCCTTGTTCTATCGAAAGGGTTCCGCCCGAAATCTGCTCAATCCGCAGCAGCACGCCGTAGCCGTGCAATTTGCCCAATGAAACAGCTTTCAATACAAGCAGATCAAGGGTCCCCTGCAGCAGTTCGGCCTGCTTATCTTTTTTCCTAAACATTCTAGGAAAGAATACACATCTTCTCCTAAAATGTCAAGGAGAGCAGCGGATTATCCCAGCAACTCCCGGTAGGTGCGAAGCAGATAGGCATCCGTCATGCCGGCAACGTAATCGCAAACCACGCGATGCACCGGCTCCTCGCTGAGGCGTTCGCGATAGGTCGGCGCAACCCGCTCCGGGTTCTGGTGAAAGTATTCAAACAGGAGTCTTAGCTTGTCCACGGCGGCGCTGCGATCCTCCACCAGTTGCGCATAAGAGTAAACGCGGGCTATCAACAGCCCTTTCATTTGCCGGTTGATTTCCGCCGCTTCCGGCGTAAGCCGGGCCAAGCGATACGGGAGATCGCGGACATCTTCTACACTTTGGACGCCTGCCGTCTCAGCCGCTCCCACTGTTCCGTTCACCAGTCCGCCTACCAGCAGATTCACAATGTGCCGTTGTATCTCCCAAAACCGGATGCGCTCCGGAGCGCCGGGAAACTGCGTGTCCACAGCCTCCGCCAGTTCGGCAAAAGCCGGAACCGCTTCGGCAATCTGCTCAATGGAAAATAGGCCGCCGGAGAAAGCATCATCGATATCGGCAGTGTTGTAAGCAATCTCGTCGGCAAGATCGAGCAGTTGCGCCTCTATCGGCGGACGCTTGCCCGGCAGCAACTCCTGCAACTCCGGTTCGGCATCTGTACCGACTTCGCGTGAATGCTTGATAATGCCTTCACGAACCTCGAAAGTCAGGTTCAAGCCGTCAAACCGGGCGTATCTTTGCTCCAGCCGATCCACAATCCGAAGCGCCTGCCGATTATGCTCAAAGGAACTGCCGAACCGCTCCATCTGCCGGTTTAATTCTTTTTCGCCGACATGCGCGAAAGGCGGATGCCCCAGATCGTGAGCCAGCGCCAGCGTCTCGGTATACTCCTCGTTTAATTCCAAAGCAACCGCGACAGTGCGGGCCACTTGCGAAACTTCAATTGTGTGCGTCAGACGATTGCGGAAGTGGTCGTGAAGACCGGCGGCAAACACTTGCGTTTTGCCTTCCAGCCGCCGGAACGCCCGTGAATGAATGACACGATCCCGGTCACGCTGGAAATCGTTGCGATACGGATGGATTGGTTCGGGAAACTTCCGTCCACGAAGGTTTTCCGAACCTAAACGGAGTCGGCCCAGCATGAAACCGTCGGATTACTTGGGAGTCTGCGAGGAAATTTGCTCAAGAGCACGCGTAACAGCGGGACTCTGATTCGGCGTTCTTAAGGATTGCACAATCTTCTTGGCTTCCTGCGGATTGCTTGATTGCAAACTCTGCGCAAGCAACACTTGGGCCTGCGCCCTCGAAACCAGATCTGTCGGGTTATTCACCACTTCGCGGAGCAGTTTTTGCGCGTCAGCGGATCTGTTCTGGCCCGTGTAAAGCTGAGCCAGTGCGATCTTGGCAAGCGGGGCGCACTCGCTGCTGGCATTAGCGACCGCGCTCAAGTCGGACTCCGCGCCTTTCGGGTCCCCGTTTTGCGCTTTCAGAGCGCCCAGGTAGTATTGAGCAATCAGACCCTCGCGCGTTCCGCCATCCTTAGAAACGACATCGGCGAGCGCCTTCATCGAAGCTTTCGTCTTCGCCTCCGAGATGGGAAAACTCTTTCCCGACGTATCGCTCGCGCCCACCGGCGCGTTCAGCACGGCGAAGGCTGATTCCAGATCTTCCTGACGAACCGAACGGCGATACGACGAAAACCAGATCGCTGCTCCAACAAGCAACAGAACTGCTCCGGCGATGATTGCCCAGCGGATCAGCCTTTGCCGGTCGGCAAAAGTATAGTTAACAACATTTGAAACTGTATCGGTAAACTGATCGTGCTGAACCGAATCCTTTAATTCCTGGCGAGTCAAAACAAACTACAGCCTTTCTACTGGGGAAGCAATCTGTAGCGTAACATATTGAACGGAAAGGAAACAGGCTTCCCAAGAAGCGAAGCGCTAGCGGACGAAATCGGCCAAATCGCGCTTGATAGCGAACTTGACTAAACCGGCAACATCGTGGATATCGAGCTTGCGCATCAAGCTGGAGCGGTATGTATCCACCGTCTTCGGGCTTAACGACAGGCGAGCGGCAATCTCTTTTGCGCGAACACCTTCAATCAACAAGGAGAATACCTGGAATTCCCGGCTGCTCAAGGATTCCAGCGGGTCGTCTTCGTTCCTGCCCCCGGATTCCCCAAATAGCGACATCACTTCGATCTGCGGCGAAACATAGATGCCGCCTTGCGTGAACTGGTTCAGAGCATCGGCCATCTGCTCGGATGTGGAGGTCTTCAAGACATATCCGCATGCGCCGGTTCGCAACACTTCCAAAACCGTCTTGCGGTCCTTGCGGGTGGAAAGAACCGCGCAGCGGGTGCGCAACCCCGCTTCGCGAACGCGGCGGATCACCTCGGTTACTGCCAAATCGGACAAGCCGAGGTCGAGCAAGGCAATGGCGGGTTCCAGCCGTTGAATTTCGGCGAGAGCTTTTTCGGCAGTGCCCACTTGGGAGACCACGTGAAAACCGCCGAGTGAATTGCATAAAGCCGTCAAACCCTCACGCACGAGCGTTAATTCGTCAGCCAATACAATTTCGGCGACTTGCGTCTCGGAGGATGGCAGTAAGGCGGAATGGGAACCAAGCCCACGCGTTATATGAGTGAAGGTAGAGGTTGACACGCTTGTCGAATAAGTGCATGCCAACCCCTACTTTTCTCAATCGGTGTAAAACAACTAAATAATGCTAATCTAAAACTCAGGCAAAACTACGGACCGCTTGCGCTTCATCATCGAAAGCCTCGAAAACGGTATACAGCTTGGTGATCTGCAGCAGGTCCTTAACCCGTTTCGATAAGCCTACCAGCTTGAGTTGTCCCCCGCTGTTGGTCACCGTAGTAAATCCGGAAACCAGCTCTCCAATGCCGGAGCTATCGATATAAGTAACATCACCTAGATTTAACAGGATCTTTTTACTATTGTTGTTAACCAGTTCACGGATCTTTTCACGAAAAGTGCTGGCGCCTTCCCCTAAGGTAATTCGCCCAGACGCATCCATAACGGTAACATCGCCCACTTGGCGGGACGTCAATTTAACACTCACTTCTGCCTCCTTCGTGCATGATAGCTCCCACTAGGACTGAGGCCGGTTCTTTACCAGCCGCACTTCGGTCCCTCCGCCCGGCCGGTTGTGCAGGTCGAATTCATCGGCAAACGCTTGCATCAGCAAAAAACCACGGCCAGACTGACGCAAAAGATTTTCAGGAGCAAGCGGGTCGGGAAGCGACTTAAAATCAAAGCCCGTGCCCTCATCGCCAATCGTAATAATCAGCTGTTCTTCAGACAGTTCAAGCGAAAAATGAACCTTTTTGTGGCTGTTGTAACGATTGCCATGGACAACGGCATTCACCATGCACTCGCGGACCGCCATGCCGAACTGTTGCTGGCTGTCTTCGTCAAGGCCCAGCCTTTGAGCCTCCCGCAATGCGAGTTCCTCGGCCTTGTCAACGCTTTCTAAGGTTGATTCCAGTGTCTCTTGAGTCTTATCCATTCCGCTGCTTCCGCGTCGAGCCATAGACAGCCAAAGGTGTAATTCCGAAGCTTTGCAGCCGCGACACCGAATCGTCACAATAAAACAACAACTCTCCCAAAGTCAATCATTTATTTGATATAGGCATGACTATCAGTACTGTGAAGGACTTCTGTTTATCGATCCAGAATCTCTTTTACTGCCAGCGTAAAGCCCAGGTCAGAGATAAGCAGATCGTCCAGCCCAAGCCGGATGGACGCTGAACCGGAGCGGTACAGGTCAATTGCATTCAGTTCATCTTTAACAAACCAGAACTCGCCCACGCCAGCCTTCCCATATGCCATGATTTTCTTTTCTACTTCCAGAACAGTGTCATAGGTAGACACTATTTCCACGATCAGTTGCGGAACAGCATCTTTAATGAATCCAACCGGTAGCCCTTGAGGGAACTGTTTTCGCTGAAATACCGCAATATCGGCTCCGTAAGGCTTTTCAAAACGGATGCCTACCTCGCCGACGAGAACATAATAAAGCTCATATTGATTCCGTTCACGAATTTTGCTTTGCAGCAACTCTGTAATGTGAGACACCAAAAAGGAGTGCCTTCCGCCTACCGGCATGGGTGGTATTCCATCGACGTAATCTGCTTCGAAAGCTTCTACTGAGGCTTTTGCTTCGACATACTCTTCGGCTGTCATAATTTAATTGCCTCTTTCATTCAGATTGCCAAAAGTTTTTCGGGACCGGGCCAGTTCCTCCAGCAGCGAGGCCGGTCGCCACAGGTCGGAGCCGAACTGCTTTCCGAACTCTTTGATGCGGGCCAGGATATTTTCGGGTCCGACCGTATCGGCGTAAAACATTGGGCCGCCGCGCCAAGCTGGGAATCCGTAGCCGTGGACGAAGGCAATGTCAATATCAACCGGACGCAGCGCCACGCCTTCCTGTAAAACCCGCGCGCCTTCATTAATGAGCGCGCACAGGCAGCGCTGGACAATCTCCTCCGGCTGAACATTTCGACGCTCGATTCCTGCTTCATGGGCAACTTTCTCCAGTAAAGCCGCAGTGTCAGGATCAGGAGCCGGTTTGCGCCCTTCATCGTACCGGGACCACCCCGCGCCGTTCTTTTGGCCGTAACGGCCCGCTTCGTAAAGAGCCTGGAGCGCCAGCGGTTTTCGAATGCTCGGTTCCTCACCGCGTCGGAACTCCCCTTCAATATGCCAGGACACATCGATGCCGGTAAGATCATCCACCGCCAGCGGTCCCATCGCCATTCCAAAATCATAAAGAGCTTGGTTGATGTCTTCGACCGTAGCCCCTTCTTCCGCCAGAAAACGCGCCTCTCGCAAATAGGGCCGGAAAACCCGGTTCCCAATAAAACCGGGGCTGTTGCGAGCCAGCACCGCAATCTTGCCCATTCGCTTTCCCAGAGCCATGGCGGTAAGGACGGCTTCGTCGCTGGTTTCCTTGCCGCGCACCACTTCGAGCAGGCGCATCACGTTGGCGGGACTGAAAAAGTGCATGCCTGCTACTTGTTGAGGCCGCTGCGTTGCCGAGGCAATGTCATCGAGATTGAGACTGGATGTGTTGGAAAACAGCAGGCACGACTGCTTTGTCACTCCATTCAGTTCCGCAAACGTGCTTTGTTTCGCCGCCATGTCCTCGAACACCGCTTCTACAACGGCATCCACTTCGTCAAATCCGGCATAGTCAAGCTGCGGCGTAATCAGCGCCATCCGCTCCTCCAGGGCCGCTTGCGTCAAGCGTCCTTTAGTCGCTGTCCGCTCGTAGTTCTTCCGCACATTCGCCATGCCGCGCTGCAACGCTTCGGGAGATACTTCCTTCAAGATTACCGGAATGCCCGCATTGGCAAAGTTCATGGCAATCCCGGTTCCCATGGTTCCTGCGCCAACCACCGCAGCGCGGCGAATCTCCAGCGGCTTCGCCGTTTTGGAAAGACTCGGAATCTTCGCAACCGTGCGCTCGCCAAAGAAAAGGTGAATTAACGCCTTCGACTCCGTGGAGTGCAGGCACTGATGAAACAACTCCGCTTCCCGGCGGCATCCTTCGTCGAAAGGCAACCGCGTAGCCGCTTCCACAGCATCAATGGCAATCAGCGGAGTTTCGTAACCGCGTTTCGCCTGCCGAACTCGTTCGCGAAGCGCTTCGAACGCGCCTCGGTCGGCATCGCTAAACTGGAGGGAGCGCTCGCGAGTTTTCGGGATGGGCTGACCAGCCACTTCGCGCGCAAACGCCAGAGCGCCTTCGAGCAGATCTCCTTCCACCATCCGGTTGACAATGCCGAGCGCAACCGCTTCCGGAGCTTTCACCGGCTCCCCGAAAGCGCACATCTCCGCAGCCTTTAACGGACCTGCCAGCCGAGGCAGGCGCTGCGTGCCCGCTGCGCCCGGAATCAGGCCCAGCTTCGCTTCCGGCTGCCCTACCTGAGCCCCAGGAGC
Organism: uncultured Bryobacteraceae bacterium; assembly: GCA_964247955.1. Classification (GTDB taxonomy): domain Bacteria; phylum Acidobacteriota; class Terriglobia; order Bryobacterales; family Bryobacteraceae; genus Bog-105. The sequence goes on from CAXTWT010000053.1 coordinate 18,309, forward strand.
AATCACGCGATAATGCCCGGCCATCGCGGTTTCCAAGCCCGCGCCGAAAGCGTTTCCATTCATCGCCATAATCACCGGCTTGGGCGAGTCTTCGATTGTCTGCAAAAAAGGCAGGAAATCGAGCGGCGGCGCTTCACCGGAAACAATCTTGCTGAACTCTCGAATATCCGCTCCGGCGATAAACGTCGATCCGGCGCCGATCATCACAATGGCCCTGGTTGCCGGGTTCTCCACGGCTGCGAGAACCGCCGTCGCAATTCCTTCCGGAACGCCGGGACTGATTGCATTCACCGGAGGGTTGTTAATCGTAATGACTGCTACATCGCCGTATTGGGAAAGGCGCACAAGTTCACTCATAAGAACTCTTCTGTCAGTATGAATGGAGTTGCATTAGGAGAAAGCCGCTGCCCGAAGATTATTGCTCAGGGAATTGGTTGGGTGGGCTTTTCTGTAGGGCTATTGAGGGAATTTTGTTGGCGTGGTTACTTACTGTGGGGTGTTGGATGCGGAGCAACCATTTTCCCTGAGCGGATCTTTTTACGCTTTTCTTTATTGCATCTGCTATGCCAAATCCAAAAAGCCTCAAAATACAGCGATTTTGAATCAGTGGAGCCGCGCCCAGCGAATTTTTTACCCAGCCAAGCCGAAACCACCATGAAGATTCGGAAGCCTAAGTGGTTCTACGCGTACTGTTAAGGCTTATCCGGCAAGACGGCGGGCAGCACGGAGGGACGCGACAAGCGCCCGTTCAGCGCTTCCTTCACGCTGATGCCGTTCTGCTCGAGGATGGTGCCGAGAGTTTCGTACAAAGCGACGCGGGCGTTGCTGTAAGCGACAAGCGAAGCGACTTCGTTCGACTGGGCTATCGTTAAATCGCGCTGCTGCGTGACGACGTTGTAGGTGGTCGATACACCTAAGGAAAACCTTTTCTGTTCGGCGTCTAGAAGCTGCTGCGAAAGGACGCGATTTTTGATTGCCGCCTGATACCGCACACGCGCCTGTTGCAGTCCGATCACCTGATTGGAAACATCCACCGCAATCTGATTGTTGCTTCTTTGGTTTTCCAACTCGACTTGGCGCAAGCTCAGTTGGTCAATGTTGTTGTCTGCCTGGGC
>CAXTWT010000054.1:0-935 GCA_964247955.1 uncultured Bryobacteraceae bacterium
TGGGCGGCGGTTGTCTTCTGCTTTTCCTCTTAGCACGCTGGTGCTACAGACATTATCAAGCCAATATAAAGCTATAAAAGTGGGCTATTCAGTACCGAAAGTACTGATTTGGGGGCTGCTTTCCCCAATAAATCGTGTTTACATAAATTAACGTTTCGGAGGCGTTACATGAGAAGAGTTTTACTTTTTGCCGCTTTTTTGGCAGCAGGGCCAATCCTGTCCGCCGATATAGTCACAAGCGTTTCTTGTACGATTAACGGTACACAGATCGTTCCTAGTTCAACTGTCACAGATCCTAGCAGTTGCTCATTGCCGGATCCCAATCCTTCCGTTCAAAACTATGCCATCGCCAGGGCTACAGCCAACGCCAGCTTCTCGCTTGTTTCTAATTCAAATAGCTTCTCTTCATTATCAGCAAGCCAGGAGGCGGATGCGGGGCGCGATTACGATAGTAACTACCAATGGGTAGACAGCTCTGCGGCGTCTCAAGTGTCCGTGAATGAAGCGCTTTTTACAACAGGAAGCGCGCGTTCCGGTTTCGTGCAGGTAAACGTATCCGGCAGTAGGACCCCTGATTTTCGTGGTAGCAGCAGCAGTTTGGACCTTTCACTCGGGCCCATTGCGATGAGTTGTTTGGATGCAAGCGCTTTTGCGACTACTTGCATTCTTTGGCCCAACGGTGAACACACTGTGCCCGGTTATGTGCTTCCTCCTTATGGAAATCCACTCACCGGTTATTATCCCTTCACTCTAGGCCAAGCATTTAACCTAAGCTATTCAGGTAGTGCGGGAAACGCCAGTTTTCCAAACTACGAGAGCGGTGCAGACGCTTCCGTGCAGTTTCAGTTCCGGTTTTTCGAAGCTGACAGTGTGACACCCGTGGCCGTAGAAGCGGTGCCGGAGCCGGGCAGCTTGACACTGCTGGGCGTTGCCTT
>CAXTWT010000054.1:997-4231 GCA_964247955.1 uncultured Bryobacteraceae bacterium
GTCACCAGCGTTACTTGCACCGTTGATACTTCATTTGGCGGTCCTCAGTCAACGATTACAGATCCTAGCAGTTGCTCGTTGCAAGGCCCTGATCAGGAGCCTTTTGGAAGTCCTGCCGTCGCAAGCGCCACAGCCAGCGCCAGCTTTTCGTTAGCTGGCAACCCAAACAGTTTCTCTTCTTTGTTAGTGGATCAACGCGCAATTGCGACTGTCGGTACTGCCCCACCGTTCTCCGCACCGTTCCTCTATAGCAGTGCGAGCTCTCAAGTATCAGTGAACGAAACGCTTTTCACGACAGGAAGTGTGCGTTCCGGTTTTGTGCAAGTTAGCGCAACGGGCGGCAGCGCCGGTGACTTCCGTGGCAGCACCGGCAGTTTGGACCTTTCATTTGAGTCTATTGCAGTTAGTTGCTTTGGTGCCGGCGCCAGTCCCAATGGGGCTGATTGCGTCTTTTGGCCCAATGGCTTCCATAGCTTGCCTGGTTATGTGCTTCCCGTCAGTTTGCAACACTATCCATTCACTTTGGGCCAAGCATTTAACTTCAGCTATTCAGGCTCTGCGGCAGCCGATCCTCCTAACCCGCTTAACGCCGGTTACGGATACGCTAACCTGCAATTTCAATTTCGCTTATTTGAAGCTGACGGCGTGACGCCTGTTGCCGTGGAAGCAGTGCCGGAGCCTGGAACGTTCACGCTCTTCGGAGCAGCGTTGGGCGTGTTGATAGTAATCAAGAGAAAACCGTAATGCTGATTCTGCTTTCATTTGCGACACGATTGTCCCAAATTCGAACAGTAGCGCTCGGTAAGTCAATCATTCTATTGCAGCTTACAGTGGGCATTTACGTGCATTCCTACATGGCATGCAAACGTACCGGGATCTGGTTTATGCGTTTCGTTCTCTTCGGAAACGGCCTGTCTTCAGTTCGATAGTGATTGCGGCGTTGGCGCTGTGCATCGGCGCGAACACCGCCATCTTCAGCTTGGTGGATTCGGTTCTGCTTCGTCCTTTGCCGTTCCAGCAGCCGGATCGCTTGGTGGCTGTTTACGAAGTATTGGCGCAAATCGTTTCCGGCCCTATCGTGTTTTCCGCGCCCGATTACGAAGAGTTGCTGCGCCGGAATCACTCGTTTGAGTCGGTCGGCATCTACGGCCATCATGAGTTTGAGCTTTCCGGCACGGATCAGCCCCTGCGCTTGCGGGCGTCGCGCATCTCGGCCTCCTTGTGGCCGACTCTCGGCGTCTCGCCCGCAATAGGACGCAACTTTACGGAAACCGAAGACCGAAACGGCGTGCGTGTTGCCATCCTGAGCGCAAAGCTGTGGCGCTCCCAATTCGGCGGTGATAAGAGCATTGTCGGCAAAGCAGTTTTACTGGATCGCGTGCCTCACACCGTGGTCGGTATCATGCCGGACGGTTGGGAGTTCCCGCTGCACGGCCCTGCTTACAACAATCAACCGGCGCAAATTTATGTGCCGATCAGCTTCACCAAAAGCGAATTGCAGAACTTCGGCAATATGTATAACCATAGTGTTGTCGCCCGGCTGCGTCCCGGCGTAACAGTGGCGCAGGCGGGAGCGGACGTAAAAGCTGTTGTCAGGCGCATATTCAACGAAGTGTATCCTTCTGATCTGCGCAGCAGCAATTTTCAATTGGATGCTGAAGTTGTATCCTTTCGCGACGACATCATCGGCAAAGTCAAACCGGTTCTGATTGTTCTGTTTGGAGCGGTGAGCCTGGTTTTGTTGATTGGCTGCGCTGATGTAGCAAGCCTACTGCTCGCGCGGGCGTCGGCGCGTCGGCGGGAAATGTCCATACGTGCGGCATTGGGAGCCAGCAGAACGGATCTGGTGCGCCAGATCTTGTCCGAGAGCCTGGTTTTGGCTTTGGCGGGCGGCGCTCTTGGTTTTCTGCTTTCCGTCTGGGCTACGAAATTTCTGCTCCGTCTCAGCTCCGTTGATCTGCCGGAAACGGCAGCCGTTAACAGTGACATGCGCATTCTGATCTTTACGATGGCGCTTTCCGCACTCACAGCGGCGCTGTTCGGCTTATTTCCCGCTTTGCAGCTATCGGGTGCGGAAGTGAATGAAGGATTGCGCGAAGGCGGGCGGGCTCATACAGCCAGCCGTAAACAGGGAAGGACGCTGGGAGGGCTGGTCACGGCGCAGTTTGCGCTTGCCCTGGTGCTGCTTGTAGGTGCGGGCTTGCTGCTGCGGAGCTTTTTACAACTTCTCGCGACAAATCCCGGCTTTCGCCCGGATCACATTCTCACTATGTCGGTCAGCTTGCCGGAGCAGGGCTACAAGAACGGTGGGCAGGTCCGGGATTTTTATCGGCGTCTTCAGCCGGTGCTTGCCGGTGTTCCGGGCGTGAAGGCCGCTGCGATTACTACCTCTCTGCCGCTGTCTATCAATGAGTATCGGACGTTTTCAATTGATGGGCAGAACCCGGCCACGCTGAACATTCCGCGCAGAGTGGCGCATATCTGGCCGCTGGGCGATTTCTTTTCCGCCATGGGGATTCCTTTGAAGCGGGGCCGTGTCTTTGACCGGCGCGATGTACAGGGATCGCCTCCGGTGGCATTGGTGAACGAAACGCTGGCCCGCCGTTTTTGGCCGGGAGAAAATCCTGTCGGCAAGCGCATCAAATGGGGCGAAAACAATTCCAAGAATTCCTGGATGACAGTTGTAGGAGTTGTAGGCGACGTGAAGCAGAGCGCCTTGAATGAGGGAACGGAATCCGAAACGTACACCCCTTACGAACAGGTTTCTGATAACGCGCTGGCGGACACCATCACGAACGAGTGGCGCGCCGTAAAGATAGTGGTTCGCACCGCTCTTGATCCGGCGCTGGAAACTTCGGCAATCTACCGCGAAGTGCATCGCCTTGATCGGTCGTTGCCCATCACGGATGTCAAGACGATGGAGAGTGTTTTGCAGGAATCGACTCACCCGCAAAAGTTCAACACAACCCTGCTCGGAACGTTTGCCGCTGCTGCTCTCATTCTGGCGGCGTTGGGCATCGCGGGCGTGCTGGGCTACGCAGTGTCGCAGCGGATTTCGGAGATCGGCATCCGCATGGCGCTCGGCGCGCGCAAGGCAGATGTGTTTAAGCTGGTTCTGAAGCGGGGCATGACACTGGCTCTGCTCGGTACTGCCATTGGGCTGGTTTGTTCGGTCGTTCTGACCAGTTGGATGTCCCGGCTGCTGTATCAAACCAGTCCCTACGATCCATGGAC
>CAXTWT010000054.1:4331-10713 GCA_964247955.1 uncultured Bryobacteraceae bacterium
TGACCAGTTGGATGTCCCGGCTGCTGTATCAAACCAGTCCCTACGATCCATGGACGCTCGTGGCTGCTCCGGTCATCTTGTGCTTGGTTGCCCTACTTTCGATCTGGATTCCCGCAGTGCGCGCTGCCGCTATCGATCCCATTCAGGCTTTGCGAGTGGAATAATCAGGGAAAGCTTTGTTGATTGGGCAGCACATTACGGCTGTAGCACGCCCAACACTTGAAGCACAAAGGCGATCAGAAGCAGGACGACGCGAATACGATGCAGTTGGTCCCACCGTTTGCGGTCATGACGCCAGTTCTCGGGCAGATGGTCCAGATCCCACGAGGCAACGCGATTGTTGATCGGAACTGGGCCAAGAATGGTGTAGATGATCGATAAAGCCCATAGCGTTGCCGAGATCAGGAAAAACAGGTCGGGAGTTTGCAGCAAGGGACGATACAGCAGCGCTTCCAGCGCCGTCAGGATAAGGACCAGGGCGTACGCAAAGGGCATGACTCGGCCAAATAAACGGGCCAGCGCCTTTGCAGCGGTGGCGTGAACACTATCAGGAAGCCCGGCGAGCATCGGGTGAAAGAAGACAGCAACGGAGAACTCATTGCCTGCAAGCAGAGCTGCGCATAATGTTGTGACTACCTCCAGTAAGTGCGGCATTGCAAACTGTTAAATGGCGGCGGGCCTTCCAACCGTTAGAGTTGACCGCACGTTGCCTGTGTTGAGTGTTCCCGCCGGTTCGAACAGCATGACGTGGACTTCCTCGGCGGCAGAAGGGCGGTGTTCGACGCCGCGCGGCACGATGGCAAATTCACCCGCTGCTATTTGCAAAGAATGCTCGACGCCGGATGCCTCGCGGTAGTCCATGCGAAAACTGCCCCGGAGAACCAGAAACATCTCGTCTTCGTATTCGTGGTGATGCCAAACGAAGTCGCCGCAGAACTTGACGACCTTGACATGCTGGCCGTTCAGTTCGCCCACAATCTTGGGACTCCAGTGTTCAGCAAAGGTGCTGAGCTTGTCCGCTAACGAAACTTTCTGCACTTTTACTCCTCGATAGCTGCAGCGCTCATGGCGATAAAGCTGTTGATCTCGTCCGTTGTGTCTCCGGCACCGTTGGTGCGCTGCATCAGGAAAACACCGCTAAGGCCCTTCTCAGTGTCCACCCACTCATAGGTCCGGTAAGCTCCGCCTTTGACAAAGGTTCCGAGGGAGTTGTAACGAAACATGCCGGCGGGTTCGCGCACCACTTCGTATCCGTAGCCATGCCCCACTCCGGGCGCCCACCCGGCTTTGAGATCGCCGGTATGGGACATGGTCATTAATTGCGTCGCGGCCTTTGATAAAACACGCTTTCCTTCGAGCGTTCCTCCCTCCCGTATCATTTCATTGAAGCGAAGGATATCTTCCGCCGTGCTCACCAGCCCTCCGGCGGGAGAGGGAATTTTCGCGCGATGCTGCGATCCCCATTCGGCTTCGACCGGCTTGCATCCGCTGCCGCTACAGTTATAAAGCGATGCAATGCGGCTTTGCTTTTCCGCCGGGACAAAAAAGTAAGTGTCTTTCATGCCGAGAGGGTCAAAGATGCGCTCTTGCAGAAAACGGTCGAACGGCTGATGCGAGACCACTTCAATGATGCGCCCCAGAATGTCGAAGCCGATGTTGCTGTAATTCCAATTCGTTCCAGGCTCGAATAAAAGTTCGGACTTCGCGCCTTTCTCCACCCGTTCCGCCAAAGTTTGCGCCGTTGCTCCGCTTGGGTCCGCCGATGCGGGCAAGCCGGAAGTGTGCGTCATCAGGTCTTCCACATTGATGGGCCGCGCCGGGGTTATCGTGGAGCAGTTATAACCGGACCGTTTGCCGCATGGGTTCAGCCGTAAGCCTTTGTACTCAGGCAGAAACTTTTCGACCGGATCGGTCAGGGCCAGCCGCCCTTCGTCTGCCAGAACCATGATGCCCGCGCAAGTGATGGGTTTTGTCAGGGAAGCAATGCGGAACATCGTATCCTTGCGCATTGGCCTTTTGTTTTCCCAATCCGCATAACCGACGGCTGCGAAGCTGACGATGCGCCCGTGCCGCGCCAGAACCGTCACGATCCCCGCTGTGGTGCCCGCGTCCACATATTCCTGCATGCGGATCGGAATCTGGGCGAGCCGTTGCGCGTTCATTCCCGCTGTCTTCGGATTGGCCGCATCAAAGCTCAATATATCCGCCGCTACCGCAATTGTTGCGCAGAGGGGCAAAAGGCAAAAAAGAGATTTCATGTGGTCCTACTCGATTATGAAGCGAGACACACGGGATAACGCCGTTGTCCTTCTAAGAATAGAGCAGATTTGGCCGTTCTGCTCGAAAGCTTCTAACGAATTCAGGTGACATTTGTCACACCATTTTCCTGATCTTCTTCACTAACGCCCGTTCTCTGTTCACAGCAATATAGGGACAGGAGGGCAATATGAAATCTGTTTTAGCCGGACAGGAGGAGGCAGCAGTTCTTTCCGGTGTCACGAAAAATTATGGTTCGCACCGGGCGCTCGACGGGGTTGATCTGAGCGTCAGAAGAGGCGAACTGTTGGCTTTGCTCGGGCCGAACGGGGCCGGCAAGACAACCGCCGTGAAGCTGATGCTGGGATTGCTGAAGCCGGATGCCGGGACCGTTCGAGTATTCGGCCAGGACCCACGCAAGGCGGAAGGTCGGCAGCGCACGGGAACCATGCTGCAAGTCGCTCGCGTTCCCGAAACGATGCGCGTTCGCGAGCACATTGACCTGTTCTCGTCGTATTATCCGCACCCGCTGCCGATGGCGGAGATTGTCCATGCAGCGGGCTTGGGGGGAATCGAAAAGCGTTTCTTCGGGGAACTGTCCGGCGGCCAGAAGCAGCGCGTTCTGTTTGCGCTGGCGATTTGCGGTGACCCGGACCTGCTGTTTCTGGATGAGCCAACCGTCGGACTGGATGTGGCGGCGCGGCGCACCTTGTGGGGGCAGATTCGCACGCTGCTTTCTCGCGGCAAAAGCATTCTGTTGACCACGCATTACCTGGAAGAAGCGGATGCGCTGGCAAGCCACGTTGCTGTGATCAACAACGGGCGCGTAATCGCTAACGGCACGCCGTCTGAAGTGAAAAAGAGTTCGTCATTAGAAGAAGCATTTCTGGCATTAACCGAAAACGAAGGAGCAATTGCATGACAACGACCATTTACTGGAAAGAAGCGAAATATGAGTTTTTGAAACGGTTGCGGGTGCGCAATTTTACAGTGGCGACGCTCGGTTTTCCGCTGATGTTTTACATCTTGTATGGATTGGCTCTGCCCGGCGGTCACGTATTAGGTTTGCGCGTTCCTACTTATCTGCTGGCGGCTTACGGCACGTTTGGAGTTGTAGGCGTTTGCCTGTTCGGGTTTGGCGTGGCGCTGGCCATGGAACGGGGACAAGGGTGGCTGGAGTTGAAACAGGCAAGCCCCATGCCGCCGGGGGCGTATTTTGCCGCGAAGGTGGCAACTTGCTTGGCTTTCAGCGTCGTGCTGGTGATTTTGCTGTTCGCTCTAGGTTTAGGGTTTGGGCATGTCCAGCTTTCCCCCAGCCGTCTTTTGCAACTGGCGGCGACGCTGGTCGTTGGCGCGATTCCGTTTGCGGCGCTGGGATCTTTCCTCGGCTGCCTGGCTCCGGCCAGTTCTGCACCCTCGTTTCTGAACATGATCTATTTGCCGTTATCATTCTGCTCAGGGTTGTGGATGCCACTGGAAATGCTTCCTAAAGCAGTGCAGCATGCAGCGCCTTTTCTGCCGCCGTACCATCTGAATCAGCTTGCTCTTTCTGTCATTGGGGGCCATAGTTCCGGCAGCTATTGGATTTACTGGGAAGCGCTCGCGGGTTTCACCCTATTGTTTCTCGGGTTGGCGCGTCTGGCTTACCGGCGCACAAACAGCGTAGCTTAAAAAAAGAGTATGCGGCGCTTTCGATCCCTGAGCGAGAAGGAAAAATGGTCGCCGTTTTTCTATTTGTTCTATCTGGGTTTTTTATTCATCCAGCCAGCTTTTGGCGGCGCTGGCTGGAGGATGTGGGCTTTCACTTTCCTTTCGGCTGCGGTGTTCCTAGTTCTTTATTTGTCGGTCTGGTGGTTTGAGCATCGCTTTGTGTCTTACCGTGTTTTCGGTATAGCAGCGCTCGGGTTTGCAAACTATCCGTTTAACGCCGGTGCTTCCTGCTTCTTTATATACGCTGCTGTACTATGTGGGTTTGCATTCCCGCCCCGAGGCGCACTGGCTGTTTTGGGATTCCTGGAAATCGGCATTGCCGCGCAGGGCTGGTTTCTGCATATAACGCCGTGGTCTTGGGTTTTCACGATGGTTCTGGGTGCGGGAATTGGAGTTGCGAACATTCATGAAGCTCAGGAAAGGCGCGCCAATGCAAAGTTGCGTCTGGCGCAGGAGGAAGTCGAGCATCTTGCCAAAGTGGCGGAACGGGAACGCATTGCGCGGGATCTGCATGACGTTCTAGGGCACACGCTTTCGGTGATTATTTTGAAGGCGGAACTGGCATCGCGGCTGTTTGACCGGGACAGCGTTCGAGCTCGAGCGGAGATCGGAGAGGTGGAACAGATTGCGCGGGAAGCGCTCGCTGAGGTGCGGCAAGCGGTTCGGGGATACCGGGCGGGCAGTTTAGCGGAAGAGTTTGCCAAGGCGCGATCTATATTGGAGACGGCGGGGATACGAACCGAATGTGAAACGCCGCAGAACGGATTGAGTTCACGGGAACTGTCGCCTGCTCAGGAAACGGTGCTGGCGCTGGTAATGCGGGAAGCGGTCACGAACGTGGTGCGGCACTCGGACGCCAAAGTTTGCCGGTTGCGGCTTGAACAAAGCGCCGGTCAGTACCGGCTGGAAATTACGGATAACGGGCGCGGTGGAACTCCAGCGGAAGGCAACGGTTTGCGCGGAATGCGCGAACGGTTGGAAGCGCTGGGCGGCGCACTGGAGCGCGACGGGTCCCGGGGCATGCGACTTACGGCAACGCTTCCTTCGTTCCACAGACAGCAGGAAGCCATTGCATGAGTATCATTCGCGTCGTGATCGCGGAAGATCAGGCCATGGTTCTGGGCGCGTTGGCGGCGCTTCTGGAGATAGACGACGACATTCGCGTACTGGCACAGGTTCGGAACGGGCGCGAGGCTTTGGCTTCCGTGCTGGCGACTGATCCGGATGTGCTGATTACTGATATCGAAATGCCGGAAATGACAGGGCTGGAACTGGCAGCTGAAATTCAGTCACGCGGACTGCGAACCCGCGTGATCGTGTTGACGACCTTTGCACGGGCCGGATACTTTCGCCGGGCCATGAACGCCGGGGCGCGCGGCTATGTGTTGAAAGATAGACCGGCGAAGGAACTGGCGGATGCGGTGCGCCGGGTTCATGGAGGATTGCGCGTGGTTGATCCGGAACTGGCGGCGGAGGCTTGGAGCGAGCCGGACCCTTTAACCGACCGGGAGCGGCAAGTGCTGCGTCTGGCAGGAGATGGGGCAGCCAGTAGCGAGATCGCCGTCAAGCTGCGGCTTTCGGAAGGAACAGTTCGCAATTACTTATCGGAGGCGATGAGCAAACTGGGAGCAGCGAATCGGGTGGAAGCGGCTCGCATTGCGCGGAGACGAGGCTGGCTGTAGAAAGTTATCTGCATCCCGACCTGACCTTCATGAATGGTAACGGACATCTCGCCGCGCTTGTGGCGCGATAACGTGACGGCAATTTCAACATCGTGGCCGAGTGCCGTTAGGAACTGTATTAATTTGTGCTCCTTAATGGTCCGATGAACCTGCAAAAGCAATTTAGCCTTCAGCAATTCTTGTTCGGGATTAACAACGCCGAGGTCCGCGAATGCGTTGCCGCTGCTTTCGATGATGTGGCCGAGGCTGGATTTTTTGTGGTCTTAATTGCCACTATCAGTTCTGCCTTGTAGTCCCGTTCGGTGACGAGTAACCGTTTACGCCATTCCCGACCAGTTGATAAAGAGTGCAGCGATAACGGCTCCGCAGATGGGGCCGAAGATGGGGATTGGGGAGTAGCTCCAATCGGAGCCGCCTTTTCCGGCGATGGGCAGCAAGGCGTGGGCGAGGCGCGGAGGAAAATCGCGGGCCGGATTGATGGCGTAGCCGGTGGTTGCTCCGAGCGAAAGGCCGATACTCCAAACCAAGCCGCCGACAAGGGCAGGGCCGAAACCGGGGGCCAATCCTCCGGGCGCGATGCGTTTGGAGGCAAAGGCCGTAGCGACAAGCACCAGGATGAATGTCCCGATAGCCTCGCTTATAAAGTTGTTCAGGGGGCTGCGGATGGCGGGCGCGGTGCAGAAGCAGCCGAGCTTATCGGCGGCGCTTTCAGTCGGCTCCCAGTGCGGAAGGTA
>CAXTWT010000054.1:10813-13252 GCA_964247955.1 uncultured Bryobacteraceae bacterium
GTTTTCCAGTTTTGAATGGTCGTAGAGTGGACGATGTGAGATACGTACTTGCGCTAGACCAGGGCACTACCAGTTCACGAGCCATTCTCTTCGATCACGAGGGCGCGATTTGCGGCAGGGCGCAGCGGGAGTTCGAGCAGATTTATCCGCAGGCGGGATGGGTGGAGCATGACCCAGGGGAGATTTGGGCTTCGCAGATGGGCGTGGCGGTAGAAGTGCTGAGCCGCGCCGGGGTGCGTCCGAGTGATCTGGCAGGATTGGGAATCACCAATCAACGCGAAACAACAATTGTCTGGGACCGCAAAACAGGTCAGCCGGTTTATAACGCCTTGGTGTGGCAGGACCGACGCACTGCCGGTATTTGCGATGGTCTGCGGCAAGCGGGCTTGGAGGAAGCCATCCGCTCGAAAACGGGCTTACTAATTGATGCCTACTTTTCCGCCAGCAAGATCATGTGGATTCTCCAAAACGTTTCCGGCGCGCGCGAGAAGGCCGAAGCGGGCGAGCTGGCTTTCGGCACGGTGGATTCCTGGCTGCTGTGGAATCTGACGGGCGGACGATTGCACGCCACCGACGCCACGAATGCGTCACGAACGATGTTGTTCAATATTCACAAAGGCCGTTGGGATGAAGAACTGTTGGATGCCATGCGGATTCCCGCGTCAATGCTGCCGGAGGTGCGCCCTTCGAGCGGAACGTATGCTTCTGTTTCCACAACTTTGGGGCTGGAAGATGTGCCGATTGGCGGCGTAGCGGGCGACCAACAGGCGGCCTTGTTCGGGCAAGCGTGCTTTCGTTCCGGCATGGCGAAATGCACGTACGGCACGGGCGCGTTTATGCTGCAAAACCTGGGAAACACGGCCAGGGAATCGAAGAATAGACTATTGACCACCGTGGCATGGCAAAGGGACGGCAAACTGGAATACGCAATGGAAGGAAGCGTGTTCATCGCCGGGTCGGTGGTGCAATGGCTGCGGGACGGCCTGGGCCTGATTCGCTCCTCAAGCGAGGTGGAGCAACTGGCCTTGAGCGTTCCCGATAATGGCGACGTTTATCTGGTGCCCGCGTTCACGGGCTTGGGAGCGCCGCATTGGGACCCGCATGCGCGCGGAACGATTATCGGTATCACGCGCGGAACCAAGGCGGGGCATCTGGCGCGGGCAGCGCTCGAAAGCATGGCTTATCAAACAGCGGATCTGCTCGGCGCGATGCAGGAAGATTCAGGGTTGCCGATGGAACAACTGCGCGTGGACGGCGGAGCGGCGTGCAACGATACGCTTATGCAGTTTCAAGCCGATCTGTTGGGCGTTCCCGTCGTGCGTCCGGCGATTACGGAAACCACGGCGCTCGGAGCGGCTTATCTGGCGGGCTTGGCCGTCGGCTTCTGGAAGAACACGGAAGAGATCGGAAAACAGTGGAAAGCCGAAAGGGAGTTCCGTCCGCAGGAGAGCGGAGAGACGGAGGGCTTGCGGAACCGCTGGCATCAGGCGCTCGAACGCGCTAAAGGATGGCATCAGCCTCAACTATGAAGCGAGGAGAAATGCTGAGCCGCCTGGAAGCGCATGCGGGCGAGTGGGATGTGATCGTGATCGGAGGCGGCGCAACGGGCGTAGGGGTGGCGATTGACGCCGCTTCCCGTGGCTATGACACGCTTCTGCTCGAAGGAAGCGATTTCGGCAAAGGAACTTCCAGCCGCAGCACGAAACTAGTGCATGGCGGCGTGCGCTATCTGGAGCAGGGCAACATCTCACTGGTGATGGATGCGCTGAAAGAGCGCGGCCTGCTGCGGCAGAATGCGCCGCATCTGGTGAGCGATCTGGCGTTTGTGGTGCCCAACTACGATTGGTGGGAAGCGCCTTTTTACGGATTGGGCCTGAAAGTGTACAACCTGCTGTCCGGCAAGTACGGGTTCGGGCCGTCAAAGATTTTGTCGAGAGACGAAACGCTAGGTCGGCTGCCGACCATCCACCAGGAAGGGCTGCGCGGCGGCGTGGTGTACTACGACGGCCAGTTCGACGATGCGCGGCTGCTCATCAACATGGCGCAGACAGCGGCGGAGCAAGGGGCCACGCTCCTCAACTACACCCCCGTGAGCGGATTGACGAAGGACCATGAAGGGTTCATTAACGGAGTAGTGGCGCAAGACGCCCTGAGCGGACTCCAGATGAGTATCACGGCCAAAGTGGTGGTGAACGCCACGGGGCCGTTTACCGATACGATCCGCAGGCAAGCGGACCCGTCTATCAAGCCGATGATTTCGCCCAGCCAGGGCGTTCACCTGGTATTTGACCGTTCGTTTCTTCCCGGCGATTCGGCCATCATGGTGCCGCATACCAGCGACGGGCGCGTGCTGTTTGCGATTCCGTGGCACGGTCATACGTTGGTAGGCACCACTGATACGCCAATACCGGAAGCAACGCTCGAACCCTCGCCGATGGA
>CAXTWT010000054.1:13352-15828 GCA_964247955.1 uncultured Bryobacteraceae bacterium
GATGCGGTGAACCATGCCGCAACTCTGGGGAGGCTTCCTGAAAAGGCGTGCGTGACCAGGCAATTGAACATTCACGGCTTCTATGGGCAGGCGCGCCGGTTCGGGCATTTGTCGGTGTACGGCTCGGATGCGCCCGAGATTCAAGAATTGATGAGAAGCGATGAGGAACTGGCGCAGCCTTTGATGGACGCTTTGCCGTATGTGGGCGCTCAGGTGGTCTGGGCCGCGCGGCATGAGATGGCGCAAACCGTGGATGATGTGTTATCGCGGCGCACGCGCGCCTTATTTCTGAATGCGAAAGCGGCGCAGCGGGCGGCTCCGCGCGTGGCGGAACTGCTGGCGCGGGAGTTGGGGCAGGACGGAAACTGGATCGAAAATCAGTTGTCGGACTTCGGTAAGATCGCGTCGCACTTTACTCTATAGGTTTATGCTTCGTTTTCTTCTTTTGGCTGGCCTTGGAACTATTACGGGCTGGGCCGCTTCCGCTAAAAAGCCGATTACGATTGATGCTGTGATGCAGGCTTCCGCCCGCCCGCATAATAATGGTCCTGTCACTTGGGCGCCGAACGGTTCGCAGTTCGTCAGCGACACCGGAGGCAAGCTGGCGATGTATGACGTGCCGTCCGGCAAGGGGCGGGATGTGATTGCGCTTGCAAAGCTCAGCGACCTGGCGGAAGTCGCGGAGGAGCCTCCCGTAACGGACTGGACAAACCGGCGCGTGAGCGAAAGCAACGTTCAGTGGTTCCCTGATAATAAGCACCTGCTGGTGTTAGAGTCCGGTGACCTTTTCGTCGTGGATGTTCATAAAGGCAGCTTCGATCAGATTACGAAGACGAGCGAGCCGGAGCGCGATCCGAAACTGTCGCCCGATGGACGGTACGTAGCGTTCCGGCGCGGGCATAATCTTTTTACGGCAGAGATCGCATCGAAAGCGGTTCATCAATTGACAAGCAGCGGCTCGGAAACGCTCCTCAATGGAGAGTTGGATTGGGTGTATCCGGAGGAACTGGATCTGGGTACGGCTCACTGGTGGTCGCCGGATTCAAAATCAGTGGCTTACCTGCAATTCGATATCAGCCATGAGCCGGTCTTTCCGCAGGTGCTCCTGCTGAACCCGCGTGGCGTATTGGAGCCGGAGCGTTATCCCAAAGCCGGAGACCCGAACGCAGAGGTAAGGCTGGGCGTTGTGGGAGCCGAGGGCGGGCAAACGCGCTGGATGGACTTGGGAGAGCCGCGAGACAATCTGCTGGCGCGTGTTACCTGGCTGCCGAACAGCCGCGAAATCGCCGTTGAGAAGCTGCCGCGAGTTCAAAACAAGCTGGATCTGCTGATTGCCAATGTGGAGACAGGCGCTGCGCGGGTTGCTTTGCATGAGGAAGACCCGACCTGGATCAACGTGGAGGGCGAGCCGAAGTTTTTAGGCGATGGCGAACGCTTTCTGTGGACGAGCGAGCGGGACGGCTTCCGACATATTTATCTGTACGGCGTTGATGGCCGGATGCAAAAACAATTGACGAGCGGGAACTGGGCTGTTGACAGCATCGCCGGAGTTGATGCCGAACACAGCCGAGTGTTCTACCTTTCGGAAGAAGATAGTCCGCTGGAGCGCCAGATGTATGCGGTCGGGCTGGATGGCAGCGGCAAACAGCGCATTACGCAAGGCACGGGCACGCATGCTGTTTCTCTTTCGCCGATGGCCTCTTATTTTCTTGACAGCTATAGCAGCTTAACTGCCGTGTCGCGTGGAACTTTGTATAAAGCGGACGGTTCTGAAGTGCGCAGCTACCGGAAGCCGGAGGAGAGTGATGCGAATGAATACGACATTTTGCCGACGGAGATCGTGACCGTCACGGCCTCCGACGGCACGCCGCTGTATGGGCGGCTCATCAAACCGGCAAACTTCGACCCCGGAAAGAAGTACCCGGCCATCGTTATGATTTACGGCGGCCCCGGCGCGCAAATGGTTGTGAACCGGTGGGGCGGGGTTTCCTGGGACCAGGTTCTGGCGCACAAAGGTTTTGTTATCTGGCAGCTTGATAATCGCGGGTCGTTCCATCGCGGGCATAAGTTCGAGTCGGTGACTTACCGCAATTTGGGCGCGCATGAATTGGAGGACCAGCAACTCGGCATTCAGCATTTGATTTCAACGGGCTTTGTGGACAGCGGACGCATTGGCATGTACGGCTGGAGCTACGGCGGTTATATGACGCTGTACACCGTGACGAACGCGCCTGGGCTGATTAAAGCGGCCGTGGCGGGAGCGCCCGTCACCAATTGGCGTAATTACGACACGATCTACACGGAACGTTACATGGGGTTGCCGCAGGACAACGAGGAGGCTTACCGCAGAACATCGCCGCAGACCAAAGCCGGAGAACTGCAAGCAAAGCTGCTGCTCATTCATAACATTGAGGATGATAACGTGCATTTCGCCAATACGATGCAAATGGCTGATGCGCTGGAGAAGGCAAACAAC
>CAXTWT010000054.1:15838-19379 GCA_964247955.1 uncultured Bryobacteraceae bacterium
GTTTTCCATGCTGGTGTATCCGCAAAAATCACACGGCGTAAGCGGAGAAGTGCGCCGCCATTTGCTGGAGGAAACGACCCAATTTTTCGAAGCGAATTTGAAGTAAGGCATGGATGGAAGGGATGCAATCCTATTTTAGGATTAGTACTGTTAGTACTTGTAGTTTTCTTGGTTTTGCCCTAGTATTATTCTGATGGTACTTATACCTAAGTTATAGTACTATAAACCCGCTTAAAAACGGAGAACAGGAGTTTCCCGCAATGCTACAACAACTTCAAGTAAGCAGTACTGCTGCTCTTACACAATACACCCGTGCTATCAACAGAACTCGTGAACTGCTCAGCGATCCGGCTTTGGCTCTGCCTTCCTCTGCCGAACGTCTAGTGCTTCTCGAACACTTTCGCAAAGAAACCCGCGCTTACGACAAGTACATGCGGGCAAGGCGTAAGCTTTGGTCGGCGTTGACTACGGCAGAATTCTCATCCTCAGATAATCGGCTGCTAAGTTAATCGAATCTCTGAGCTGACAGTTCCCATTTTTGAAACTTAATAGCCTGCTAATCCTGAAACTAAGATTCTCCTGGGGTTAAACCTCATAGGTTGTTAGAGAATCAACAGTTTAGCCTCCCACAGATCTTGGCTATCAGCGTGCAAGATCGCCCTTAAATAACAATTCTGTTTTCTAAGAGGTAAGGGTTTGAGTTTACACACCAAGGCAGTTGCGCTTTTTGCCGTTTTCTTTTTAGCTTTATCGGCTGGATGGACGCAGACAACGAATCAATCCGGCGCGGTTACTGGGACGGTTACGGACCAAAGCGGCGCGGCAGTGCCGAACGCGACCGTTACCTTAACTTCACAGTTGGGTGCGGCAACCAGCAAAACTACCGCTAATGACGGCACTTACACATTCCCCTTGTTGCCGCCGGGAACTTACTCGCTTACGGTGGAGGCAGGCGGCTTTAGCAGGGCCGTTGTGAATGAGATCAAAGTGGACGTAACAGTGGTCCGACAAGCGAACGTTACGATGCAGCTTGGTCAAACGACTTCGTCTGTTGAAGTAAACGCCGTAGCGACTCAGGTAAACACGACGAATTCGACGCTTGGCAATGTGCTGCCCGGCAGTACAGTGGAAGCTTTACCGCTGGCCACTCGTAACTTTACGAACTTGCTGGCGCTGAATGCAAACACGAGTTCTACCTTGACGCAAGCCGCTACAGCAGGCCGTGCTTCTTCCACCGTTTATGTCAATGGGCAGCGTGGAACTAACAATAACTTAGTGATTAACGGCATCGACGCCAATAATTTAGGAAGTAATAATTTCGGCTCTGTGCCGATTCCGGCTCCTGACACGATTGAAGAATTTCGTGTGCAGACCAGTCTTTATGACGCGGCTGCGGGCAAGACATCCGGCGGGAACATCAATGTTCTTACTAAAAGCGGCACCCCTCAGTACCATGGCGAAGTTTATGAATACTTCCGCAACGAGGCCATGGACGCCAATGAATGGTTTTTCAACAAAACAGGGCAGCAAAAGCCTGTTTTGCGCCAGAACCAGTTTGGCGGTAACTTCGGCGGTCCGGTTCCCTTGCTGAAAGACACCTTTTTCTTCGGCTCTTATCAAGGAACTTATCAGACTAACGGCGTTTCCAGCGCTATCAATACGGCCTTTCCGGTTCTGCCAACTGTTCGCTCTCAGGCCAACATCGAGCAGGCGTTTGGTCTTACTCCCGGCAGTTTAGACCCGGTATCGCTACGGCTGCTGAACGCTCCTGGTCAATTTGGCGGTTTTCTCATTCCTTCCGGCGTAGGCGCCGCGCCTGGTCAGTTTGGACAGTTAAGCGTTGCCAAGCCGCTGAAGTACAGCGAGGACCAATATAACTTAAACGGCGATCATAATTTCGGCAACAGCGTTCGCCTCGGCTTGCGTTATTTTCATGCCAATGCTGTTACATTTGATCCGCTGGGCGGAGAAGGCACCGGGAACCTAGGCAGCGGCCAAAATAGCCCGATTATTAATCACACCGGTTCTGTCAATGTGACCTGGAGCATTAGCCCGAATCTAGTGAATGAAGCTCGTGTCGGCCTTAATCGCGTTTACACGGCTTTGATTGCTCCTGATCCGGCCAAGCTTTCCGACGTGGGAATGACCCGTTTCAATTCGTCCATTTACTCCGGTATTCCGCTGCTTACCACAAGCGACATCACTCCTACGTTTGGCGGCATCTCCACCAACAACGACCAAGACGGTTACAGCAACACTTTGAATTACACCGACACGCTGGCCTGGAGCTTGGGCAAGCATACGATCCGCTTCGGGTTTGAGGGTCGTAACTATCAGATTAATCTGTTCAACAATTTCGCGTCTCGCGGCTTTCTCGCTTATAACAGCTTCAGCGATTTCCTGACGGGCAACATTCTGCAAGAATTTGTGGGTACCGGACAAACCTACCGTGATTTTCGCGCTCACGACTTGTCAGCTTTTGTTCAGGACGATTTTAAAGTGAGCCCGCGACTTACCCTCAATCTTGGCGTTCGTTATGACTATCTGAGCCCTTCCACGGACAAACGAGACCGCCTTGGCAACTTCGATCCGAGCCGTTTGGATGCGCAAACTCTGGCAACCGGCGGCCCTGGGCTGCTGAACGGGTTTATTCTTCCGGCTAGCGCAAGCTTCGGAGCTATTAAGGGTACCCCCGGCGTTTCGGATTCTACTTTTACCATTGCGAACAACTTAAATTTTGCGCCGCGTGTGGGCTTAGCTTGGGACCCTGTAGGAGACGGTAAAACCTCCATCCGCGCAGGCTACGGTATTTACTACGTGCGCATCTCCAATCAAACATTGCTCCAGTTGATTACGGCCGCGCCATTCTTTCAACTGTCGTCAATAGTCAATCCAGGAGCTACTATTGGTGCGACGAACGCGAATCCGTTCCCAAATCTGCCGCTGCCCTCGCAATTTCCTATCTTTCCAAGTTTTCCGAGCTTTACTGGATTTAACGCTGCGGGATCTCCAACATTTACAGGTCCCTTGGTTGCTCTGAATCCGTTCCAGCGCAACATGCGCACTCCGTATGCTGAGCAGTACAACTTCTCGGTGCAGCGCGAACTTCCCGGCAAGTGGACCGGCGAGATTGGCTACGCTGGTTCGCAAGGTGTTCGTTTGCTGCAAAGCCTGCAACTGAATCAAGCAAACCTGGCAAGTCCTACTGCTCCGATCCGAGGCCTCACGGCCAACTCCGCGCGTAATGCTCCGGCGCGGGTTCCGATCATCGGCTTCAGTTCCACCGGTCTCAATACGGTGACCGCCAACGGACATTCTTCCTACAACGCATTTTTGTCTACCCTTTCCCGACGCATGAATAGTGCTTTCCTGCAATTTTCTTACACCTATTCAAAGTCAATCGATAACAACTCTGGGTCAACCACGCAGGATTTAGGAAACTCCGGTGGAAACCAAGCGCTTCCTCAATTACAGCGCGGCTTGTCCGACTTTGATCGGCCCCATCGGTTCGTTGCTACTTACTCGTACGACTTGCCTGGAC
>CAXTWT010000055.1:0-2577 GCA_964247955.1 uncultured Bryobacteraceae bacterium
CGAGAACGATAAGCAAGTTCCAGGAGAAGTTGACGAGCAAATTCATCAGGCTCTCAAGAAACTGGAGGGCCAGATGGGCAAGAAGCTGGGCGGCGTGGATGATCCGCTGCTGTTGAGCGTGCGGTCGGGCGCGAAGTTCTCTATGCCCGGCATGATGAACACCATTTTGAACCTCGGCCTGAACGACGAGACGACTGAGGGGCTAGTGCAAAAAACAGGCAATCCGCGATTCGCTTACGACTGCTATCGCCGCTTTATTCAGATGTTCGGCGAAGTGGCGCTGCACATTGACATGGAAAAGTTCGACCACATCTTTGACGCGCGTAAAGCCAAGGTCAAGGCAAAGCTCGATACCGATCTCAGCGCCGACGATCTAAAAACGATCATTGCCGATTACAAAAAGCTCGTCAAAAAAGAAACGGGCAAGGACTTTCCGCAGGATGCGCTGGAGCAGTTGCTGCTCTCCCGCGATGCGGTGTTTAATTCCTGGAACACGCCCAAAGCCATCTACTACCGCCGCATGGAAAAGATTCCTGACTCCATCGGCACCGCCGCGAACGTACAGGCAATGGTGTTCGGCAACATGGGCGACAACTCCGGCACGGGCGTAGGATTCACGCGCAACCCGTCCACAGGAGAAAAAGTGTTCTACGGCGAGTTCCTGGTAAACGCGCAGGGCGAAGACGTAGTTGCCGGTATCCGCACGCCGCAGCCGATTTCCGAGTTGGAACAGGTCATGCCCGAAGCCTACAACCAACTTCGTGAAATCACCAGCAACCTAGAAAAGCACTATCGCGACGTGCAGGACTTTGAGTTCACCATCGAAGAAGGCACCCTGTACATGCTGCAAACCCGCAACGGCAAGCGTACCGGCCCGGCGGCTGTTCGGATTGCCGTTGACATGGTGGAAGAAGGTTTGATCAACAAGCAGGAAGCGGTGCAGCGGGTCGCGCCGAATCAGTTGGATCAGTTGCTCCATCCGGTGCTTGATCCGGCTGCGCGCAAGTCGTTGCAGAAGATTGCCACGGGCCTGCCCGCCTCACCAGGCGCTTCGGTGGGACGCGCCGCGTTTTCTTCCGATGACGCGGTAACGCTTTCGAGCAAGGGTCCAGTCGTTCTGGTCCGCAAGGAAACTACGCCGGATGATATTCACGGCATGGATGTTTCGAAGGGCATTCTGACGGCGGTCGGCGGCCTGACAAGCCATGCGGCGGTAGTGGCGCGCGGCATGGGTCGTCCCTGTGTAGTCGGCGCTTCGTCCATTTCGGTTGACGATGCGAAGAAGATCGCCACGATCTCTTCCGACGGCAAGAAGCTGATTGTGAAAGAAGGCGATTGGATTTCGCTCGACGGCAGCACCGGCGAAGTCTACCTGGGCCAGTCCAAAACGAGTGAGCCTGATCCGAAGTCGCATTACTTCGCTACCTTCATGGAATGGGCCGACGAGTTTCGCGGCAACTTCGGCGTGCGCGCCAACGCGGACATTCCGCGCGACGCCAAACAAGCCAAGCTGTTCGGAGCGGAGGGCATCGGTCTTTGCCGCACGGAGCATATGTTCTTCGCTGAGGACCGCATTCCGCACATGCAGGCCATGATTCTAGCGCGTGACGAAAAGACCCGCACAAAGGCACTGCAAAAGCTGTTGCCGATGCAGCGCAAGGATTTCGCCGGTCTGTTCCAGGCGATGGACGGATTCCCGGTGGTGATCCGCACGCTTGATCCGCCGCTGCATGAGTTCCTGCCGAAGCGCGAAACCCTCATGGTGGATATTGCTAAACTTCCGCACGCGACACCGCGCGAGAAGAAAGACTTGTCCGCTACGTACGGTGTGTCTGTGGGCGAACTGAAAAAACATTTGCCCGAACTGCTGCACCGCGTGGAAGAGTTGCATGAGTTCAACCCGATGCTTGGCCATCGCGGCTGCCGCTTGGGCATTACCTATCCGGAAATAACGGAGATGCAGGCGCGCGCCATCTTTGAAGCCGCCGTACAGGTGGCGAAGAAAGGCGTGAAAGTCATTCCCGAGGTCATGATTCCGCTGATCGGCAGCGTAAAAGAACTGGAGAATCAGAAGGCGCTGGTCGTAAAGGTTGCGGACGAAGTGCTGGGCGCTGCCGGCATGCAGGATCTTAAATATTACGTCGGCACTATGATCGAGATTCCCCGAGCGGCGCTGACAGCGGACGAAGTTGCTCGTGAAGCCGAGTTCTTTTCGTTCGGCACAAACGATCTCACGCAAACCACGATGGGCCTTTCGCGTGACGATTACACGAAGTTCTCCCGGCAGTATGAAGATCTAAAAATCTTCAAGGCAGATCCGTTCGCAGTGCTGGATCAAGAGGGCGTGGGCAAGCTCGTGGAGACGGCCGTGAAGCTGGGCCGGAAAACTCGCCCGGATCTCGAAGTGGGCATCTGCGGCGAACACGGCGGCGAACCGAGTTCGGTGGAGTTCTGCTACCGGATCGGCATGAACTACGTGTCCTGCTCGCCGTACCGCGTGCCGATTGCGCGCTTGGCGGCGGCTCAGGCAGCGATTGCCCGTGAAGGCGACCGCTCCGAACAGCAACGGACAGCGTA
>CAXTWT010000055.1:2677-10833 GCA_964247955.1 uncultured Bryobacteraceae bacterium
ACGTTCGGGTTGTCAAAGTTCGGATGATTGAACACGTTGAAGAACTCTGAGCGGAACTGCAAATATCGGCTTTCTTTTCCCAGCGTGAAGTTCTTCAGCAACGCGACGTCAAAGTTCCGGGTCGGCGCTCCAATGATAATGTTGCGCCCTGCTGTCCCGTACCGCCCGACAAAGTTACTGCTGAAGCACGAAGTATTGAACCATCGCGAGGGATCGTGCGTCACAGCGTTGGGATCGCAGGTGACATCCGGGCGTGTTCCCGTCTGTGTTCCCGAAAGCTGTAACCCCGTCGTCGGATCGAGCGGGTTGCCCGACTGCACCGAAACAATGCCGTTTGTCTGCCAGCCGCCCAGAACCGCGTTAACCCAAGTTGAACTAGTTGATCCGAACTGGCGGCCATGGCCGTAGGGCAGATCATAAGTGTAGCTGCCGACAAATCGGTTCCGCGCGTCAAACGTGGAAAGGCCGCGCTCCAAATGGAAATTGGTAACGTCCACCGCGCTGCCGTTCCACAGCGAAGCATCGTCAATCGACTTCGAATAGGTGTAGGAGATGAGAAAGCTTAACCCGTAGGAAAACCGTTTCTCCATGCTGGCCTGCAGCGCATGGTAGTTGGACGAAGCGCTTGCTGAACGGACGTTGATGGAAGAGTACATCGGGTATTTGCGAAGCAACTGCGTGAAGCTGGCCGTCGGCCCCGGCTCATTGATGTCATAGGCGCGGTCCAGGTGTGTTCCTTTCGAACCCACATACCCTACGGTAAGTACGGTGGAAGCGGATAGTTGCCTTTGAAGGTTAAAGTTCCACTGCTGAACATAACCGTCGCGGAACGGGTTCTCTACCCACGATGCACTCGGTATCGCAGGACCGCCCGAAGTGCCGCCGTAAGGATTCGCAATGCTGATATTGGGAAGCCCGTTCGTGCTCTGGTTGAAGGTGAATCCAGTCAAAAAGGGAGCCGTTAACGCTGAGTTTAGGATCACGTTTAGCAGCTTAATGTCCCAAAATAATCCGTAGCCGCCGCGAATTACCGTCTTTGGTCCAAACGGCGTGTAAGCAAAACCGAAGCGCGGCGAAAACTCGCGCTTGGGAGCATTGTAAATGTTCGGCGTTTGCGGCGTCGACACTCGCAGATAGGGCAGAGGCGTGCTCGTCGCGTACGTCGGATCGAATGTTGCCAGATGGTTGTATTTATCCGTCGTCGGCGCGTTGTATTCCCACCGCAGTCCGAGATTCAACGTCAGATTCGGCAGCACGCGAAAATCATCCTGCACGTAAAGATTCGTGGAAGTCTGCCGTAGTCCCGCCACAGTGCTGGCCGTAATGCCTGCAAACGAGCGGCTTACTGTCGCTGTGAATGGATAGCCGAGCAGAAGATCGGCTATCGCATTGCCGCTGTTCGCCACCGCATTGACGACGCCTGATGCGGTCTGGGAAACTTGCGCCGAGTAAAAAGGATTAAACGTCAGAGTTCCGCGCGCGCTGGAATCGAACAAGAAGTTCTCCTGAAAGCGGCGGATCTCCGCGCCAAACTTGATGGTGTGCCGACCTGTGGTCCAGGACAGCGAATCGGCCCACTCAAAGGTATTGTCGTGGCGGTCTTGCGGCAAGTTGGTAGCTTCGCCCAGCCGGTCATAACCGGTTGCGATAACGACCGGCACGCCGAAATCAATCGGATTCCGCGATGTTCCCGCGATTCCGAGTTGACTTGACACGTCGTTTCCTGCATTCTGCTGAAAGATTCCGCCGCGCACTCGCGTAAATGACATCCGGGCCTCATTCACTTTGTTCGGACCCAGAAGAGTGATGTAATCCAGCACGGCCTGTTGTCCGCCGTTCAGCGTATTGCAGCCGAATCCAGGAACGTTGTTTGCGCCCGCGCAGAAGGAATCGAACGTGTCAAAGCGGTTTTCCTTGCTGAAGCTGTAACGCCCGAACAGCGTGTTCTTATCATTGAACCGATGGTCGATTCTGCCTGTGAATTGATTAAAATCATCCACCCTGGTCGGACTGGAAGTGTACAGCCCGCTGGCTGTCGAAGCTCCCGGCGTGTTTGGATTTGGGTACAGGTTGACGACATTTTGTCCCACTTGCGAAATACTGCCCACCGGAATACGATTGCCGGGAAAGGGGCTTCGCTGCAGCACGCCGTTAACGGTGTGAAGCGTTGCCGGGTCATAGATGGCTGTCGATAGCGCCGAAAAATTCCCGGCTTTCATGTCAGCCGTTGGCTCCGTGGCTACTTTAGTAATGCCCTGCCGGATGCGTGTTCCCTCGTAATTGCCGAAGAAGAAAGTTTTGTCCTTACGGATTGGACCGCCTACCGAAGCGCCGTATTGGTTGCGCCTGTACTCGGGAATCCGACCGGGCCGGTCGAAGAAGTTTTTGGCGTCCAGCGAGTCGTTTCGAAGATACTCATACAGCACTCCATGGACCTGATTAGTGCCTGCCTTTGTAGCCACGTTGATCTGCGCTCCCGGACTCCGCCCGAATTCCGCCGAATAGGTGCTGGCCTGTACTTTAAACTCCTGAATCGCCTCAGTCGATATGGCGACAGCGTATTGATTGATGGCCTGGTCGTTATTATCCATGCCGTCCAGCAGGAAGTTGTTCGATTGCTCGCGGACTCCGTTCACCGAAATAGACCCGCCCTGTGTTTGGTTCTGGGAACCCTTTACTCCCTGGTTCACGCCGGGCACCAGCAGATTCAATTGAAGAAAGTTGCGCCCGTTTAGAGGAAGCTCCGTGACCTTCTTGTTGTCCACGACATTGCCGAGCGTGGAAGAATCCGTCGCCACCAGCGGCGTTGTTTCTTCCACCGTTACGGATTCCGTTATCTGTCCCACCGGAAGCGAAAGGTCGATTCGCAAACGGTCGTCCACGCGCAGTTCAATACCGGTCCGTTCTACTTTCTTGAAACCCGCCTGCTCGACACTGACGACGTAAGGACCGACCGGAAGCTGCGGAATCGAGTACTCGCCGTTGTCGTTGGTCACTTCCGTGCGGGTCAAATCCGTGGCAGTTTGCCGTGCGGTAACCGTCGCGCCGCGAAGCACGGCTCCGGATGGGTCCGTCACGGTTCCCAGAATGGTGCCCCGAACCGATTGGCCGAAGCTTGCGCCAACGAAATAAAAACTGAAGAGCGCGGCTGCGGTAAACCGCGATAGAAAAGTCATACTTCCTCCTGAAAGCAACCGAAGTATGTCGCGGCCGGTAGCAGCACAGAGCTACCCAACCCTACCCGGACCTCGCAGAGAGGAACGACAAGCTATGAAGAAAACACTAGCATATAGACCAAAAGGCAATAAGTCAACGCTTTTTGTGGAATACTGCTTACTAAGATTCCCGCTGTTATTCTTCACTCAAGGAGCGCCCTTGCGATTTCGTTCTGTTTCTTTTCTAGCTCTCTGCTTTGGTCTTTATGCCGCTGAATCAACCCTGCCGGAACTGCGGCAAGCGGCGGCGCAGATCAACCCAGAAAACCTTTTGCGACACATCCGGGAGCTATCCTCCGATGCTTACGAAGGCCGTTTACCGGGCACGCCGGGTGAAGAAAAGAGCGTGGCTTACGTGATTTCGCAATGCAAAGCCATTGGCCTACAGCCCGGCTCACCGAAGGGAAGCTGGACGCAAACTGTTCCGCTGTGGGGCACTCTTTCGCACGGCGCTTTAAAGCTGCATGCAGGCGGCAAGGATATTGCCCTCACTCCTGGCCGCGACTATGTCGCATGGTCGGTTCTCCCGGATAAGGAAGTCAACTTGCCTGCCATGGACGTGGTGTTTGTCGGCTACGGCACCGTTGCGCCCGAGTATAAATGGGACGATTACGCCGGTGTCGACGTCCGTGGAAAAACAGTCGTGATGCTGAGCGGCGACCCTGCCGTAGCCGACCCTCACGATCCAGCCAAACTGGACGAAGGTATGTTCCTGGGGCGTGCGCTCACGTTCTATGGACGCACCGGCACAAAGCTGCAAACCGCTTACGACCACGGCGCATCTGCCGTGATCCTGCTTTCGTCAGCCGCGCAGCCCGGAGCAAACCTGTTTCAGAATTTCAGCCGCGAAAACATGATCCTGCGCGATTCGGAAGCCAGAAAACGGGTCAAGGCCCAAGCGCTCGTTCAATCTGACCGGGCAGCAGAACTCTTCGCAGCCGCCGGACAGGATCTCAATGCTTTGCGCGCCGCTGCCGCGAAACCCGGTTTTCGGGCCGTTCCCTTGGATGCACAAGCCGGATTTCAAATTACCAATCAGGTGCGGGAGATTAACTCCACCAATGTGGTGGCCAAGATCGAGGGCAGTGATCCAAAGCTCAAGAATGAGTACGTGGTTTACAGCGGCCATTGGGATCATCATGGCCGGGTCGGCAATCAAATCTTCCACGGCGCGAGCGATAATGCCGCCGGAACCGCTGGCGTCCTGGAACTCGCCCGTGCGTTTCATAATCTTCATCCCGCACCGCGCCGCACGCTACTTTTTCTTTGGCCCACGGCGGAAGAAAAAGGATTGCTCGGCGCACGCTACTACGTCGAGCATCCTTTGTATCCACTGAGCCAAACCGTGGCGAATATTAATCTCGACTACTTCAGCAACTGGGGTTGGGGACGAACCCGTGATTTCAGCATCGTCGGCATTGGTAATTCGACGCTTGACGACCTAACTGCACAAGCTGTCGAGCGGCAAGGACGCATTCTCACCGGCGACACCGCGCCCGAACAAGGCTTCTATTTCCGCTCCGACCACTATGAGTTCGCCCGCTTGGGCGTTCCCTCGCTCGAAACCTCGCCCGGTATCGAACATCTCGGCAAGCCCACCGGCTTTGGAGCAGCGAAGCGCACGGAGTATATCCGCAATGACTATCATCAGCCGTCGGATCAAGTGAAGCCGGACTGGGATCTGCGCGGCGCAGTCGAAGACTTGCAGGTGCTGCTCGAAGTCGGCTATCGGGTGGCGCAGAACGATGGGCGTCCACAGTGGAAACCGGATGCTGTTTGGAGGCCGAAGCCGTAACGGGGTAACAGGGACGTCCACTCGAAAACCAGCGCCGGTGTTCTTATGTGATGATTTGAAGGCACTCTCTAACAGATTGGAGATTGCTAGCTATCTTGGATTGCGTGCCCCTCAAATTCCGGCGAGGGTGGGAGTCCACCGTCATAAAGGCACTTTTTCGCGTAGAGCACAAATCACCTCGGTGAGGAGATCATCCAAGTTCTGAAAGCGGCCATTTCGAATTTCCTCTCGCACAAGCTGTTCCAGTTCGGGTTTTCGAATCTCAATAGTCATCGCGGCAAGACCTACTTGTCTTTCTAGACTTTAGAATAATATCGTGGTCTACAAGTTCTAGCGGCTCCATTTCTCCTAACACTCGGCCAGCACAGCGCCTCCTCTAAAACAACAGCTTCAAAGCAAACTGAATTTGGCGCGGCGGATAGGTGGTGCGAATCGTCCCGAACGCCGTGTTCGTAATGCCAAATACTAAGGGTATTCACTTCCCAGCCGTAACGGAAAGTTTTCATGTGAACGCACCTAATCTTGCAAAGCGCTAAAGGGGCAAGTAGAGTATCTGATTCGCGAACTCTTCGGCTTCCAGATTGTGATAACAGATTTGCAGCTCTTCAATTGCTCGTCCGATGGGAAAGCTTTGGCTGATCAGAATCAAACCGGAACTTTCACGTGTGCGAAGAAAAGCGTAGAACGCGCTTGGCATTGTGCGACGGTCATGGGAAACGAGCACACGGTTCTTCTCGGTGGCAATTTGCAGCACTTCTGGGTCAGGAACGCCGCGAAGCGCGGCCGCCTGTGCTGTTTCGAAATCCAGTTCTGGTTCGACTCTCTTTAATCCCAATACAATCTGCGGATGCAGATCAGCATCGGCCAGAAAGCGCGCACGCACGCCTACCGATGTGCTGTTTCGAGGGCTGCTCGAAGTTTGGCGGTTCGTTCCGGATAGAGCGCCTTTTGCTCAGCGCGTCGCCGTTCGAAATCCTCACCAAGTGCCGTCAAGTAGGCATCGACTTCCATTTGATGGTCGAGATAAAAGGCAATGGCTCCGTACACTTCTGCCAAGCGCAGGCCGGGATAATTTTCCCGAATTTGCTCCGGCGATATCCCGTCTTTCCAACCCTTCACAACGGAAGCGAGACTCACGCGCGTATCGCTGATCATGTAATCTTCGTCCCAGCGCACGACGTAGTCGGGCATGGCTTCAGAATAACAGGCGCTTTGCTGTGAACGCTAGTTGGGTAATCATTACCGGAACCTACTCAAAACAACAGCTTCAAAGCAAACTGAATTTGGCGCGGCGGATAGGTGGTGCGAATCGTCCCGAACGCTGCGCTCGTAACATCAGCGGTGGGGTAGCCGAAATTGGCGTGGTTCAGGACGTTAAAAAATTCGGAGCGAAATTGCAGAGCCATTTCTTCACGGAAAGGCAGAGCGAAATTCTTGTTCACACCGAGATCCCATTGGGAAAAGTTAGGCGTGCGGAAAGCATTTCGGCTGAGATTGCCGAACGGTGACGCAGGGCCGAGTGGAACCTGGAAAGCAGCTTTATTGAAATAGTTGTCGAGCTGGGCCGGACCGCCGGAGCCGGTCGGATCGCCGACCAGGTTAGGACGTATGACCGCTTCGCCGCGATAATCGGGAATACGTCCGGTTACATCGTACGCGCCCGTGGGACTGTAAACGACATTAATCGGCAGGCCCGTGTTGTAGGAGTTGATCGTGTTCACTTCCCAACCGCCCAGGACCGCATCCACCAGCCCGTTCCAGTTTGCTCCAAACTGACGCCTTTTGCCGAATGGCAGTTGGTAAACAAGGCTAGTGATGTTGACATACTTCACGTCGTAACTGGTCGGCCCGCGCTCTGCCGCTAGATTGCGGATGTTCTGCGGATTCGCAAGCGCCTGACCGGGCGGCGTTTCCAGAGCTTGCTCGGAATCGCCGAGCGCTTTTGACCAGGTAAACGAATTCAGGAAATATAGACCAGCCGAGAAGCGGTGTTCCAAGCGGGCGGACAGTCCGTTATAGGTGCTGATGCCGGCGGGATCGACCCAGGTAATCGCGCCGAAGCTTGGAATAGGACGACGCGCCTGAATGCCCAAGGTTTGGCCGGGAAGATTGGGATAAGCCTGGTTGTAATCGGCAACAACCGGCAGACGCGAACTGTGATTGCCGTTATAAGCAATTTCAAAAATGGTGCTTCTGGTAATTTGCTGCTGGATGCCGAAGTACCACGCCTGCACATACGGCCAGCGCGTGTCGGCAGGGATGTAACTGATATTGGCGTTAACTGGGTTAAAGTTTAATGGGCTGTTGAACCCTGGAGGAAAACCGGACTGCGCGGTGATAAAGGCAGGGTTCGGCTGCCCATTGCTGAGAGTGGGCGATTGGTTCACCGTGGCAATGTTGACTTGCGGACCGTTGATTCCCAATTCGTCGGCGCTGCCCAGCCGGTTCAAATGAACGTAGCTGATTCCATAGCCACCGCGCAGCACTGTTTTTTCCGATGGACTGTAAGCGAAGCCCACGCGGGGAGCAAAATCCTTGTAGTCGGGATGCACCAGCGTGCGGCTGTACAGATCGCCATTCTTCGCTTTCAGAATTGTGTTCGTAGTTGGATCAAAGTTACTTAAAACATTGTCGCGCTCCCAGCGCGGCGTAGCAAATTCCCAACGCAGGCCCAGGTTCAGAGTGAGCTTGGAATTGACCCGATAATCATCCTGCACGTACACGAAGTATTGATGCTGGCGATAGTTAGTGATCAGATAATTGGCCAACTGCACTTGGCTGGGCAGCCCAAACAGAAAGTCAGCCAGATTGTACGTAGCGGCATCGGCGGGTCCGCCAGCGGGTCTGCTGAACTGTCCGGCGTAAGCGTTCAGGCCGTACACCGGATTGATATCCATCACTTCCGTGCGGATTGTGGTGAACTCGAAACCGGTTTTGAAAGCGTGACGCCCGACGATTTTGGCGTAGTTTACTTTCGGGTTCCAGGTGGTTGGATTCTGAAACTGCGGATTCGTCGCCTGCCTGCCGAATTGTGAAAAGCCGGTCACGTTCTGCGTGTTTAAGCCGCCCACCACGTCCGGCGAGGAAGGAACGCCGGGAATGCCGAACAGCGACTGCATGCTCGCGCCACCGTAATAAACGGGGAA
>CAXTWT010000055.1:10933-19340 GCA_964247955.1 uncultured Bryobacteraceae bacterium
TCGTACTTGTCATAGTAGTCGCGGGTGAGCAGGGAAGCTACGTAGTTGTTGGAGCGACCGGAGCCCAGATTCGGAGCAGGCAATGCATTAAGAACCTGCTGCGCAAACGGCGTGATAGCCGTAACCGGAAGGGGAGTATTGGCCGGGTAAAGAACCTTTGTTACCGGATTGATCACAGGCTCAGGAAAAATTCCGCCACGGTCATTCAAGGTGGGCAGCGAATCGTAGTTCAGCGTTCTTTGGAGCGAACGGTAGCCTTCGTAATCAGCGAAAAAGAATAATCGGTTCTTGATAAAAGGACCGCCTACCGTCGCGCCGAACTGATTGCGCTGAAGCGTCGGCTTCTGGAAAGTGGCGGCGCGCTGGCCGAAAATGTAGCCGATGGCGTTCAAATCGGTGTTGCGCAAAAAGTCGTAAGCCGTTCCATGCAGTGTATTCGTTCCCGAGCGCATGGCCGAATTCACCACCGCGCCGCCCACTCGTCCATACTCGGCGCTGAAATTACTGGTGATCACTTTGAACTCGGCAATAGCGTCCGGCGAGGGTTGCGCGACCTGATTGGAAAACCCTTGGTTGCTGGTGGAATAGGCGTTGTTATCCAGCCCATCCAGCAGGAAGTTGTTATAAGTGCTGCGCATGCCGTTGGCGTTGAAAGCGCCTTCGCGCGGAGTGGTTTGCAAACCGGCAGCCAGCGGCGAGCGATGCACGTTTGTGGCTAACAAGGCAAGATCGGAAAAGTTCCGTCCATTCAGCGGCAGCTCGACAATCTGCTGCGTGTGAATCACCTGGCCTTTTTCGCTGGAGTCGGTTTCAAGAACCGCTGCGGCATCTTCCACATTGACAACCTGGCCGACAGCCCCGACCTGCATCGTGATGTCCACGCGCTGGCGGGCATTCACGTTCACAACAATGCCCTGAGTTGTAAATTTGTTAAAACCAGTTTGTTCGGCAGTGACCGTATAACGGCCAATCCGGACGTTAAAGAAATCGTATTGACCGCTCTCGTCTGAAACGGTTTTCGCTCCGATTCCCGTCTCTTCATTGGTGAGAGTAACCGTTATTTTCGGGATAATCGCGCCCGAGCTGTCGCGTATCGTGCCTAACACTTCGGCAGTTTCAAACTGCGCCCAAACAGGTACAGCTAAGAGTAAGGCGGCCACCAAGCCGCAAAAAGTTTTCACCATAGATTCGCCCCAAATCAATCAGTATCAGCCGATAAAAGTTACGATGTGATTAATTAGTAGAGGATTTCGGGCTTCCCCCGATGGATTGGATCAGCACGGACTGACGCAGGATAATGAAAGACAGTGGCAACCCAGACACAAATCCCATCACGCAGTATACAAGCTTCCGCGAGCCTTCCCGATGGGTTAGACCGTGAGACTTTGACTCGGGCTTTCCGGCTGATGTATTTGTCGCGAAGCCTGGATGACCGCGAAGTGATGCTGAAGCGCCAGAACAAGATCTTCTTTCAGATCAGCGCGGCAGGTCATGAAGCGGTGCAAGTAGCGGCGGGCTTGGTATTGCGTCCGGGCCGGGACTGGGTATTTCCGTATTACCGCGACCGCGCGTTAGCGCTGACGTTGGGCATGACGGCGGAAGACATGCTGCTGCAGGCGGTGGGCGCGGCACGCGATCCCAGTTCGGGTGGTCGGCAAATGCCGTCGCACTGGTCTTCGCCAAAGCTCCGCATTGTGACCGGGTCTTCCCCGACCGGCACCCAGTTTCTTCACGCTGTCGGCTGCGCGCAGGTGAATCTGCTTACCGGAACGCAGTCCGACGAAATTACTTTAGTGACTTCGGGCGAAGGCGCTACCAGCGAAGGCGAGTTTTGGGAGGCAATCAACGCTGCTTGCCTGGAACGCTTGCCGCTGCTGATATTGGTGCAGGACAACGGGTACGCTATTTCGGTTCCTGTAGAGCGGCAAACTCCGGGCGGCAACATCGCGCGCCTGCTCGAAGGCTTTCCCGGACTGCTGCGGCTTGAAGCGGACGGCACCAGCCTGATTGACTCTTACCGCGTATTGCAGCAGGCGGCGGAGTACTGCCGGGGCGGGCATGGTCCGGCGCTGGTGCGCGCGTCGGTGATTCGTCCGTACTCGCATTCCTTGTCGGATGATGAGCGGCTGTATAAACCGCAATGGGAGCGCGACGCCGAAGCGGCCCGCGATCCGCTAACAACGTTTCCTGAGTTTCTGCTTCAGGAAGGCTATTTGGACCGGGTTGCGCTGGAACGCATCACCCGCGAAATCGACGCGGAAGTAGCCGAGCTTTCCACCAACGCGCTGCGGGAAGCTTCGCCTGCCGCAGACTCCGTTTACCACTTTCTATATTCCGATAAGATCGATCCCCAAAGCAGCGCCTTCGACACAGAGCCTCGATTTCGCGGGGAACCGCGCACCATGATTGACTCCATTAATGGGACTCTTCTCGAAGAGATGCGTCGTAACGGGCGTGTGGTGGTGTTCGGCGAAGACGTGGCTGACTGCAGCCGCGAACAGTACCTTTCGGAAGTGAAGGGCAAAGGCGGCGTTTTCAAGGCAACCGCCGGATTGCAAAGACAGTTCGGCAGTTCCCGCTGCTTCAATACTCCGATTGCCGAGGCGGCCCTGATTGGCCGCGCGGTGGGCATGGCGGTAGGAGGCTTAAAGCCAGTGCCTGAGATTCAGTTCTTCGACTATATCTGGCCCGCCATGATGCAGTTGCGGGATGAAGTGGCAACCTTCCGCTGGCGGTCGAATAACGGTTTTAGTTGCCCGATGGTGGTGCGCGTGCCCATCGGCGGGTACCTGACGGGCGGCTCGATCTACCATAGCCAGTGCGGCGAGGTGGCCTTTACCCATATTCCAGGGCTGCGTGTGGTGTTCCCGTCCAATGCACTGGACGCTTGCGGCCTGCTGCGAACGGCGATCCGTTGTGATGATCCAGTCCTGTTTCTGGAACATAAGAAGCTTTACCGCGAGCCCTACAATCGCGCGCCGCACCCCGGCGTGGATTTTACGATCCCCTTCGGCAAAGGAAAGGTAGTAAAAGCCGGGGGCAGTCTGACGATTGTTACTTACGGCGCGCTCGTTCAGAAGTCTCTTCTGGCGGCGGCTCAGATTGAGAGTCGGGTTCGCGGCGCATCGGTAGAAGTGATCGATTTGCGGTCCTTATCGCCGTACGACTGGGAAGCGATCAGCTTCTCTGTCAAGAAAACAAGCCGTGTGATGATTGCTTACGAAGATGCGCTTTCGTGGGGTTACGGAGCGGAAATCGCCGCGCGTATCGCGGACGAGCTGTTTACCGAACTGGACGCCCCGGTGGGAAGAGTGGCGGCGCTGGATACCTGGGTCGCCTATAATCCACAGTTGGAAGATCACATCTTGCCGCAGGTGGATAATTTGATTCGCGAAGGCGAGCGATTATTGGCCTTCTGAACTTGCAGGTTTCTTGTCGATCAGGTTCGATTCCGACGAATTATAGCGCCGGTGACGGACTGCGCCGCCTTAAGCAGCAAGCGTCCGAGATTCCGTGAAAAGCTACCTTCCGGACTGCCGTTATGGGTGAAACGTTGCTCGTTTGAGATGAACTCTTCCAAATAAACCCCTACGAAGTACCTGTTGCGAGCAATACTCCGGTAATGCTTGACTCTGCCGAAACCAATGCCGTTCTTCATAGTGATGGTAAGGAGAGAATCGAGCGCCGGTTGAAAGCGGAGTTCAATGCCTAACCCGAACACCGAAACGTCCCGAACTTGCGCTTTATGCCTGTCTTTTCCTGGAGGGATTTCCACCTCAGCAGGCCAGTCAACCGGCATGCGCCAATCGTTGCGGATCGCGCCCTCGCCAAGCGACGTTATCTTGCAATCGAGACAATAGACTCCAGTCTCTCCCTTTCGGCAGGAAACCACTTCCAATTCCGTGCGGCGTCCTTCATAGTTCATCACCAACCGTCGCCCGGAACCCAGAGCTGACTTAACACGCAACTGAATATTCTGTTCGCTGAACGCCTCGACACTCCCGGTGAAATGCTCGTCAGACTTATCAAGCGCGAAAAGTGCGACAGAAATGCTCAAGGAAGCGGAACGGCAGTGGGCGGGACTGCTGACTTTTGACATGGCCGTGAGTAAACCTGAGTAGGTTGTCGCTCACAAATTAAAATGCTTTAACTGTTGTTGGCTTGGTATCGCATCAGTTTGCACTGAGAAGCGCTAACCCTTGGTTTATCAACAGCTAAGCCTTAAGGAGAACCCCGCTAAAAGAGTGGTATCCCAGTAATACGTACAGGTAGTACTGTGGAGGCGTTACTGTCTAACTTAGCAAAGCACTTAAGGAGTGCAGTTATGAAAAAAGTATTATATTCATTGATTCTCGGTGCAGTCTCGATTCCGCTGATTGCCAATGGGCTGCCGTTATATCAATCTGGTTCGGGTGGCGGTTCCGGCAGCAGTGGACAATCGGGTTCGTCCGGTTCAGGCAGTAGTGGCTCCGGTTCCGGCTCGGGCAGTATGGGTCAATCTGGTTCCGGCAGCAGCAGTGGACAATCCGGCTCGTCCGGCTCCGGTAGTAGCGGCTCGGGTTCCGGCAGCATGGGATCTTCCGGCAGCGGAAGCGGCAGCATGGGATCTTCCGGTACCGATTCCAGCAGTATGGGAAGCGGAAAACATAAGGGCAAACGTCACAAGGGTAGCAGCGGTAGCGGTTCTAGCAGCGGCAGTTCTACTACTTCAACCAGCACGTCTCTCTAGGTGTGCAAGAACAGCAAGTGTCACTTACAAAGGTGGCGCTTGCTGTTCTAGTGTAAACAGCTATCCCTTTCATTTGCTGTGCTAGCATTAGATCGGTCGGTTCAAGCGCTCTGTATTTAAGGATGAGTGCTTCCATTCGGCTTATAGCTAGTTATAAGATGTCGGGGCGTAGCGCAGCCTGGTAGCGCACCTGCCTTGGGCGCAGGGGGTCGTGTGTTCGAATCACACCGCCCCGACCAGATCCTCCCTTGATTCCAAAGGACTTGATTAGTTCTCTTACCCTCGTTCTCCTATTACAAAACATAAGCTGTGTCAAAACCCCTTTAGTTGGGTCGGACTGTGTCAAAACTCTTCCCGCCCTCGTTGGCGTTCCGGTTTAACTTGGCTAATGCCTCCCGTTTCATTTGTAATTTCATCTGAGAGTACTTCTTAAACACTTTCGCGTCCCCTTGCCGAAGGAGTTGCGTCGCAAATTCATCAGCGACTCCACCCGCGCTTAACCTGGTAGCGTACGTCGATCTCAGATCATAGATCCGAAAATAACGAACACTAGCCCGACGTAACGTGGCGTGCCAGACGGTTTTGAACGTTTTCTGATAGCCGTCCGGATTTTCCTCGCTGGGGAAAAGGAACGGGCCTGGTCCCGAAACGGCGAGTTGCCGCTGGAATGCTTCCACCGCAATGGGTGTCAGCGGAACTTCGGCAATTCCGTTTGGCGTTTTGGAATCCGGAACCCATAGAGTCCCATTTTCCAGATCCAGGTGCTCCTTCCTCATGGGCGTGAGTTCCTTATAAATCCGCAGCCCCGTTTCCGTGACGATGCGGATCACATTCCTCAAATACTCGGGTGCATGGAACTCGATCTGCTGTTGCTCAGACCAGCTCATGTAATGTGGCCGGAACAGCCCATCGACTCTGGCAGGAAATTCTACACCTGAACACGGGTTCACGGCAAGGAACTTCTTGCGAACAGCTACGTTCAGCACGCGCCGCAACACCCGAAACTCCTGATGTACGGTCGTTGCTTTCAATAGCTCCTTTTGAATGAATCCATGACCCACTCTGATCTGGACTCGCTGCTTGAGCCGCTGGCGAAGATACATCTCGATCTCATCAGCAGTTAGGTCAGCGAGTCTGGTGCTATCGAACACGGCTCTCAAATGCTTCATGGCGCGCTGATTAACCTCATGGGTTTTCAGTGCGCGGAAGGGAGGCTTGGAGAAATTCTCCAAATAAAAGTCCGCCCATTCCTCAAAGGTAAGTTCCTGTCCTCGGCGCAAGGAGGACAGGGTATTATTGTCTCTCGCCTGCAAACGTTCCCGGAGACGCTGTTGCGCTTCATTCCAGTCCTCCGTTTCGGTCGACTCTCTGTGACGTTGCCCGACTTTGTCCCGGTACTGCATCCACCAGACCTTCGATTCCGTTCGCTTAAATAAACTGCCATCATGCTTTACTGGTCTTGCCATATCCCACCTCTTGTTTGAAATTGGCGCGGAAGGGCTCAAGATCCGATTTGAGGAATCGAATATTGCGCCCCATCACGCGGAGATGGGGAATCTGCTTTCGCTCAACCCAAAGATACACCGTCTGTGGACTGACGCCCAAATACGAAGCGGCTTGCCGAACCGTGAGTGGACGTTCTTCGGTTACGAAAGCAGTTCCGGCGGTAGATACAGTTCCGGCGATTACGACTGAGGACTCGATTACGCCCATTTTGCTGACTCCGAGAGATGCTTATTCTGTGGTCGGTCGGTTTGTCGGGATTTGCAACTTAGAATGAACCTGGACTTGTTATTCGGCACTGCCGAGCCGATCCAGGGTATCAAAATGCATCCTATCCTTACGCAGTGGAACGTGTTAGCGGGCACTGTTTGCTCTTGGTAATTTCGTTTACTGCTTCTTGTTTTCTTCCATCCAGGAGTCGAGCCATTCTTTCCGTACTAGCTTCCGGCGACCAAACGTGAGATGTGGCAATTTCGGCAGACCGCGAACCCGGCCCTCAATCACGTTTAGCGCGTGAGTTCTTGAGCATCGCAGGATGCCTGCGACCTCCTTGAGCGTTAAGCTGTCCGATGTGTTCTGCATGATCTCCTCTATCCTGTAAGTCGCAGAAGATGCTGTTCGTGACTTCAACAAAACAAATGTGCCCACAAAAGTATCGGCATTCTAGGGGCGTTAGCAAATGGAGCTGTTGACCAAAGCCGATTTACTGTGTAATTCGGCATTCTGGGGGCGCTCCAAATCCACAGCGTGAGGTGGAAACTTTCTGTTTTCCACGGCATCTTGGGGGCGGTTTAAGACAAGCTTGTCGGCATTGTAGGGGCGAACTACCGGCATTCTAGGGGCATACTTACCTATAGATCCTGTATATAATCCTGTAATTGGTTCGTATGTCTGTGGATTTTGTTCCGAAAATAGCCGCGCCGCTACAGGCGGGGAAAACGGGTAGTCGCCATGGTGACTTTCATGTTCGGCTGAGTACCGAAAAGATACTCAGTCCGCCGCGAACGTATCGTTCCAATCAAGCGTAATTATCAGCCTGGGCCTATTTTCGTATCACTGACTATCCGCAAAAAAACATTAGGTTTTATCTGTAATGGGCGAAGCGCCAATTAAACCAAAACACCATCCAGCAATGAGCAGTCACTTTACTCTTAACGGCGTTTCTCAGTCTCAACCTGTGGAACGCCCTGTTTTGGATTCGCAACCCTTTCTGACTACACACGGGTAATCAGCAAATCCACTTCTCTGACTCGCCAACGACCCGTCAAAGTGGAATCTTCTACACTGCTGGGCTGTCAGGATGGATTTACGCGGACGATACCTCGCCTACCTTCCATCTCGGCCATTAGTCAGGTGCAATCCTGTATATCAGCTATTTGAAAATCTCAATCACGAGCGATGGTTTGCTGCAGAACGATTGCTGGCCCGGTTGTGGGCAATGAAGAATTGTCACCGCTGCATAAGTGAAGCTCAACTATTCAGATCGTTGTTCGTGCCTCCGCCTTTACGGCGCCAGCAAATTCGACTGACGTTATAATCGGCCAGTGCCGGATTTAAGCCCTGCGGAGCTCTTCCACCTTGAACAGGCCAAAGCCGTTAGAGCCGAGATTGATGAAAACATCAAACAGCTCCGGCAGTTGGAAGTTTATGCGGTTATCGGTAGTGTTGCTGTCTGGGGCTTTCTCGTAGTTCAGAGAGGCATTGGTCGGCCAATCGCTTTAGGTTGGTGGTTACCTGTTGTTCTATGTAGCCTTGCTTGGTTGAAACATAAAGGTACGCGCGGCGCGATCGAGGGCCTTGCAGCATACGTCTTGCGTTTGGAGCGCGACACCTCGTTCAGTTTGGCGAATCTCGGATGGGAACATTCCGATGAGCGCAAAGTCGTTGGAAGTACCTTTGCAAAGTTTAATTGGCTCTTCTGGGGTGCGCTCTTTACGCTTGATTTAGGCTTTGCTTTAGGAATGTACTTTTAACGAATAGACTGTCAGACCTCTCGTGAGTAAGAAGAGAACAAGAACTTGTCAGATCGAACTTATGAATTTAACCAGGATGCTGAGCCTGACACAAAGCTAACCAGCAGTATTCAAAGGGCCAATGAACGCAAGGTGCCATTTCAACACTGAGCTTGTCCGAAATTCCGTTGAAAGTGAGCGACCCTCGAAATCATAGACTACG
>CAXTWT010000056.1:0-19333 GCA_964247955.1 uncultured Bryobacteraceae bacterium
TTAAGGGTCTATGGCGGGACTCGCGGCTGCGTCGATTTGTCAGAACTGGTTCAGGAGGAGCAACGTGATGATGGTCTTGAGAAGGAACCAAGAAGTTTCGGATCAGGATGAGGTGAGCTTCGGGCCAGGAAGGCCGATTGTAAGGCATCCACCTTGGTACGGAACTGTTCCCTTTTGTTTCGCCCTGAGCAGGGAATCGATCCGTTGCCCTGCTTTGTCAAGGGCCCGATACAGATCCACCCACCGGCCACGCACCGTCAGATACGTTTCAGCCACATACCCACAACGGCCGACCACCGCTTTCCGTCTGCGCCGGACTGGCTCGGCCAGCAGCGGAGCAAACCGTGCTTCCCAATCCGGCACCGTTTCCGAACGGAGCTCACAACCACAAAGCAGAAACAGGTGCGTCAGATCGCGCAGACTGAGCTGGAACCGGAACAGCACGACTTGGAACACAAGATCGGTCGGCAGCTCCAGGAGGTGAAACGGTGTGCCGGTTCGCTCGTTGCAGGTGCGCCGACAACGGTGGCAACAAAATCGCGAATACCCCAGATCTGTGTTGGTGGACAGTTTCTTGGTCTGAGCGGACCGGCAGTAGGCACAGTTCATCCGTTCGATCTACCATACTAATCTGCTCCACCCCACCACAAAACGACATTTACGCGGCGCTTCGTGGTTTATTACTGCTCCGCCCTTTATACTGCTGAACCAGTTCTGACAAATCCATGGGCACAAGGGTACGAGCAGGAACGACGCAATGGTTGGCATAACAGGAAGATACGATCTGGCGTCCTCCGTCAATGTTCTTTCCAAAGTATCGTATCCAGTTCCGCCAGCGATAACGCCTGGTCATGAAAGTAAA
Organism: uncultured Bryobacteraceae bacterium; assembly: GCA_964247955.1. GTDB lineage: Bacteria > Acidobacteriota > Terriglobia > Bryobacterales > Bryobacteraceae > Bog-105. The sequence goes on from CAXTWT010000056.1 coordinate 863, forward strand.
ACTGATTCACGTTTTTCGGCGTGATCACCTGGTGGCGCGTAAAAACGGCAGGCGGCGAAGGACGTCGGTTGAGAATATCGAGTGCGAGCGCGATAATACCGGCCCCATACTCTTCGGGAAAGAAGCCCACCGACCCGATCAGTCTCGAATGCGGCCGCCTCAACTCGGCTCTGGCGTCTATCGACGCGTTAAACCCTAGGACCGCACAGTTCGGCGCGCGTCCAGCTTCCTCAAACGCGCGAACCGCGCCAATCGCGCTGGGATCATTGATAGCGATCACCAGGACACGAGACGCCCGGTTCCGCACCAAGTATCGGCGAACTGTCTCCAGACTGGCGCTGAACCGGCCGTTGCCGTTCAAGCGAACGATTTGGGAATCGCTGATCGACCCCAGACCCTCGCGCAGCCCGTTCAGCGCTCCGCTCAACCTCGAAGCTGGCAAAGGACCGGAGATAGGCAGTTCCAGGAGCAATACTTCGTCCACTTTTCCGTTCCAAGCTCCCTTCGCCCAGCGCCCCAAATAACGGCCGCCCAGCAGTCCGGCAGCGTAATTATTTCCACCATAATAAGAAGCGCCGGGATGCGGGATTTCGACGGCAATGAACGGAATCTTGGCTTCCAGCAACTTCGAGGCGATCACCGGCGCGGCTATATGCTCATCCGCCTGAAATTCGATGACCAAGTCCACTCGTTGACGGATGAACGCCTCCGCATTGCGAATGGCCGTTTTGACACTGTATTTGTTATCGAGGACGAGCAGTTCGATACCATTCTGCTGAGCGGCCCGCGCCACGCTTTCGGCGACTGTCTCCGAGAAGGCGAATTCACCGGTGTGGGAACCGTATCCGAACCGGTACGACCAGCGTTTCAGCGAGCGAATCGCCAGCCGGTACTCGTATTTATTGACTTTTTCGAGTAATCCGCGCCGCGCCAGGGTACACACGAGACGGAAAGCGGTAGGAGTATTGAGGCAGCTCCGACGCGCGATTTCATTCAGGCGTAATCGCTCGCCCTCCGATTGAAACGCTTCCAGGATGTCACAGGCTCGCATCACGGGTCCGACCATGTACCGTTCGGCATCACCACCGCCCTTCTTTGCTTCGCTCACGAACTACCTCAGAATTACATCCTATGAAATTTTACGCGAATCGTTTTCAGAGGGCAACTCGGTGCCACTCCTTTCCTTATTACCTGCTTTAACAAAGCAAAATCAATGTCTTAAACCCTGACTATTCGTAAAGCAGTGAGTTTCGCCGGATGAAATTCGGACCTTTGTTACAAATCCATTTGCCGCTTCAGGCATTTTGCCCTAGGATCTTTGCCAGTAGGGAACTAGTTTAGGAGGAAGTGGCCATGTGGACCCACAAGGCAATCCGTTATTTGCTATTCACTTGTTTGAGCGCAGTCCGGATACTAGCGCAGAGCGGCGCGACAGGCACCATCGTCGGCACGGTGACCGATTCGTCCGGGGCCACTGTACCAAGCGCCGCCATTTCCATTGTTAACCGAAGCACGAATGCGACCCAGCAAACGACTTCGTCGTCATCCGGCACCTATGCCGTGCCGCTTTTACTTCCCGGCAGTTATCAGGTGGTCGCGAGCAGCACCGGATTTTCCAAGCAAGTGGTTGAGGAAGTTACTGTGGCGGTCGGCCAAGAAGTGCGTGTGGATTTCTCCTTGAGGCCGGGAGACATTACCCAGACCGTGGACGTCAGCGCCTCCGCCGTCAATTTAGACACGGAAAACGCGGCCATCGGACAGGTCATTAATTCAAAAGCCGTGGTCGACCTGCCTTTGAACGGGCGTAATTTTACGCAGCTTCTGCTTTTGGGACCGGGAGCAGTACAGAACTCCGGGGAACAAGGCACATACCGAGCGGGAGAGGGCAGCGCGCTCACGATCCAGGGTGCCCGGCCCAGTTCCAATCAATACATCCTTGATGGAATCAATATCAATGATGCGTATTACCAAGTGCCGGCAGTGATCCCTTCCATTGACGCGATCCAGGAGTTTCAAGAACAGACCAAGGGCTACTCAGCCGCCTATGGCGGGGGCGCCAACCAAATCAATTTGACGACAAGATCGGGCACCAATGCCCTGCACGGCACCGCTTACGATTTTCTGCGCAACAGCGCGTTGGATGCCCGGAACTTCTTCGACCCGCAAACCATCTCGCCTCTACGTCAGAATCAGTTCGGCTACACACTGGGTGGTCCGATCGTCATCCCCAAACTGTACAATGGCCGCAACAGGACGTTCTTCTTTGCGAATTATGAAGGCCTGCGGACTAGAACGTCGAGCGTGGAGTATGCAACCGTGCCAACGCCTGCCCAACTGAACGGCGTTTTCTCGAACACGATTATCGACCCTGTCACCAATCTTCCGTTTCCGAACAACACGATTCCCACAAATCGGTTCAGCGTGTTTGCCCAGAACGCACGAAGCCACTTCCCCGCGCCTAACGTGAATTTGGCGCAAGGCAACTATCTTTATTCACTTCCCTTTCCGGTCAATGCAGACCAACAAACCTATCGGTTTGATCAGGTTTTTGGAACACACGACTCACTTTTTGTGCGCTATACCCAGACTGACTATACGCCGACACAAGGCGGTGCGGGTGGAGGGGGCGGAAGCTTTGCCGAAGCGCTCAGTACTTTAGATGAAGTGACGCACGGGGTCGTGCTGAATTACACTCATACCTTCTCTCCCTCTATCGTGAACCAGTTCCGTTTCGGATGGCTGCACGAAGTGGTCAATTTAGCAGGGCGCCCCGCCACGCAGGCAGAGTTCTCTGCCCTAGGTCTCCAGAATCTCTATCCCTACACCAACTTCACTACGTATCCCGTGATCTCATTCAACAACTCCACCTCCGGCTTGTCCCCCGCCGGGGGCGCCAACTACTCGCCGCAAACCTATGATCAGCCAACCTACCAAGTCTCGGATACCCTCACATGGAATAAAGGCGCCCACAACATCAGCATGGGGATTGACACACGCTGGTGGACAGGCTTCAATCTCACCTTCAACTCGCCGAGCTTTAACTTTGATGGACATTTCACAGGAACCCCGGTAGCCGATTTCTTACTGGGCGATGTGCAGCAGGCTATCGCTCAACAACCCACTCCTTTCGCGAAAACGGTACAGCAATCAAACAGCGCGGAATTTCACTTCCGGCAAATTGCGCCGTGGATTGAAGATGACTGGAAAGCAACCCCGAGGCTCACATTGAATCTTGGTTTGCGATACGACTTCTCGATGCGTCCGTTCGAAACGGATAACAAAATGTTCTGGTTGAATCCAAACGTTCCGGGTGGAGGCGTCTATGCCGCTAACCAACCAATTATCCAGCAAGGTTTAGGCGACGATCTTTACGCCTATGGCGGTGACCGCTCACCGGGAAGTACACAGTGGCTGGTCTTTGCACCTCGCTTTGGTTTCGCTTGGCGGCCTTTTCCCGACGACAAAACCGTGGTGCGCGGCGGCTATGGAATTTTCTACGACAGCTCCGAAGCTAAGGAAGCGGCCACCGCGGGATTATATCCTTTTGCCCTCTCATCGACCATATTTAATACGAACACGGCCAATTTGTTTCCTACCGTTCCGCCACTGGCGCCGGTGACCAAGGCTCAACTTGGATTCCTCTTCATCGAGCCGAGCCACATTGCCACGCCCTACATGCAGGACTGGACTTTCTCAATAGAGCGCGAGATTCTCAAGGGAATCAAGATGGAGGTGGATTATCTCGGATCGAAAGGAACACATCTCTTGGGCCGGGTCTGGGAGAATGCTCCTTACCCTTACAATCCAGCGAACCCTTCCCCGGTTTCGGCACGCGTTCCGTATCCTAATCTTGGCCTCATTATCGATCATTTCTGGGACTTTAATTCGAACTACAACGCCATGAATGTCAAGTTCGAGCATTCGGGCAAATCCCTCACATTTCTAGCGGCTTACACCTGGTCGCGCAGCATGGATGACAAATCCGGAACCACCGGCATCAACGCGGACTCGGATTACAACGGCCCCATGAACGAATACAACTGGAGGCTCGACTATGCGCCCTCCAGCTTCGATGTGACTCACCGTTTTGTGGGCAGCGCCGTGTATCAGCTTCCCATCGGGAAAGGAAGAGCGCTTCTGGGGAATGCGGGTACGGCGGCAAACCTGTTGCTCGGCGGGTGGCAGTTGAATGGAATCATCACGCGGCAAACCGGATTCCCGTTCTCGATCACTGCTACCGACCTCGGCTTTATTAATCAGAATTTTGCGCAGCGGGCCGATGTGGTCGGCAATCCGAATCCATCCGGATTTAATGCGAGCATTAGTAGCTGGTTTAACACGAATGCGTTCGCGCAGCCAGCCTATGGAGCCTTTGGAAATTCCGGACGAAATGTGCTGCGCGGGCCGGACTCGATCAACCTGGATTTATCTTTATTTAAGGATTTCGCCTTCACGGAGCGAGCCCGCTTACAAACTCGTCTCGAAGCCTTCAATGCTCTGAATCATGCAAATTTCGGCTTTCCGGGCTCCGGCGTTGGAACACCCCAGTTTGGAGTGATCGGGTCGGCGGCGGCGGGCCGCATCGTCCAAGTAGCTATGAAGGTGATTTGGTAGACGAGGGGAGGATGCCAAGCACCAGTGGTTGGGGTGGAGCCGGGCCGAAGCCGAGCGGCCCTATTTCGGTCGGCGGAGTGCTCTACTTGGCGTTTCAGAATGCCACGGGACAAAGCGACAGAATTCGACAGAACCCCGATGTCGTCATGAACTATGGACACGGCTACGACGCCCAGGTGATTGCCTCTTCCGACTTTGGCCGCACCTGGACGCCCTCGCTGAAGCACGTCAAAAAACCGATGTTTCCGGGGCGAACGTTTGGCGCGCCCGCCTTCCTCAACTTTGGCAAGGACAATGAGGGAGTGCGCGACCACTATGTATACGCTATTTCGGGCGAGGGTTGGGACAACGGCGTTCATTGCCGGCTCGGCCGCGTTCCTCGCGACCAAATTCTGCGGCGCGAGGCCTGGGAATGGGTCCGCGCCCTGGACCGCAATGGACCGGCCTGGAGTCCTAGGATGAGCGAGGCCACGCCGATCCTCACACACCCCGGCTATCTGGGCATGGTGGAGATGGTGCATTTGCAGCGAGCAAAACGCTATTTGCTCCTTGCTTGGCGAAATAAGGTGAAAGCCGACCCAGACAGCGGTAGCGAGCTGATGATCTACGATGCGCCCGAGACTTGGGGTCCCTTTACTTTCGTCTATCACGAAGATCCTTGGGAATCGATCTCGCTGAATCCCTACAATCCCCGGCTGCCCTTGAAATGGTTCGATCACGGGAAACAGGAAGGATGGCTGTTGTTCTCCGGCTCGTGGCGCTCGGGAGGCAAGACGCCCACCTACCGCGTTCACGTTCGTCCTTTTCGATTACGGATGGTTTAGATAGACATCGACACCCATGCACCGAAGAGAATTCTTAACAACCAATGCCCTGGCAGCAGCGGGAGCTTTCCTGCCCATGCCGGATAGAAAGCGCGAAACGCCTCCTTACCAAATCGGCGCGTACTACTTCCCGAACTTTCACGTCGATCCGCTGAATGAAGAAACGCATGGACGCGACTGGACGGAATGGCGGATTCTGAAACGCGGCGAGCCGAAGTTTGTAGGCCACCAACAACCACGTATTCCGCTCTGGGGCGAGGAGGACGAATCCGACCCGCGCGTGTTTGAGCGGAAGATTGAGGCCGCTGCCGATCATGGGATCGATTACTTCATCTTCGACTGGTACTGGTATCGCGGCAAGCCGTTTCTGCATCGTGCCTTGGAGAAAGGATTTTTCGGAGCTAAAAATAATCATCGGCTCAAGTTTTGTCTGATGTGGGCGAATCACGACTGGATGAACTTGTTTCCAGCTCGCCTGCATATGCCGCCGCAACGGCAGTACGAGGGAGCGGTCACGCCCGATCAGTTCGAAGTTGTGACAGATTACATCGTGAAACAGTACTTTTCGCACCCGAGCTATTGGAAGGTGGAGGGTGCGCCGTATTTTTCGATTTATGAACTGTTCCAGCTAATCCAAGGACTGGGCGGAGTAGAAGGGACGGCGGCGGCGCTGAGCCGATTCCGCGACAAGACCAAAGCCGCCGGATTCCCGGACCTTCATCTCAACGCCGTCCTGTGGGGCGTGCAGGCGCTGCCGGGCTCGCAAAACCTTGTCAACCCAAAGGAGTACCTGAACGCTCTCTCCATTAGCAGCACGACCTCGTACACCTGGATTCACCATGTGGAGTTGCAGGAGTTTCCGAAAACCGAGTACGGCGCCTTGGCAGAAAAATCAGCCCGGTACTGGCAAACGGCTGTGGAGAAGAGCAGCCTTCCCTATTTTCCGAATGTCAGCATGGGATGGGATGCCAGTCCCCGCACCTGCCAGTCGGACGTATTTACCAAATGGGATTACCCTTTTCTACCGGTGGTCACCGGAAATACGCCGGAGGCGTTTCGCGAAAGCCTTCGCCGCGTCCGAAGATTTCTGGATGAGCATCCTGCCAGCTTGCGAACCTTTACGATTAATGCCTGGAACGAGTGGACTGAAGGCAGCTATTTGGAACCTGATACAGTTCACCAATACGCTTACTTGCAAGCCATCAAGGACACATTTGTTGGTTAGATAAGAGGCGATGACAGATCAAAGGCTCGAAAGGGAGAGGACCGCACGGAACGGAGTCGCGCCAGGGCTGGACCGCAAGCTTCGCGTCGGTTTATTCGGAATCGGCTTAGCGGCCTATTGGCCCCAATTCGAAGGATTGAAAGAACGACTCGAAAACTACGTCGGTGTTGTGGCGAATCGACTGGCTCACCCTGATGTGGACGTGATCAATTTAGGGCTGATCGATACGCCCGAAGCGGCCTTTACAGCCGCCGGAGAGTTTCGTCGGGCTGATATCGATCTGCTGTTCTTATATGTGACGACCTATGCTTTGTCAGCGACTGTGCTGCCGGTGGTCCGACGGGTGGGCGTGCCGGTGATTGTGCTCAATCTGGCGCCGCAGAGCGCCATCGAGTACGAAAAGTTCAACCGGCTTCCCAGCCGTCAGGCCATGACCGGGGAGTGGCTGGCCTTTTGCCAGGCTTGCCCGGTGCCGGAACTGGCGAATGTCTTTCGCCGCTGCCGGATTCCGTTCTTTCAAGTGACAGGGACTTTGCAGGACGATCCGGTAGCCTGGGGGGAAGTTGAGGAGTGGTTGGCCGCCGCGCGCGTCGCGAAAGTGATGGAGGCCAATCGCCTGGGGGTCCTGGGACACTACTACGGCGGCATGCTCGACATCTATTCCGATCTGACGCAACATTGTGCGCAGTTCGGAGGGCATATGGAATTTTTGGAAGTGGAAGAACTCGCCCGTTTGCGGGAAGATGTGAGTGCGGCGGAGCGGGACGAGCGCTTGCGGTATTTCCATCACGCCTTCGACCTTCAGTCGGATTGTCCGACGACGGAACTGGAAAAAGCCGCGATCACGTCCGTGGCCCTGGATCGGCTCGTGGAACAGCGCCGGTTGGGATCACTGGCCTACTATTACAAGGGCACTGGGAATGCGGCGCATGAGGAAGCGATCAGCTCCCTCATCTTGGGAACTAGCTTGCTGACCGCGCGTGGCATTCCGGTCGCCGGCGAGTATGAGATTAAGAACGCACAAGCGATGAAGATCCTGGACACCTTCGGAGCGGGCGGTTCTTTTACGGAATACTATGCGGCCGACTTCTCCGACGACGTGCTTTTGATGGGACATGATGGACCGGGCCATATTGCCATCGCCGAAGGGAAAACCAAGGTGCGTCCGCTCACTGTGTATCACGGCAAAGTCGGACGTGGATTATCCGTCGAAATGTCGGTCAAACAAGGTCCGGTGACGCTGCTCTCTGTTGCCGAGGATGGCCAAGGATGGCTCCGGTTCGTCCTGGCCGAAGGCGAATCCGTCGCCGGTCCGATTCTGGAAATTGGGAACACAAACAGCCGTTACCGTTTCACCCTCGGCGCCAGGCGATTCATGCAGGAGTGGAACGCGGCGGGACCGGCTCATCACTGCGCCGTGGGCGTGGGGCATTTGGCCGGAAAGATTGAGAAACTGGGCGCGTTCCTGCAGATGGAGGTGGTTCGGATTTGCTAAGAGGAAATACCATGCGCCGACGTTCGTTTCTCCAATCCTGTTCTTTGGCGGCTGCCGCCCAGGAAATTCGCCGCACAGCGGCTCCCGTGGCCGCCGCCAACTTCAATCAAGGCAAGCCGTGGGCCTGTTTCGGCGAAGAGGGATTGACAACGTTGGTGGGGACGCCCAGACCGCTCCAGAAACGTCCTTTTGTCATTGCCTATTATTTCCCGAGCTGGCATGCGACGCCGGTCATGGAAAAATGGCTCGGGCAGGGGTGGACGGAGTTTCAAACACTGCACGACACGAGAACGCTCTTTCCCGGACACCAGATGCCGAATCAACCACTGTGGGGTTATTGTAACGAAGCCGATCCGCAGTGGGCGGAACGGGAAATCGAGACGGCTTTGAACTACGGGCTGGACGGCTGGATGGTCGATTGGTAATGGCGCAATGGAGTTCAGTTCTATCAGGAACAACTGGAGAACGATTTCTGCGTGCCTCCAATCGCAACAAATCAAAATTCGCCATATGTGGGCGAATCATCATTGGAAAAATGTTTACCCGGCGGCCTCTCCCGACCGAGCCGCCGTCCTGCTTCCGCAGCAACATAGCCACCAAGATTGCCTTCACGTCATCAACTACGCCATTGCGCATTATTTTCAGAATGACTCTTACTGGAGATGGAAGGACGGACCGGTGTTCGGTATTTTCGATTTGTCGCTGTTGGTCCAGCAGTTAACACTGGATGGCGTGAAGCGTGCCTTCGAGGCGATGCGCGCGCGTGTTCATCAAGCGGGTCTGGGTGAGCTTCATCTACGGGCCAGTCATGTCTATAACGGCCTGCTTTCTCACTTCCGTGATCTGGGTATCCGCAGCGCGACGCAGTACCATCCGTACGGCCTGACCTATAGCGCGGATACGGCCCGCGCGCGCGTCCCTTTTTCTGATGCCGCCGTCACGACGGTGAAAAGCTGGCTGCAAGCGCAGAAGGAACTGCCGGTTCCTTTTCCCCCCGGCTGCCCGGTGGGATGGGATGACAGTTCACGATTCGATGACTACGCCGGAATTGTGGTGGGCGCTCCGCCGATCAGTTTGAGCGTTTGCCGCGCGCCTCGCTCTCGCTGCCGGGCGAACCGCCGCCCGTGGTTTTCCTCTCGAGTTGGAATGAATGGACGGAAGACCACGTGCTCCTGCCCGATTTAGCGCACGGCTACAGTTATCTCGAGGCCGTCCGCCGTGTGTTCGGAAAGAGAGACCAGCCATGAAAGCTAAACAGGCCCGGAAATTAGGACTTTATGCCATTCTGGCGATGGCCCTTCTGGTTGGCGTCGGAAAAGCGTTGTTACCGATGCAAACACGCCCTCTTGAGATCCCGTTCGTGAAACACACGATTGATTTGGGGTCATCGGAGACGGCGGTCTTTGCGGATCTCAATGGTGATGGGAAGCTCGATCTCGTTTCGGGAGAGAACTGGTACGAGGCGCCGTCCTGGAGAAAGCATCATTTTCGCGACATTCTCTACACCAATAATTACATTGATGACTTATCGACGTGGCCGCTCGATGTGGATGGAGATGGGCGAGTAGACCTGGTCACTTCGGGGTGGTTTAGCAAAAAGCTCTCGTGGTGGCGGAATCCAGGCTCCCAGAGCGGAAGGAAGTGGGAAGAGCATGTGATCGAGACCGGTTCGCCGATTGAGTTCAGTTTTCTGGTGGACCTGGACAATGATGGCCAAGCGCTCGAAATCCTGCCGCAGTTTGGCGACAAGCATCCGCTGACTTGGTATGAGCGGGATGGTCATGGCGGCATACAAAAACATGTGATCAGCGAAACGAGCTATGGCCACGGAATCGGAGTGGGCGATGTGAACGGCGATGGACGCAACGATATTCTTACACCGAAAGGCTGGTTTGAGGCGCCGAGCGATCCGCGCAGGGATCGATGGACCTTTCATCCGGACTGGGATCTGAGCGTACTCGGCTATATCGGCTTTATGCACGTGCTGGACATCAATGGCGATGGGCGGCCCGATATTCTGACCAGCAGGGCGCATGATTACGGCATCTTTTGGCTGGAGCACACGGCGGATCACCAATGGGTGAAACATATGATGGACGATAGCTGGTCACAAGCGCATTGCGTGGTCCCTGTCGACTTTCGCCAGTCCGGGAACATCGGATTGCTGACCGGAAAACGGTACATGGCGCATAACGGCCACGATCCGGGAGAGCGGGAACCGCTCGGAGTTTATTGGTATGAGCGATTGCTCAACAGAGAAACGCACGAAGTGGAATGGGCGAAGCACGTCCTTGATTATGGCGGCCGGACGGGCGGCGGAATTGAGATTGCGGTGGCTGATTTTGATGGAGATGGGGATCTTGACTTTGCGGTGGGCGGGAAAAGCGGGCTGTTCTTGTTTGAGAATCAGACGGCGGAACAGGGTAGAGAACGCGCGCGATGAACAATGGAATAAATTGCTTTGACAGTGAACGAGGAGTATAGAGCTTGCCTGGTCCAATATATGATGTTTGCGTGATTGGTTCCGGCGCTGCTGGAGGCGTGGTCACGAAAGAGCTGTGCGAAGGAGGCGCAAAAGTCCTCCTGCTCGAAGCCGGGGTCGAGGTTCCCCCCACAAGTTTCGTTCCCATTGCTGGCCCTACGATCTCAAGTTCCGGGGTTATCGGGGTGAGAAACAGGAACTTTTCTATTCTCCCGATCTCAAAAGCTCTTTCCGCTCGGAATCGCTCGAGCCCGTCTCGGTCGACCGCATTCGCGTACTGGGCGGCCGAACGTTGCATTGGAACGCCGTGGTCCTCCGCTATGCTCCCTCCGACTTCCAGGAACGCACGCTGAACGGCATCGAAGTCGACTGGCCGATCACGTATGAGGAACTGGCGCCGTACTATGACCGGATCGAACGCATGATCGGCGTCTGCGGCCAGGATGACGGACTCGAGATTTTGCCCGCTGGTCCCTGGTATCTGCCGCCTCCGCCGCTGCGCTGCTCGGAACAGATTTTAAAACGCCAAGCGGGCAAGCTCGGAATTCCGGTGATCCCCGTTCGTAAGGCCCTGTTAACGAAGCCCTATGATAACCGACCGTCTTGCCACTATTGTGGCCACTGTATGGATGGATGCGATGTCTCGGCCATTTTCTCTACCCCTGCCAGCATGTTGCCCAAAGCCCGAATAACCGGGAATCTCACGCTCCGGCAGAACGCGCTCGCGCGCGAAATACTCGTCAGTTCAGACAGACGGGCCCGCGGAGTGTCAATTGTAGACCGCACGACGAAGCAGGAAGAAGAGGTTCGGGCGAAGATCATAGTGGTTTGCTGCGCGACGGTGGAAACGGCATGGCTGCTCCTTAATTCCCGCTCCCCGCGCTTTCCGGAGGGGCTGGCAAATTCCAGCGGTGTCGTCGGCCGCTATCTTTCCGGGCACATCGGCGACAACGTCTATATTTATTTGAAAGAACTGGAGGGAACTCCACCGAAGAACATTGACGGCTGCCTGGATCATGCTTTTATCCCACGTTACAAAACGAAGTCAGTAGAAGGCGCCTTCGATTTTCAAGTTAACTTCAGTAACTTTTTGTTTCCCTTCCAGACCTACTCAGTCCCAGGTTATGGCTCCAGTTTCAAAAAGCAGGTGCGGGAGATGCAGCCCGGTTATCTGATGCTCGGCGGTTTTGGAAAGGTGATGGCCCAGGCCGAAAATTGAATCACCATCAATATTTCTCAATCAGCAATCAATTGCGAGGGTGTCCCAGTAGGATATACCCAACTGTTACGGTCGGTGCTCATTCCTGTGTGTCAGGTTCGGCAAAAGTCCACTTGAAGCTGTTGCCGCTTTGCGTGATCCTGCCTGCGGAACTCACCGGGAAGTGACTGCTGAAGTAGAGTGCCTCTGAAGCGGCGGCGCGACCCGCCAGTTCGCGTCGAGATCTCCTTGCTGCTTCTGGAAACTCGCAGAACATGGAAACAAGTTCGGGGTCATTCAGCTCGAACGGATGATGCACCAGGTCGCCGCCAAAGATGGCTTCGTGCCCTTGCGATGTGATCGAGATCGCAGCGTGGTCGATGCTGTGGCCGGGCGCTGGAAGAAAGCGAATACCCTTCAACACCTCATCGCCGTTAATGACGATACGTTGCAGCTTCCCCTCCGCTTCAATCGGCGCCATGCTATCCGAGAAAACTCCCGGAGTTGGGAGGCGTTTCGCCTCGCCTAACCCAGTCTCTTTCCGGATTGCATTGGCGGCTTCTTCGTCCTCACTTGCTAAGACCGCAGAATACCGCCATTCGCGATCGGAGCAAATCACAGTCGCTTTCGGGAATGTTGGCTTCCACCGCCCGTCCTTCTGGACCGTGTTCCAACCTACATGGTCGGCGTGAATGTGGGTCAGCAGGATGTAATTGATCTGGTCAGGCTGGACACCAATGTTCTGAAGGCGTTCAAGGTAGGGATCGTTCAGGTGATCGAGAACCTTCAACTGTGGTCTGTTCTTGTCGTTTCCAGCACCGGTGTCAATTAGAAGAATCTTTCCCTCGTGACGTACCACCCAAGTATGCACGCTTAAGAAGACTTTCCCGCTTTCCGGATCGTAGGTTCTTGAGTCGAACCCACCTGACTCGCCGATAAGAGTCTCAATCTGGACTCCTGGGAGCAGTTGCTCAACCGTGAAGTCGTTCAGATGGAGATCAAGAACCTTGGTGATTACGGTATTGCCGATTTGAAATGGACGTTCTTGCACATGAGCCTCCGGTCAATATTGTCTTCGTTGTAGGACGCATACATCACAGCACATGAATGTGTGCTTTTGGGTCTACCCTACGCCAACATCTTCCTAGGAAGTCAATCCAGATGCGTTTCAATGCACACGTTTCATACACGGCGAATGTCAGGCTGCGTTCGAACTTCCTCATGTTCCTCACCGGGCAAGCCTTTTCAGGAAGTCGGCAGAATTGAGGGGAGGAAAGCGGCTTCTGCGTTCCTTTGCGCGAAGCCGCCGTCCCTCCTGCCTGGTCGTTAGCCAAGGTTTGGGACTACCAGGGGTAGGTACCGTCCTTGTGCGTGAAGCTCGCGGTCGGACCATCCCCGGGCAGTTGCGCGAGGCGCACGATTGCGATCGCACCCTCCTCGATCGTTTGTGTCCCGCTATGGTTGTTCAAATCGGTAGCGGTATAGCCGGGGCAGGCAGAGTTGACCTTGATCTTGGTATCGCGCAGATCGTAGGCAAGGTCTACGGTGAACATATTCAAAGCGGCCTTGGAGGCGCTGTAGGCGAGGAACTTCATATGGTAGATGGGCGTGCCGGGATCGCCGTTGATCGCGAGTGAACCCATTCCGCTGGAAACGTTCACAATGCGCGCACTCTCCGCCGCGCGCAGCAACGGCAGCAGCGGCTGCGTGAAGGCTACCGTGCCGAAGAAGTTCGTTTCGAACGTGCGCCTCAGTGTCTCAATGCCGACGCTGCCGGCGGGCCCATCCTCCCGGTCGGCGATGCCCGCGTTGTTCACCAGCACGTCCAGACGCCCAAACTCCTCGCCGATCTGCTTGGCCAGCGCCGCGCCGCTCTCGGCCGCTTGACTCAGGTCCGCCGCGACGAAGCGAACAGCAAGACCCTCGCCCCGCAGTTTGTTGGCAGCCTCTTCACCTCGCGCTGTGTCGCGCGCTCCCAGCAACACCGTGAAGCCCGCGCGTCCCAACTCGCGAGACACCTCGAAGCCGATACCCTTATTTGCTCCCGTTACCAAAACAACTTTTGCCATGAATCCTCCTTGTGACGACGTTGAGTTATAGACAATACTGCTTTAGGTGTACAGTGTCCATCACTATTATATACAACGTACACAACACTTCTGATCCAGTCAAGATGTACAGTGTCTCTTATGGCATATCCGGCGAAGACCGACCGAGCCAGTATCTTGCATGCTGCCATGAAGCAGGTCGAAAAAGAGGGCGTGGAAAGCCTCGCCATCCGGTCCGTTGCTTCTACACTTGGCTTGGCGCCTAACGCGCTCTACCGCTATTTCGAAAGCCTCGCCGCGTTGGAGGCAGCCGTGGCCGAAGAGGCCCGTCTGCAGATGCTCGAGGTCATGCAGAAGGCTGCTGGCCGCAAAGGCCCTGTGGAGTCAATTCGGGCAGTTTCTGAGGCATACCTCCGCTTTGCCCAGGAACAGCCGCGAGTATTTGCACTTTATCTGAAGACGTCAGGTGCTCATTCGAATAGCCCGCAATGCACCCGGAATACCGAATTTTTCCTTGCGCAAGTGACCCGTGTCTACGGGGAAAAACGTGCGCGGGAAGCCTCGCTCGCACTATGGGCATTCCTCCACGGACTGGCTGTACTGCGCGAGGCTGGTGTCCTCAGCGCAGCGCAGTCGTCCACTAGCCTCAAATTCAGCCTTCAAATGTGGATCGACGGGGCGTTGCGTTCATCCGGCAATAAGTAGCGAGAAACGTGCCTCCCACATTCTTTGATGCCGGCCTAGACGGTTTGATACGTCTTGACATTAGATGTTCCTGTTGTCACAATGTCCACATGCCGAAGGTGATGACAGAGAACGAGGCTGCCGTCCGACGCGCGAAGATCCTGACCGCCGCGCGCTGGTGCTTCCTAAACTTCGGCTTTGCGAAGACGGCATTCGAGGACATTGCCAAACGCGCCAACCTCTCGCGGACGCTGCTCTATCGGATCTTCAAGGACAAGGAGGAGATCTATCAGGCCGTCTTCGTGGACTGGCTGGTCTCCCGGCGCCCTGCTGCGAAGCAGGCGGCGAAGGGCCCCGGCTGCCCCTACGAGCGCTTGTTCAGCGTGTGCCGCTTGATGGCGCTCGAGCCTTGGGCCGAAATGGTCGGCACGCCCATGGGAAGCGAGTTCCTGGAGACCTGTGAGCTGATCGACCCCGAGAGTGAGGCGCTCTACCGCAAGATCGTGTACGAAGGCGTCGTCGCCATCCTGGGCGACAAAGCAAGCGCAGAGGTCTTCCTCCTCGCGTTGGACGGATTGTTCGCGGACAAGCCGTCGCTGGAGGTGCTCGAGCAGCGGACGAAGCTCCTCGCCGAGCGCTTCGCTCCTCGCTCTACAAACAAAGGAGCGCAGTCATGACAACGTCACCTGAAATCCAAGAGATCGTCATCATCACCGGTGCGTCTAGCGGCATCGGCGAGGCCACGGCGCGCGAACTGGCCCGGCGGGGGTTCCACGTCCTCGCGGGCGTCCGGCGCGACCAGGACGCCGACGCAATCCGGAGGCCGGGCCTAGAGCCGCTGATCCTCGACATCACCAACCCGGACCACATCCAGGCGCTAGCTGCTCGGGTGCATGAGAACTCGCAGGGCCGGGCAGTGCGGGCGCTGGTGAACAACGCCGGCATCGGGGTCAACGCACCGGTCGAGGTCTTCGCGATCAACGAGTGGCGACGCCTGTTTGAGGTCAACTTCTTCGGCCACATCGCCGTCATCCAGTCACTCCTGCCGGCCTTGATCCGCAGCAAGGGTCGCGTGGTCAACATCAGTTCCGTGGGCGGCAAGATAGCGATGGCCACCTATGGTCCTTACGCCGGCACGAAGTTCGCGCTCGAAGCGGTCAGCGATGCATTGCGCCGAGAGGTCGAGCCGCTTGGAGTGAAGGTCATTGTGGTCGAACCGGGCGCTGTCACGACCGAAATGCTCGGGCGGGTCGCCGTCACCGGCGCGCGCGTCACCAGCGGTATGACCACTGAGCAGCGTGGTCGCTACGCCGCGCTCATGCATTCAGTCATGTCGCAGGCCCAGGCGGCTATCCCCACGGGAGTGCCTGCCGAGAAGGCAGGTCGAGTCATCGCGGACGCAGTTACCAGCCAGCGGCCTCGTACTCGCTACACCGTTGGTCGCGAGGCCGCACTGCTGCCTCTGCTCGCGATCCTGCCCGACCGGGTGCTCGACCGCATCCTTGCCGCCGCTCTGCGTCGCCACTTTCCCAAGGAGAGCAAATAATGACCTTTGCCCATCCCGTGCAGGCTGGCCGGATCATGAGTTTGCGTTCACGATCAAGACGAAATCGGCCCGGGCATGTTGGCGAGGGTAGCCAAACGGACTGGATTGAAAACCAACGACCTCTGATCTTCGACATTACACCGTTGGTCGCGCATCTAAGAGCGAGGCTGCGCTCACCATCTCAGATTTCCTATTCCCAGCCGCAACTCTGACAATCCAGAGCTAAGTTGAATGCAAGAGCGTGTCGGGACGTAGGATTCCAGATTCCGTGCCGACACTCTCTACGGCTTCATCGCCAAAATTTTGTTTACCGAAACAGGCGGCTTTGTCTGGGACGCACTGGCCACGAGTACATCAACCAGCGCTCGACTCTCGTCTGCGCCTGTGGCGAGCAGCTCGCGGAAAGAGCGAATGCGCGACATAAACCACAACATGCTGGCAACCAGCCATGTCGGACTTGAATGCAGCAGCGACTTTCCAAATGGGTAAAGTCTATAGCCCAGCCGCTGAATGAGCGTAAAGCTCTCCTGCATGCCGCGTGCGATGGTTACCGATTCAGCCCAGGAGGCACCTCCTCCGCGCCTCACACCCGCCACACTCACGCTCTCAAAGGCCGCCCCCAGCGGAGCCTGGCAGCGGAGCCAGAGGAGCATGTCGGGCTCCAGAACCGCAGGCAGGCCAGCATTGTTAAAGACGGTTACCCACTGCTTGCTGTTCATCCTGCTTTTCTGACCCGCAGCGCCGATCTTGGCGTTCAGCCTGCCATCCTGCCTGAGGTTCGCCTGTAAGAACGGCATCCCGAACGAACACCGGTCCGCACCGACAGCATCGCGCAGTTTCTCCGGCTCGAAGTTGTTGAACATGAACTGAATCCATTTCGCCGCACTGCGCTGGAGTACCGGCACCACGGCCTCAACCTGATGTGCGAGCAGGGTGACGAGGACGAGATCGTACGCGATCTCCTCGTCCAGTTTGTCGGTCACGCCTACAGTAACGCGCTCTCCCGTAGTCTTCACGATGCCTTGATCGCGTTCCAATTGCTGCAAGCGAGGAGAGTCTGGGCGTGCGACTGCGGTGACATGGTGGCCGCCGGCGCGAGCGAGCTGGAACGCAAAGGCACTGCCGATCCCGCCGACACCGAGGACGGCAATCCGCATCTTCGAGGAAAAAGGGAGTTGAGTTTCACGACTCATGAATCTATGATGAAGTGGGACGAGGCGACTCTCAATGATCGAGCGTCCACATCTTATGCTTAGGAGTCCAGCGGTGGAAGAGGATCGAGTGTCGGAGACGAGCGACCCGCTCTCTACAGCGCTGACGAAGATGAAGCTTCGAGCCTTCATCAATGTCGCGCTCGACGCTGGTGGGAACTGGGCGGTGGACTTCCCTGCGTACGAAGGCTTCACGCTCAACGTTGTGCAAAAAGGCGAGTGCTGGCTTTCGATAAGAGGTGACCACCAAAGGGTCCGCCTACGTGCCGGCGATTGCTTCCTCTTGACTGGCGGAAGAGAGTTCACAGTCGCGACCGATCTTTCATTGGGAAACCGATTCCGGGCTGAGGAGATATTCTCTCAGGCCAAACAGGGAGTCGCCCATTGCAATGGAGGAGGCGACTTCTTCGTCCTCGGGATCATCTTCCGATTCCAGGGACACCTTCCATCGATCTTGTTGAACCGGCTGCCCGTCGTGATCCATGTAGACGGAGGTTCCGATCACGCTGCCGTATTACGGGGGAGCCTGGATCGCTTCAGCGCTGAGATGCGAACCGGCGGTGTTGGCCGCTCGCTCATCCTGAGTCATCTTGCGCCGATCATGCTGCTGCAAACGTTGCGGTGTTACCTCGCATCCTCGCCCCAGGAGGAGAACTGGTTGGTCGCCCTCAATCACCCGCGACTAGTAAAGGTCTTGGAAGCGATGCAGACCGACTACAAGCGAGATTGGTCCCTTGAGCAGCTCGCAAAAGTCGCAAACATGTCTCGTTCGGGATTTGCGCTCACATTCCAGAAGAAAGTAGGCGTTTCGCCCATGGTGTACCTGACGAACTGGCGTATGCAGATTGCCTGTGAACTGCTCGGAGCGGGAGATCAGAACCTCGCTTCCATCGCCGGTGAAGTAGGCTACGGCTCGGAGAGCGCATTCAGCACCACTTTCACAAAAGTGGTGAAATGTAGGCCGGGCCATTATCGGAAGTCACCCGTCCGCTCATAGCCCACAAGCATTACCGAGTCTCCAACATTGCGATCGCATTGTCCTTATCTGTAACGGCTTTAATCCGCCGATCATGTACGAATGACGTGCTATCCAGCACTTAATCCGTTCAGCAATTCTTCCGTAAACGTCCGAGTCTGGCCGTCT
>CAXTWT010000057.1:0-9042 GCA_964247955.1 uncultured Bryobacteraceae bacterium
TGGACTTCAGGGCGGACGTACTCTGCCTCAATAGGATGCAGAGTGCCAGCGCCATCTTTGACAATTCGGATTCGACCGCTCACTGCATCTGTGCGAGAGCAGCCTACAAGTTTTTTGAACTCCTTGTCGTTGGTTGTTCTTTCCAGGACGTCGGTCGTGACATCACGCGGCATGAAAAATGTGTCACAACCTGTTGTAATACCACGTCGAATGTCGACAATTACGCCAAGTGGCACAAAGTGGTCGTAAAATCGATCCATGAGCTCGAAGTAAAGGTCTGGAGCGCGCAAGTAACGGCCCCACTTACCGGCTGTATAATCACCGATCTGGGTATGCGCCTGTAGCCACGATTGTTCCGTCCCTGTGCTATCGCCAGAGTCGCCCTCCTCTTCTGATAGCTCAGATATAGGTGCATCTTTGAGCACTGAACCAGCACGGACGCCTTCAGACCATAAATCAGCCTGTTGTTTGATAAGAACTCGCCAGCGGTCATCGTGGACAGGCTCGGTAATTTGTTCAAGTTCATTGCGAAGCGCATCAACACCTCTTTGCCGTAACCGCTCAGCAGCTTCCGCTTCCTTGCCGACGCCGCCAGTTGCGCTAACATCAATAAGTTCAGTAAGAGGTTTTTCAAACCGCACGAATCGAACAAGGTTTTGTTTCCGCTTCTCTGGGTTAGAACACCGCTGAAGGATTGTGATGCAGGTTTTCACGCGAGCATCTGGGAACCATCGTTCCGTTGAGCTTTCCAGAACGGCGATAATGCGAAAGTTCAGCAAAATCCAACGCTGTAAAGAGAAGCCATAATCAACATCAAGCCATTGTCCGCTCGTAAGAAATCCAAAGTGCCCTCCTTCCTTAAGGAAGCGAGCGGCGTGGGGCCAGAAGTAGCAATGCAGATCCGCACGACCACTTAGTTCTGTTCCGGGAAATGCTTCCTCTATGAGGCGAGCGTTCCTGAGTTTCTCGGCTTTACTTACTTTCTCCTGCCGTACGTAGGGCGGATTGCCAACTACGGCGTCAAGCGGCGGAAGGCTCACAGGTAAATGCTGTTTAGAAGGTCCGCTCGGCAGTTCACAAAATGGTTTACCGGGAACCACATCAAAGAAATCAGTTCGGGCAATCCTTGGATAATTAGCCTCGTCATTAATCTCACGGGCGGCTAAGTTAAGAGTTGCCAGATGAGCCGGATAAAGCGAAATGTCCGAGCCGTACAACTCTTTTAACAATTGTGAGTGTGGCCGATGGTCGTTCATAGACCGCTTGCGGTAGTAAGCGCGAACCTAAAAGCTGCCGCTGCCGCAAGCAGGGTCAAGTATAACCGCATCGGCTTTGCGGATACAAAATGAGTTAATCAGGTTTACAGGATCAGGACCGGTAAAGTGCTGGCCGAGACGGTAACGCTCTTCGGGACTGATGAGCTTTTGGAAGATGAGACCCACCACATCAGCCGACACTTCGCGGAAGTCAACGGCCTCAATGCCGCGTAAAAAACCGCGCCAAGCATCCACCGCTCCGTCGGGAGCAAAGACTTGATCGTTGGCCCAATCATGTTTTTCAGGGAACAGCAGGGTTTCATAGTCGCCGCTCTCTTCCGCAGCCCTGCGAAACAACTCATCAATTCGCCTGATTGCTTGGTTGGCGGTTTTGATGCTTGGGCCAAGTTCCAGCTTTGGTAACTGAGAAAAACGAGAGCGAAGAGTCTTATAGAAGATGAAGCGATTGGTCCAGATATACGCAAGTGTGCGTGCAGCATTATCAATTGCATTCCTCCACTCCTCGGGCTGGTTGCGTAGGAACTGCCGCCCTTGACCCATCATCCACTCTTGTAGCTGGTTGTCGAACTTCTTATCCATTTCGGCATTACGGTACAAGTATTGACGCAGCAGCATAACCGGCCAGTCAAGATGGCTTTCAAGAGATCGGAGAAAGACTTCGTCAGGCGGCAGCGACCAATCGCGTTTTACCCCTACTAGGATGTCCGAAATGTCAGCGATGAGGTCCGGAAGGAACTTTCTTTCGATGTGCTCCAGAATCTCCGGTCTCGCAACTTCCTGCGGAGAAGCAAGATTTAAACGGAGATGCCAAACTTTAATGCGGCGGTCGAGCAACGGTTTATTATGCTGATAACGGTCCCACAGCACGAATGTATTAACGTCCCACGTAAAGAAAAACTGAACATTGGCATAGTCAGCCTTTTGCTGGGCGTCTTGGACCAAATCGTTGTTAAATGCAGAAGTGCTGCCGGGAAGCTTCACTTCCCCTGTGAGCAATAGCTTATTATCCTCACCATAAAATCGGAGGTCTTTCCGCTTGGCTTTGCCTGTGGTCGACCCCATTCCTTCGATGCGGGCCTCAATAAACGGACATCGATCACTTAGGTGTGCAAAGATTGGCTTAACGGCAGCGGCAATCTTGCCACAGAAATCAACTTCGTTGATTGTCTCGGTTGCGACAGGTGACACTGATCTTCAGTTTAATAGCAAATATAATGGGTAGTCGCTGATTAGATGCTAATCCTTTTTAATCGTTCTTTTTGGGCGTTCACGCCCGCCCGCCACTTTCTTTTCGCTGCGTCTTCTTCCACTTAACCCGCTTTGCGCCCGTCTCCCGCGCTCACCCTGATACCGTGAGGCCGCATGTTGTCCGTTGATTCTTCCATCCCTGACCAAGCTCCTCTCAGCGAGCGCCGCCTCGCCGCCAACCGCGCCAATGCGCAGCTTTCTACCGGCCCGCGCACCCCCGAGGGCAAGGCGAAATCCTCCTTGAACGCCGTCAAAACCGGCCTGTGTGGGCGCGCGGTCCTGCTGGCCGACGAGGACGAAGCCCGCGCTTACCGCGAGCATATCGAACGCGTTTTCGCCTGGTGGAACCCGGACAACGTCGAAGAACACGCCCTCGTGCAAAGCTTGGCCGACACGCAATGGCGCTGGGAAGCCATCCCCGGCTTGGAATCCGCCTTGTATGCCCAGGCGCGGCTGCGCGGCGAACCCCTGCTCACCCACCCGGACCCGGCCGCCCGGCGCCTGCTCTTGGACGCGCAGGCGGAAGTCGCCGAAGCCAAAGCCCTCAAGAACCTGCGCCTGCACGAGCGCCGCTTGCGCCGCCAATTCGAGAAGGACAAGGCCGAGCTGAACCAGTTGCGCAACGAGCGCCTGGAGCAGGAAGCGCAGGAACAAAAGAAAGAAAGGCAGCGTCAGCAGCAGGAAGCGGAACAGCAGCGCCGCGAAGAACAGGTCCGTAAACGCGCCGAACGCAAAAAGGCCCGCGAAGCTGCCGCGAACCCCGATGGCTTCGAATTTTCAACCGCGCCGAACGCCGATACGGATCGCCCCACAGGGCACAATAGAAACGGTGATCCAAACAGGCTTACAGAATAAAGTTGTCGTTGTAACCGGGGCGGCTTCCGGCATCGGAAAAGTTACCGCCCGCCGCTTTGCGGAGGAAGGCTGCCATGTCGCTTCCTGGGACATCAAGGAAGGGGAGGCGGAAGCAGGCGGAATCTTCCAAACCGTGGATGTTACGAACACCGCTTCTGTCCAATCCGCCGTGGCCGTCGTCGTCGAACGCTGGAACGCGGTTCACGTCCTGGTCAATAACGCGGGAATTTTGCGTGACGGCCAACTGGTGAAGTTCAAGGACGGAGCAGTCACAGCCACCATGAGCGATGAGCAGTTCGATTCGCTGATTTCCGTGAACCTTCGCGGCGTTTTCGTCTGCACCCGCGCCGTGGTTCCGCACATGGCGAAAACCGGCGGCGTAATCCTCAACGCCTCCAGCGTGGTCGGGCTGTACGGCAACTTCGGCCAGACTAACTATGTGGCCGGCAAAGCCGGTGTAATCGGCATGACAAAAGTATGGGCGCGCGAGCTTGGTAAGTACAAGATCCGCGTCAACGCGGTCGCCCCCGGTTTCATCAATACGGAAATGATCGGAGCAATGCCGGAAAAAATCCTGCAAACGATGCGGGATCATACGCCCCTGGGCCGTCTCGGCGAAACCGGAGACATCGCGAACGCTTACCTTTGGCTTGCCTCCGACGCTGCCTCGTTCGTCAGCGGAACCGTTCTCAGCGTGGATGGCGGAGTGGTGACCGGCACCTGAGTAAAATTCGGTAATATTATTTGTTACAAGGGCCTTAATAGAGTTCATCTAATGAATGTTTCTATGCTGTTCCCGACTCCGTTTCCTAGTAGACCGCTGAACCATGGCGCAACTCTCCCTGCGTAGGGTTTCAAAAACCTATGACTCGGGGGTGCAAGCCCTCTGCCCGGTTGACCTGGAGGTCGCCGACGGTCAATTGGTCGTGCTGGTCGGCCCGTCCGGCTGCGGCAAATCCACCCTGCTGCGCATCATCGCGGGCCTTGAACAATCCACAGGCGGGGAGCTTTTCATCGACGGGCAGTCCGTCACTAATACTCCTCCGAAGGACCGTGACGTGGCGATGGTTTTTCAGAACTATGCCCTGTATCCGCATCTAACCGTTCGCCAGAACCTAGAATTCGCTCTCAAGATGCGCGGAATGCCGCAGGCGGACCGTGACCGGGAAGTCACGATAGTGGCCGAACTGCTCGGCTTGAACGATCTTTTGAAGCGTCGCCCTCCCCAACTTTCGGGCGGCCAGCAGCAGCGTGTCGCCCTGGGCCGCGCCATCGTTCGCCGCCCCAAGCTCTTCCTGTTGGACGAGCCGTTCAGCAATCTCGACGCCACGCTGCGCGCCAGCACCCGCACCGAGCTTTTACGGCTCCATCGCCGCCTCCGAGCCACCACGGTCTTTGTGACGCACGACCAGATTGAAGCCATGAGCATGGCCGATGTTCTTGTGGTCCTGAAAGCGGGAGTCGTGCAGCAGATCGGCGCTCCGCTCGACGTGTACCGGCGTCCCGCCAACCAGTTCGTCGCGCAGTTCATCGGCTTTCCGCCCATGAACCTGATCGAAGGCGTGGTTTCAAGCGGCGGCAATGCTGTCGATGTTGCCGGTACCCGGGTGGCAAACCCTACCCGGTTCTCTTCCCCTGGAGATCGCGTGACCCTGGGCCTGCGCGCCGAGCATATTGCGACCGTATCGGGAAAAACCGCCGGGAGCAACGAACACCTAGTCACGGGCAAGGTGATTCTCCTGGAGCCGCTCGGAAACGAGATTCTGGCGACCTGCCTTGTCGGCGGCCAGGATCTGATCACGCGCCTGCCCGCTTCCACCACGCTGCGGCCCGGACACGAAACCCGCTTGGCGTTGAACATGGAAGAAGCTGTGTGGTTCGATCCGGCTTCCGGCGACGTGCTCGCGGAAAGCACCGTGCTTACTTGAGGCCGGTACGCGCAATGCCCTGAATGAAGAAGCGTTGCAGAAAGATGAACAACACCGTAATCGGCAGGATGGAGATCAAAGCAATCAGCATCAGCCCCGGCCAGTCGGGAACATGCTCGCTCAGGAGAAAACTAAGACCGACCGGCAGAGTCAAGGACTTTTCATCTTTTAACACTACCAGCGGCCATCCGAAATCGTTCCAATAGCCGAGCACCAGCAGCAGCGAAAGCACCGCAATCGCAGGCTTGCTGAGCGGCAGCACAACGCGCCGGAAGATGGTCCACTCGCTCGCCCCGTCCAAGCGCGCCGCATCGAGCAGTTCGTCCGGAATGCTTCCCAAAAGCTGTCGCGCCAGAAAGATGCCGTACGTCTCCGCCGCGCGCGGCAGGATCACGGCCCAGAACGTGTTCACGCCGTGCAGCGCCGCAATCGTCATGAATTGCGGCACAATGAAAACCTGCGTCGGCAGCATCAGCGTGCTGAGGAAGACAACGAACAGAACGTCCCGCCCCCGAAACTGAAACTTGGCGAACGCATATCCGGCCAGCAGGCTGAGCAGAACCGTTAACGCGCCGCCCAGGATGGAAACAATAACTGAGTTCACCAGCCAGTAGCCCACCGAGTACGTTTCCCAAACACGGGAAAAGTTCCGCCAGTCGATCACGGAAGGCCAAAGGTGGAGCGTCCGCGCGAAGGCTTCCGATTGTGGCCGGATGGCGGTCAGAAACATCCAGAACACCGGAAACAGCGATAAGGCGGACAAGCCCGCCAGCACGGTGAAAAGCAGCGCCGTTTGTCCCCGGTGTTTCAAGCCGCGCGCCTTTCCGTTGTGTTGCGCCGGATCAGCAGAAGACTCGTGAGCGCAATCAGGATGAAGAACAGCGTGACGCTGATCGCGGACGCATAGCCTTGCCGCTGCTCTTCAAACGCCGAGTCAAAGAGGTACTGCACGAGCGTCATTGTGGAGTACGCCGGTCCTCCATTCGTCATGACATAGATCAGGTCAAACACATGAATGGAGTAAATCAGATTGGTAACCAGCAAAAAGATGCTGCTCGGCCCCAGCAGCGGCCACACGATATACCGAAACCTGTTCCAAGCGCCCGCGCCGTCAAGCGCCGCTGCGTCCAGCAAATTCTTCGGCACATCCTGCAGCGCCGCCAGATAGATCACCATGCAGAATCCCGTGCGCAGCCAGATAGTAGTCATAATGATCGTCGGCAGGGCAAAGTGCGTAGAAGAAAGCCAGGGCAAACGCGGCAATCCGAATTGGATCAGAAAGGCATTCAACACGCCGTAATGCTCGTCAAAGATCCAGACCGCCACCACCGCCGAAGCAACGCTGGAGATCACCGTCGGCAGATACATGGCAGCTCGGAACACGTTTCTGCCGGGCAGCGGTCGATTGAGTGCAATCGCCAGCGCCAGCCCGCCCGCCATGGTCACTGGAACAATGACCGCCGAAAACAGCAGCGTGTTCCCAAGCGCGCGCCAGAACAGCCTGTCCTCCAGCAGTTCGAGGTAGTTGCTGAAGCCGGTGAAGCGATGAAAGCCCAGCAAGTTCCAGTCAAAAGCGCTCAAGCCGAAGATGAACAGGATCGGCAGAAACACAAACACCGTAAACAAGGATAGGTGCGGCGTCAGAAACAGCCAGGGCACGCGCTGTCGGTACTTCATACTTCCGGCCGCGCCCGCTCAATCTCGTGGGCAATGTTCCCGAGCGTTTCTTCGGCGCTCTGTCCGCCGGTAAACGCCGCATCCAACTCATCCCCTAACGACCTGCTGATACGGTGAAACTCCGGAATCGTCACGGTCCGCGCCAAAGAAAGCGGAACCGTTTTCGACTGTTCCATATGCACCCTCATCTCATCCGGCCTGTAAGCGTACGGTAGCTTCTCATTCATAAGCGCGCGCCGCACCGGCAGGAACAGTCCGGCGGTCACAAAATCCCGCATGTTCTCCTCGTTTGTCGCAAACAAAGCAAAGTCAACCGCTGCCTCATAGTTTTTCGCGTCACGGCTTACGCCGATGGCATTGCCGCCCAACTCAGCGGCAAACTCTTTATCGCGCGGCAGGAACGTGGCAGCCCACTCGAAATTGACATCCAACTCTTTGATGGCCTGCGGCCCGACATCGAAATACATTCCCACCACCCTTTTGGCGAAGAGAATCTCCACCTGTTCGCTTGACTTGGCCGAATCGCTGGCAGGCACCAGCCCTTTTCTGAAGAACGATTGCGTCCACCGTAGTGTTTCCTCCGCGCACGGCGACGGAATTGCCGAATGCCGGTAGTTGTCCTTCAGCAAGCAGCCGCCATGCTGATACAGGAAGTTGAGCCAGCGGAATGAGCCGCCAAACGCCCAGTTCACGGCGAACCCATAATCAAATCCGCTCTTCTTGATCGCTTGCGCAACTTCGATAAACTCGCCCCATTGCCAGCTTTCTTCCAGGCTTTGCGGCGCACGGATGCCGAGCCGGTCAAACAGCGTCTTGTTGTAGAGAATGGCGCTCGTGTCCGTATGGTGCGGCAGCGCGTAAGGCCGTCCTTTATATTGCACTGCCGTCCATACCGGCTCGGTAAACTGCTCGCCCAAGTTCTTTGGAAGGTATTTCGACAGGTCGATTAACGCCCCGCTCGGGCTGTAGCGGCCTACGTCCTGATACTGAACTCGAAACAGGTCCGGACCCACTCCCGCCGCCAGCAGTGTGTCGATTTCGGCCCGCTCCCTATAGCTGATCTCCTCCAGATCGATAGCAATGTCCCGCTGCTTGGCCCCATAACGCTTGATAATACGTCGAAAAGCCGCCAACTCCACCGGCATGCCCCAACTCGCGAGTCGCAGGTGCAGCTTCCCATCGCGCGGTTGAGAGTTCCGGCGGCAAGCCGCTGTCGCCAGCGCGCTCCCTAATAAGGCTCGACGCGAGAGTTCCCGTGAAGTACTGAGCATTAGCTATTTACAGTGTAGATGCGGCAAAGCGCCACGAGGCGGTTTCTGCCCTAAAAAGGGCTATGTCAGATTAGGTATGAAGTTGCGCAAGTAAGCCGCAACTTCGGAAAGAACTCTTGCACGAATACGATACCGTTCTGAAAATTCTTTTGCAGCAATCGCCTAATTCGATTGTTCAGCAGATTGCCGGGACCGTTGTTGAGCGGTGGCACAACGTGGAAATGCCCAAAGTGGAGCAACCACGCTTAGACCTGCTTGGCGAAAGTGCTGACGGCGAACTTATTCATATCGAGCTGCAAAGCGACAACCAAGCGATGATGGCGCTGCGTATGGCGGAATATTCTCTACATGTGTACCGCCTTTTTAATCGCTTTGCTCGCCAGATTGTACTGTACGTGGGAAGACCGAAGATGAACATGGCTTCCGAATTGGTCGGACCCGAGCATGTATTCCGGTACACGCTGATTGACGTTCGCACTCTCGATTCCGAGCCGCTTTTGCAAAGCTCCTGGCCAGCCGATAATATCATGGCTATTTTGACTCGCTTGCGCGATGGAAAAACGGCAGTAAAGCAGATTCTCCGCCAAATCGCTACACTGGAGCCAGGAGCGAAAGACATTGCTATCGCTCAACTGCTGATTCTGGCTGGACTACGTAAGCTGGAAAGCATCATCCGAACGGAGTTGGACACTATGCCTATTACAGAAAGCATCATGGATCACGAGATTATCGGCCCCGCCATCCGGAAAGGCATGCAGCAAGGCATGCAGCAAGGCATGCAGCAAG
>CAXTWT010000057.1:9142-19249 GCA_964247955.1 uncultured Bryobacteraceae bacterium
AAGGCATGCAGCAAGGCATGCAGCAAGGCATGCAGCAAGAAAGTCTGCTGATCGTGAAAAAACAACTTGAAAAGCGCTTTGGAACACTACCATCCGCTATCGAGCAACGCCTTAGGCAACTTTCCGTCGGGAAGCTGGAAGACCTTTCCTTGCGCCTTCTCGACGCCCGTAGTCTTGATGAGCTTTTTAGCGATTAAAAGCTGATTCAAGATCGTGTTCTGCGGCGCTTTTGCTGAACTCTTTGGAGGTGATCTGCGCCCGGAGCGAAGCTGTCGACCTTGCTGGCCCCAAAAATATCACACCCGATTACGATAAGGTTGAGATTCTCCGTTTGACGGCGCGGTCGCTTTTTTGGGCTTCGTCATTTTCACCATCTGCTGGAGCATGAATTGTGGAGCGATCCGGCTCATCGCCTTCAGGACGTTGGCAAGGCCGGGGCGGATTTCCCGCTTTCCCGCTTCGATACCGATAATGGCGCGCCGGGCAAGTTTCTCTACGCCCATGCCCTTCTGCCCTTTCATTTCCTCTGCGAACTCCCCTCGGAACAGCGGCGTCTCCGTGCCGGGCGGAGCCAATTCGATTACGGTAATGCCCGTGCCGTCCAGCTGCGCGCGCAGGGATTGGGTAAAGGAGTGAATAGCGGCTTTCGCGGCGCAATAGATCGGGGCTGCCGGGAAAGGGATGAAGGCCAGTCCGGAAGATACGTTGACGATCAGCGCCTCCTTTCGAGCTTTAAGATGCGGCAGGAATTGCTGGATCATCCGCACCGGCCCGCTCAAGTTAATCTCAATCTCGCGCGTGACGTCTTTCAGATCGCGGTCTTGCTGGAGGTTCAAGTTGCGCATAATCCCGGCGTTGTTGATAAGAGTGTCGAGTGCCGGAAACTGCGCCAGTACGCTGTCATGCAGCGCTGTGATCGCCGCAGGATCGCTCACATCGCTTTGGAACGTGTGAACACCAGGCAGTGTGCGCTTTGCGGCAGCAAGCTTTTCCGGGTCGCGGCCCGTCACAATCACCGTGTTGCCCCGCTGCAAAAGCTGCTTTGCCAGTACCAAGCCGATGCCGCTCGTTCCGCCTGTAATGAGGATGGTTCTTTTCTCTAGTTTCATTGCAAACTCCTTCGTTTGTTCGCGCTTCTTGCTGATTGCATCGTAGCTCTTATACGCTCTGATTGAAAGTAGGTACTTCAAAGTTCTATACTTACCAAAAGGAGAGTATAAATGGTATTAAGAAATCCACAGTTTAGTGATGAGCAAATCACGAGAGCGAAGGCTTATGCTGCCAGCACTCCGCCCGACAACCTCGATCCCAGGATTGAAGCTTTGGTGAACGACCTGATCGGTCGGGTGGCTGATAAGTGGACGATGCTTGTTCTTGAGGTTTTAACGGAAAAAGGGGAGTTACGATTCACGCGCCTGAGCGAATTGGTCGAAGGTGTCAGCCAGAAAATGCTCACGCAGACACTGCGCCACATGGAGCGTGACGGCCTGCTGACGAGAACTGTGCATCCCGTCGTGCCGCCCAAGGTGGAATACAAATTAACTGAACTGGGCCTGAGTCTCGGGGCGGCCTTTTGCGGAGTATGGGTGTGGGCCGAGCAAAATCTTAAGCAGGTGGAAAAGGCTCGCCTGGAATTCAACAAAAAATCCGGACGGGCTTCTGCACCATCTCCCAGTGCCGGAGGCGCAGGTTACTCGCTGCGGACGGGGACGGACGTTTCGGGATAATCTTCTTCGCTGAGACCATAGCGGGAACGTCCTCGGCGGTCCCGGCTTCCCGGCCATTCCAGACGAAGATCTTCACAAACTTCGTCCAGCATATCGACCGTAGCCACCCGCTGTTCCATGGCGAAAGCCGTAACCAGCAGGTTGTCGCAAAGCAGATTGATCAAGCGCGGAATGCCTCGGGAACGCTTATAAACCTCCTCCAAAACATCCGGAGGAAAAACGCTCTGATCCGGCATGCTGGCCCGCGCCAACCGGGTCTCAACATAGGCAACCACTTCTTCCGGTGAGAGCGGATTGAGCGAACACCGCAGCACGATACGCTGCTTCAATTGTCGGAGATTCGCCGCATCCAGTTTACGGTCCAGTTCCGGTTGACCGGCCAAAATGATTTGCAGAAGCTTCCCCTGGCGAGTCTCCAAATTTCCGAGCAGCCGAATCTCTTCCAGAACTTCCCAGTCAAGATTATGAGCTTCGTCAACAATCAAAACGCTGGTTCGTCCGCGTTCCGCTTGTTGAATTAATAAGTTATTAAGAGCAACCAAGATTTCCGGCTTCGATTTGCGGTCGCACTGCAAGTCAAAATCGAAGGCCATCATTTCAAAAAACTGATCGGGAGTCAACCGGGAATTGAACATAAAGGCAAACTCAACCCTTTGGGATTCCAGGTAATCCCGCAGGCATTCCAGCATTGTGGTCTTGCCTGTGCCGACCTCGCCTGTCAACACAATGAAACCCTTCCGGCTTCGAACACCGTAGATAAGGTTCGCCAGTGCCTCCTCATGCTGCGGACTGCGATAAAGGAACTCCGGGTCGGGGCTGATATTAAACGGGTTTTCCGAAAATCCGAAATACGCGTTATAGATCGCGTTTTGCATAGTCTGACTTAAACTCTCAAGGCCATAAAGGAAGTTGATGCATTAGGCCAGGGATCTCCGGCTCTTTCCATCATAAAGGAATCATCGGCCCTTCGCGGGATTTCCTTAGGCTTGCGACAGAAAAACGGAAAAGTTTAGGTTTCAAACTGAATACGAACCCAGCCGGGCAGGGTGGAGGGTTGACCTCCGGTGAAGACAACCCGCCGGGTTTTGGGAAAGAGCGCCCCTTCGCGTAAAGCCCGGCTCAGGGCCGGAACAGTGCGGAGGACCTTTCGATACGACTCGGCTTCCGTTGCCGGAAATGCAGTTTTTGACACGAATCCGGCGCCCCAACCTAAACAAAGTAAGCAGTTTAGCGGTGCGGACCGGACTGATGCCAGTTCCTCCTTCAGCCGGTTCATCGCATTCACCAGGTTGGGCAACCCGCTGGCCTCAGCGTATTTCAAATGAATGTCGATCTGCGCCGAAGCATACTCGTTGGCAGCGTCAATGATTAGTTGGGGAGAAGGAGCGGACCTCCATCCCAAAGCCCGGCTCAGGTCTTGTTCTTCAAGAAATTTACGCTCGTCCCAGTTGCCGCTGAATGATGTTCCGGGAACAGCCATCTCGGTAAAAACCGGGGTTGCCTCCCCTAAACGCTGCGGAGGAACGCTGCCGCGCCCCGCTACTTTCCAAGCAAGCTGCGGCTTGCTGCCGCCGCCGCCTCCCGCGTTGAGCGACGCGGTTCGAGTAAGGAATACTTTAAACGCGGAAGTCCCTACCGGTTCGCTGTCAGCGATTGCCATGACCCTTACTTGGGAAGCGCCGGCCATGTTTTCATTCCCTTCCGCCGTGCGACGCGGCAGATAATCGTTTTCCAGCGAAGCGGCAATCCGGTCCATCGTAGCCGGAGACCATCGTGAAAAGACGAGTCCGGTGCGGAGAGCACCCTTAAGGGCGGAAGCGGGCAGATACGCGCCACGGTAGCTTGCGGCGAATGTCGGAATGAATAGTGCTTCTGAAGGCGCTGCGTTCCAGATGGCGGCGGAGTCCGCATGCTCGAATGGAATGCGACGCTGCGAAAAGTTCTGCGCAAACCCGCCCCAGGAGGCAAAATCGAGCTTTGTCGCTTTCCGCAGTTGCGAGAGATAGCCTTCCAGCCGTGGACCGCGAGCCAGCAACTTAAAAATACGCGCCTGATCCAGCACGTTGACTTGATCCTTCCAGACCATATAGTCAATGGGAGAGAGCGCGCGGCCGTCTCCCACCAGAAGCGGGGTCAGAGCGGTGACTTTATATCTCATAATCAGAGCGCTCACTTTCTTCGCTCGGCATCTCGGAAACAGGTTCGTTGGTTCCTCCCACTGCCGGAGCTTCCTCGTTGGTTTCAGATACTTCTGGAACAGGCTCTTTCGCGTCCTGAATTGCCGGGGCTTCTGCGTTGCTTGCTTCAGGCAGGGTGGGCGCCGGAGTGTCCCTTTCCACTTCCGCCGCCTCCTTCTCCGCTTCGAGAGAACCATCAGGCGGCGTCGTTTCAACAGGGCCGAGTTCGGTCAACTCTTTAACCGTCGGCAGTTTCAGGGAAAGGGAAAATCCCAGGCGGTAAACAGGATGGGCGAAGCCTTCGGAAGCAACATCCACAGCCGTGCCGACAGGTTCATGATGCAGCGACAATACCGATCCTTCCGCCACCATGCGGACATTCTTTTTCAAAGCGCCGGTACCGGAAAAGCTTTGCGTGCGGCCGCCACGAACCACTAAACTATAATCTCCCGCACTCCAGTCCACTGCATCCGATGGAGAAGGCGAGTACAGCGAAAGGAGCCAGAAGAGCGACGGTTCTCCATGGGCAGCTGCGTCGTTGCCCTGCGAACGCGCGAATCGATGGAGGTTTGGCGTTAGCAGACTCGGCCACTTGCCGCTGCGAAACTCAGGATCAGCCGTTTGGCCCCAACCGCTGCTGCGACCTCCACCAAACCCGGTGTCGGCCAGTAAACGGAAACAAGCTTTAATGCGATCACTCCAGGCAGCTTCCGCCACTTCATCTTTGAAACGAAGAACGGACCAAAGGCCGGAGCTGCTTTCAAACTCAACACAAGCGGAAGAGTACACATGGGCGGACGCACCGGCAAGACGATCAACCGCTGCTCTTGTGCGAGTGACAACGCGGAACGGACTTTGGCTCGGGCGATCCCGGCGCAGCAAGCAACCGCTTTCCCCGTCAATAATCCATTGATCGGCCAGAATCGGCTGCCCGCTCAGCAGGGTTTCAATGGCAGTCACTGGAACGAAGCGCGCGGCGGCCCAGCGCATCTTGGAAAGAAACACAGGACTCGGGCTGGTGACGGACGATGCAGGCGGCGGCCAGACAGTAGCGGGCGGCGGCGCAAACAGCACGTCACCTTGATAAGGAAAGAGCGACGAAAAAACAAAGGTTGGTGTATGGGCGCGCGCCGTCGCATTGAGCCACTCTTCCAAAAAGCCGAGGCTTTCTGCCGCGAGTGTAAGAGCGGAGTACAAGCGGTCGCTGCGAAAGATAGTATCAACCTGATGCTGGCCGCCCTCGCCCGGACCAAAGCGCCACGGTCCCAAAGGGCGAAGGCGAAGGAGAACTGCCGGTTGCATTTACCCTAACTTTTCCGCGAAATCTTCCGCGCTGACCAACTGCTGTAAAGCGGAAAGGTCCGATGCGGTCAGAAGATTGCTTTCATTTGAGCCTTTGGCGTAATACTCTTTGCTGCGCCAAGTCAAGGTGAGTGAAGTGAAGGCGACTCGCCCGTTGCCCCGGCTTCCGCCGCCGCCCAAGGCATCATCTTCCAGCAAACGCAAACTTTCCGCAACACGGGCCAAAAGCGGTTTGTCTTCCTGGCAAAGCACGTCGAAAATCAAACGGAAACGGAACTTGGCTCCCGCCGGAACGCGCTCCAGCGTGCGAGGATTTGCTTGCGACGTGATGCGATCCACGGCGTTTTCGCTTTTCACTTCGGTCAGCTCGTCATCCAGGTTTTCACGCATTTGCGGAGTGATGCTGTCCACGATCAAAGGCGCGTCATAAACGGTCAAGCGCGCCGGAGTTGCAATTGTCGCCTCGGTCGTTTCGCCGGAAACCCTTTCCACGCGGCCCGGATTGCGGCCAAATAGAATGCATACTTCGTCATCGGGCCGGTCGCTATGATGAATGCGGACTTCCTGACCACGGCGCTTCGATAGATAAACTAACTCGCTCGGAACAGCCAACCCCAGCGATTGTTCAAGAAGAGCGCGCAAGCGTCCGCGCAAAGAACTGCCGGGAATGTAAGGTACTCCAAAGGCGTCTTTTACCACAGGGTTGTCGGCGCCGCCGATCTCCAGCGAGCCCTTACCCGCTCCGATGTGCAGGCCGGTCTGGCAGGCAATCTCGCCTTCTAAAATCAGCTTTCCGAGAAATGTTAATTCGGTTGCAGCAGTATGAGAACTCATGCTTAATTTCCTGTTTCCATCGGCTTCATTGATAAGTCCGATGTTACTCGTTGTAGGCGATGATCGCCTCAAATAAGTCGCGAAACCGTTCGTAACCTCGTGTATCGTTTTTGCGGGTCACTTGCAGCAGCAGACGCTCTAAGGCATCCAGGCTTCGCAGGGAGTGGCGCGCAATGGTGTAAGCGAGACGGGCGCGAACCATAACAAATTCATGTTGCCGCTGGTTTTCCGGAGTACGGGTAGCGCGCCGGACAGCATTGTACAGCCGCCGCAGTTGGCTTTTGGTGCCGGAATCCATGTCCCGCATTCGGCTTACGACGACGTGCGCCTGATTATCAAGGTAAAGACTGTCGGTAATCAGCTTTTCGATATCGATTTCGGGCGGCCCTTCGCCCCGGCGTTCACCACCGGGGCCGCGCCCACGGTCACCACCCGGACCGCGCCCTTCGCGTCCACGGTCGCCGCCGCGATCACCACCACGGCCTTCACCGCCGCCGCGCTCGTTGCCGCGCGGGCCGCCACCACCTCCGCCGCCGCTAGGCCGATTCTCTCGCGGGGGACGGTTTTCACCGCCGCGACGTTCTTCAGACTTTTTTTCTTCGGTTTCTGCCATTTTTCTTTACCTTCCGCGACGAAGTTTTTCCCTAAGACTTGCCGCCGGTTGCCAGCCGCGCCCATTCCAAACCGACACGGCCCGAAGGACGCAGCTTGAGGGCAGTGGTCCGCTTTCCGATAAGGCTGGCAATGACGGCGCTACGCAAGTTATTCAACTCTTTTCCGCGAGACTGAGGCATCACGCGGGCCAAGCGCATGTAGATACGCCAGGGCTTATCCAAACGCACGGCTTTACGCCGGGAAGCACGAGCGGACAAAGCTTCACGGTAGATCGCAACCAGGTCCTGGATGTAGTCCGGCGAATAACCAAAATCGCGCACGAGCCGCAGCAGGCTGGATTTCAGTTCTTCCGCATCGGCGAGGCGTTTCCATTCGAGTGTCCGGCCAAAAAGGTGGAACTCGCCGCTTTCCACGGTTTTCGTTTGCTCCAATGCTTCGGCTGCATTCGCGTAAACCGACGAAAGCGCGGCTTCTCCGTCCGGCGCAATCGCCAGCGCCATAGTGATCGACTTTCCTTCGGGATGGGAAGCGCCTTGCAGATTCTGTTCGGCAAAGCGTTCAAAAAGCCGCTGCAACTCGCGCGCCAGGGTGAGCAGGGCGTCCCAGGAGCCCATGGCGGCGAAACCGTCGCCGCCGCAGTAAAGCACGCTGGTTTTACGCCAGAAATCCGGCAACGTGCCCAAAAGCGATAACTCTCCGGCAAAAAAGTCCCTGAACAGCACAGACAGGTGGATATGTTCCTCCACGGTGCCGACCTGCCGGAGCTGGGCATCAAACCCATCGACATCGCCGATGAGAATGCCCCATTGCGGCGCGCCTTCGGCGCGTTGAGCCACTTCCTGGACACTTGCACGTTCCCCCGCATCATTCAGCGCGATCCTGCGGGGGAACAGGATAACATCGTTGTCGGCCCCAGGCTGCTCTGTTAAAGGCCAGGAGTACTCACCGCCGTTCCACAGAAGCTGCGCCGGATTTTCCCTGGACCAGCCGACAGTTGCCGCCGCAGGAAGACTCTCCGCAAAACTTTGGAAGTACCGGCTGCTTATTTCTTCTACCGGTGAAGTGAAAGGCTCAAAGAAGGAAGCAGCAGCCTGAGATGAGAGCGGGGTCGAAGTATGCGCCGCCAGCCCATCATCCAGCCGCTTACGCACAACCGGCCATGCACCCAGGTTTTCCGTGCTGGCCCATAAGAGCCGGAGCG
The DNA here is from genome assembly GCA_964247955.1 of uncultured Bryobacteraceae bacterium. Classification (GTDB taxonomy): domain Bacteria; phylum Acidobacteriota; class Terriglobia; order Bryobacterales; family Bryobacteraceae; genus Bog-105. Next base: position 16,999 of record CAXTWT010000057.1, read on the forward strand.
TATTGCCGGAAAGAGCGCCGATGGCTTCCGCCGCACGGGTTAGAAGATTATTGGCGCGTGGGATATCTTCTTCCGCCAACACCAGGAGGAACTGTTCAGCGCTGCTCGAGCCAAGCAGCATGCGCGACAACTTCAACTCGGAAAGCAATGCTCTGGGAAGAACTTCGCAGTACAGATTCAACCAGGCACAGCGCCCTGCAAAATCGGCAAGTTGATCTCCGTCCCCACGATGTTCCGTGGCGAGAAACTGATCGGCGCCCTTTAGTTGGGCTTGCAAAAAAACTTGCAGCGACATGACGATGGGTCTGGCGACCCGCGCATTGGCGGGCTAAGCGTTGTTCAGCGAGAACTATATCAGGCTAACACAACGCGTTAGCGCATGCGCCGAAATGTTAATTCTTCACGCGAATCTATTCTGAAAGTATGATCGTTTTTATCACTGGAGCCACAGCCGGTTTTGGGCAGGCAACCGCGCGCAGATTTGCTAAGGACGGGGCAAAGATCATCGGCGCCGGACGCCGCGAAGGCCGCTTACAAGAGTTAAAAAGCGAGTTAGGCGACAACTTTCTGCCTCTGACATTTGATGTGGGCAAGCGCGAAGAAGTCGAAAGCGCTATTGCGGGATTGCCCGGAAACTTTCGTGAAGTCGATGTGCTGGTGAATAATGCGGGCGGCGCCATCGGGCTTGATCCCGCGCAAAGCGCCGATCTCCAGGACTGGGAAACGATGATCGACACAAACATCAAAGGACTTGTCTACTGCACCCGGTTTCTGCTTCCCGGCATGGTGGAAAGGAATCGAGGCCATGTCATCAATCTTGGCTCGGTCGCGGCGGAGTTTCCCTATCCGGGCGGCAATGTGTATGGAGGAGTGAAGGCATTTGTGCATCAGTTCAGCTACGGCCTGCGCTCGGACCTGCTAGGGACGGGCGTGCGGGTCACGGACATACAACCGGGGCTGGCAGGCGGAACCGAATTTTCGCAAGTGCGTTTTAAAGGCGACAAGAAACGCGCCGACGCCGTTTACGAGGGGACGCAGCCTCTCACGGCGGACGATGTGGCGGACAGCATTCACTGGGTAGCGACCCGGCCCGCGCACGTCAACATCAACGTCGTCCAGCTTATGCCGGTGAGCCAAGCTTTCGGGCCTTTGGCGGTCAAGCGCGACAAGTAAGACGGGAGTAGGAGCGCTTCAGATTGCCTTTGTTATGCGTGCTGATGTTCCTTGCTCCATCTGCTCTGCCAGGAACAATTTTAAAAGAGTAACTGGTAAAACACGCCGCGCTTGTCAGTCAGCCTCCAATGCAGTTGCTCTGCGCATTTAACAATGTTAATTCAAGACACTTACCTGAAACGGTGTTTCCCAATCCACTAAGTTTTAAAGCTCTGCTGGGCTATAAGTAGGGAAGGAGTTTATGTCAATAAATCGCACGACGTTCCTCCTTGTCGCGTTTGGTCTGCTTTCTCCTGTTTGTTGCTCCAAGTGGATGATGAATTCGTCTCTTGCTCAAGAGACAGAAAGCTACGCGCTGTACTCTTACCTATACCGAAACTCGAATTGGCTGGTCCCGGAGGAAGAGGTGGCCATTGCCACCCAACCGTTTGCTTTCGACCATATTCCCGCAAGCGAGTCTTGCCTAAAACCCGCAACTGAGGAGGAACGAGTTATAGTACAAGCGGCAAAATGGTTGAGCACACAGTCGTTTGCCTGGACACGGCAATTAAATCTCGGACATCCCTACAGGTTGATTCCAGAGGTGGAGGTGAACCAAGCGATCAATTGCATCAGCCAGTCTCACGGACCAAGCCCAAAGGCAGGTTGTGAGCCATATGCCCGATTGCATTTTGTTCGTTTCTTATCAATTCCCGCTTTTATGTAGACCACACTCGGGCACTAGTCACCATCGTTAGAATCTGTAACGGACTTTGTGGGGACGGCAGCGTTCAGGTTTACCGAAGAACTGGCGACAAATGGACACTGGACCCGAAGAGCTTCGCGAAGTGCTTTTGGGAATACTAAGGACGGCTGCCAGAAAGATGTTCCGCTGAAAAGTAGCGTCCCAGGTAGCTTACCCACGCCCATATAGTTCTGATGCTTTGCTCGGGCATAGACACCTTGTAGCATTCCAGATGAGATCATGGCTCCTTCGGTGCTGTTTGATGCTAATATGCTTTTATGCGTACAACGGTCGATTTGCCAGACCCGTTATTTCGTGAATTAAAAGCCGTTGCCGCGCAACGAGGAATGCCGC
>CAXTWT010000058.1:0-12885 GCA_964247955.1 uncultured Bryobacteraceae bacterium
CCTTTCTTGAGGTGTCCCCTGTTTGGCTGTACTTCAACTTTGCCCTAAGCTTGCGGGACGTGGAACTGATGATGGCCTTTCGGGGTGTTTTGTTGAGCGACGAGACCGTCCAGAACTGGTGCGACAAATTTGGTCCGTCTTATGTGGCCCAACGGAGACGAAAACGACCCCAGCCGGGCGATCAATGGTTTTTGGATGAAGTGTTCCTGAAAATGAACGGCGTACAGCATTACCTCCGGCGGGCAGTGGATCAGCAGAGCGCTGTGATCGACATTCTCGTGCAACCGAAACGCGACCGCTGAGCCGCGATCCGCTTCTTCCGTAAGCTGTTACGCACGACGAAGCGGAAGCCGCCCGTGATCATCACGGACAAACTCCGCAGCTAGGGAGCCGCGTAGAAAGTGGTTCTCCCGCACGTGCTTCATCGGCAAAGTCGTTATCTCAATAACAGGGCCGAGAATTCGCATCAGCCAACCCGGCAGCGCGAGCGCCGCATGCGGCGATTTAAATCTCCCGAGCAGGCACAACGATTTCTCGAAGTACATAGACTTGATTGCTCCTCACTTTCGACCTAAGCGGCATTTGGTTCCCGCTGCTCAATACCGGGCAGAACGAGAGCAACGATTCCGGGTTTGGCGTAAAATCACCGCCGCGTAGAAGCGATTGGGGCCCGTAGTCCACGCCGAATTCCAAGCAATCGACTCCCGCACAAGCCTACACAACATCTTCTACAGCGCAAGTTGACAATGCCTAAACGCCGGATTGGGTTGCCCACCTCCCAAACGGCGACGGAGAGTGCCTATGGGAAACGAGCGCTCGGGGAAGCAGTCCTGTTCCGCGATAACACCCGTGCAAGCAAGAGCCTCGGCTTGTCCCTCATTGGGATTTATGCACCAACGCCCTGTACAGCCAATCAGCGCATGTTGTGTAAACAGGTTACAATGAAATCACCATCTAACGGGAAGCAGAGTCCTTTACAAGTTGGCAGAAAAGCAAACAAAGCACCGGAAAATTTTCGAGGAACTCCAGCGATCAATCATCAGCCGCGAATTTCAACCTGGCCAGAAATTACCAACAGACTCACAACTTAGCGAACGGTTCAACACGTCGCGTCTCACCATTATGCGAGCTCTCCGAGACTTGCAAAGCGACGGATTGGTAAGACGGAAGGCTGGGTCCGGCACATATGTGAGCTCAGAAACAGAACTTAACCCGCATGTATTTGGACTTCTAATACCGGATCTCGGGGAAGGGGAGATTTTCGAGCCTGTCTGCCAAGGCATGGCGCGCACGGGCCAATCTGAACATCAGGCGCTGCTTTGGGGTAATACATCTCCTAGTGCTGATACCAAGGCGAAGCAGGCAGAAGAACTTTGCCGATATTACATAGCAAACAAAGTGGCAGGTGTGTTCTTTGCTCCCATTGAGCTGATTGATGAGAGAACTGAAGTTAACCGGCGTATTGTGTCGCTGTTGGAAGCCGCCGAGACCCCAATTGTGCTGCTGGACCGTGACATCTGCGAGTACCCGGATCGAAGTCGATTTGACTTGGTCGGACTTAATAACCACCGGGCGGGATTTCGGATGGCAGCGCACCTGCTACAGACAGGAATCAAACGAGTCGGGTTCGTTGCACGGGTGGGATCTGCGCCTACCGTTCAGGCGCGTATTGCCGGATACCGCGATGCGCTCTGGAATGCCGGCATCCAGCCGGATCCGTCTTGGATTGTGTGGGGTGATCCATCCGACACAAAGTTCGTTCGCACTTATGTGGAGACCATACGCCCGGAAGGCGTACTGTGCGCTACGGATTACACGGCAGGGCTTTTCATGCGGAGTTTGTCAGCACTCCGAATCGAAGTACCCGGTAAGATTCGGATCGCTGCTTTTGACGACGTAAAGTATGCCAGCCTGCTGCCGGTTCCTCTCACCACCTTGCGGCAGCCTTGTTATGCTATCGGAGCCACTGCTATTTACACGATGCTTGACCGAATTGCGAAACCGGAATTACCGGCGAGAGATATTCTCCTTAATGGCGAACTTGTGGTGAGACAATCGTGCGGAATTCAGAATGTAATCGAAAACGGCAGCGACCCGCTTGTTGAGACGGAAAACCAGAGGCTGGCGTTGGCTGAGGTTCTTTCATAAACCTCAGATCGAGCGATTTCACCGGTTCACTTCCATACTTCTCGGCAAGAATCATGCGACCTTCTTTTCCCTTTCGAACGCTTCCTGAGGCGAAGCTGTGCCCGTGCCTTTTTTCATAATCGTGATAGATGCTACTAGGTTCCCAAAGTGTGCGGCCGCCGTCTCCATTCGTCAATGGTGAGGCATTCAGGCTCGGCGGTCGCCACGCCCAACAAAATCGAAGATACAGACCCGGGCATTGTGGGCCGAAGCGCCGGGCCGGAGTTGCTCAATCACGCCTTGCTCCCGGCAAGCACCTTTGAAGATGTCGGCGCGTTAACGCCGTCCGTCATCCGGAGCAGTTCAACCGACGAGTCGTATAGAATCGACCGGCCGATGGAGGCGCAATCGTCTAACGAGTACTGTCCCACGCTGACCTTTTCCGCCATAACCTCCGCCATTAACTTGCGCACCAAGATTTTTTTTGCGTAGGCCCAATCCACGCAGTAGGCATCGCTGAAAAAACCGACTTGCTTGTTAACCGGAAGCATGTCGAACCGTTCTTCCATGATCTGCCGGATCGCCCCAGGGAAGAAGTTATGCCACCAGTATCCGGCTAAAGACAAGTTGGGCAGCTCACGGGCAAGCGTACAGAGCGACTGATTTCCGTGCCGGCTCGCCAGCATGCATTGGAACTTCAAGCGAGGATACTGCGCGATGATTTCACCCATCTGCCCGATCGTGCTCTGATTCAAACGGCTGGCCGATTCAAACGGCAGCGCTTCCGCGCCGAAAGAAAACTGAAACACGATTTCATCACCGCGTTTTTGGAGTTCGCGTAAGAAGCAGTGAAGGATGTAACTCGCGTAAATGTCACGCTCGGGATTGCCGGCTTCCGCGCGCCTTTTCAGAGCCGCGTTCATAACATCCGCGCTTGGGTTGCTGAACGCGATGTCGGTGGCGATATGCTGCACGGTGGCCAGTACGCGGCCGTACGGTATTAAAGCGCAGTAGTGGTTAACTGCTGCATGTACGTCTTCCACGGCGCGAATGGTCTTTGCAAGGGGCAGTGCTTGGGCGCGGTTGAAGGAAACAGGAATGGGGACACCGGGTGCGCCTTCATTCCAGGTCCGTTCCAGTTCGTACAACGGAATATCAGGCTGACCCCATTGCGTTCGGGCGAAGAACCCCCATTCGAGGACATACTGAAAGACATCGTTCGCGTTTCCATCGCGACTACGCCAGAGTTCGGTACAGGTGCGGGCAAAGCCTGCACGGCGCAGAATCGTTTTCCCCCAAGAGGGGTCTTGGGCGCGCTCCGTAATCAGGCTGTTCAGGCGCTCCCAATTATCGCTGGTTACCGGTTCGCGCCAGTTATATAGGTCCGCCAATATGGTGCGCACGCCCCAAGAGATGAAAGTGTTGCGTACATTTAACAGGTAGGGCAGCGCCTCAAGAATCCGCGTCTTCGCCTCTCCTCCATCACGGTCTTCGGAGATGCGCGCGCCGGAAGGACAACCGGCTGAATACAAATCGCTAATAGCCATGTGATAAAGCAGGATGTCGTCCAATCCGCGGGCAGGCAAATGGGACGCATCAAGATGGGTATGCGGGTCCATCCACGGAAAGGACTCAAGAAGGTCCTCGATTTTTGCAACTTCGGTGAGGTGATTCATACGCTTCTTTTGCCGGTACACATTCAAGCTGACCGGAATTTGTGTCTATGTAAAAGAAGTATATTCATCTTCGGCAATCTTGTAAATACCATTAGGCGGAATAATCTTATTGACAAGTAAAGTTGTTGCGCTTACCATCTTCCTTGCGACCCTCCCTTCCAGTCGCCTCCACTATGAAGCTCAATTGGGTTTTGCTGAATAGCACCGCTGCTGCCTCACTTGGCGGGCTATTGTTTGGGTTCGATACGGCAGTGATCTCGGGCGCTACACAGTCGCTGACTCAGCTTTTCCAACTCACACCGGCATCCCTGGGTGTAACGGTCGCAAGCGCGCTTTGGGGAACGGTGCTGGGTGCTTGCTTCGGCGGCGTGGCGGGTGATCGATTAGGAAGACGAAATGGCCTGCGGCTGATTGCCTTCCTGTATGTAATATCGGCGCTCGGGTGCGCGCTGGCTTGGGATTGGTACTCACTGATTTTCTTCCGCGTGGTCGGAGGAATCGCAATCGGGGCCTCTTCCGTGATCGGACCCATGTACATTGCGGAGATTGCACCTGCTAAGTACCGGGGCCGGTTAGTCGGATTGTTCCAATTTAACGTAGTCTTCGGCATCCTGATCGCCTATGTGTCCAACTATTTGGTAGGTCTTGCTTTTGGTCCGTCGCAATGGCGGGTGAAGCTCGGCGTCGCAGCCATTCCCGCCGCGCTCTTTTTTGTTTCGCTCGCTAAAATTCCTCAAAGTCCTCGTTGGTTGGTAAAGAAGGGGTATCTCGAAGAGGCTCGATCCACGCTCGTGCTCATCGGCGAGGAGAATGTTGAAGCCGAGATGCAGGACATTGTCGAGTCGGTCAGTGCGAAAGGGGCAAGCGAGCAGCTTTTTACTTGGCGCTACCGGCTGCCGATTTTTCTGGCGCTCTCCATCGGGATGTTTAATCAATTGTCCGGCATCAACGCCATTTTGTATTACCTGAACGATATCTTTGCGCGCGCCGGCTTCAGCTCGGTATCGAGCGATATTCAGGCGGTTGTGATTGGGCTGATGAACTTGGTTGCGGTCACGGTCGCTATGTCGATCATTGATAAAATTGGCAGGCGGAAGCTGCTTCTCATCGGTTCCGTAGCCTGTGCGGCATCGCTCGGCGGAGTGGCGTGGGTCTTCTTCTCCGGAGGGCACGGCACCTTTCTGCTCTGGTTTCTGGTAAGTTTCATTTGCTTTTTCTCGTTTTCGCAAGGCGCCGTGATTTGGGTGTATGTGAGCGAGATTTTTCCGAATGCGGTGCGAGGGAAAGGCCAGAGTCTTGGAAGCTTCTCCCACTGGTTCATGAATGCGGTCGTTTCCGGAATATTTCCGCTGATGGCTGCTTCCTCGGGCGGATATCCGTTTGTGTTCTTCGCCGCCATGATGGTGCTGCAGTTCTTCACGGTGCTGTTCTTTTATCCCGAAACTCAGCGGATCTCCTTAGAGGAGCTGGAACACAAGCTGGGGTTTGGTTCGCCGGTTCACTCCGAGTCCAGCCGCGTGCTTTGAACTCGGTTTCGCTTACTTCTGAGAAGTATCCGGTTGGTCTCGTTTGGTCGTTCCGGAGACAGGATGCGCCGCCAAGTGCGATTGCCGCAGTTTCTTGACGATTTCCATTTCGTGCGCTGCCTGCTCGCCTTGGCCGGATGCACGGTATGCCTGAGCGAGCCGGTAATGAGCGATTTCGTTCTCCGGGTCCAGGCGTTCGGCTTCCCGGAGATGCGGCAACGCTTCCGCTTCTTTCCCCGAAGCCGCCAGCACTTTCGCCAGCGCCAGATGAGCGTCAGCAAACTCGGGGCGCAGATGCAAAGCGCGGCGGTAGTGTTGGGCCGCGGCTTCGGAGTTACCTTCCCGTGAGTACGCCTCGCCGAGACCCAATTCAGCGTCGGCGTTATTTGGATCGGCCGCGAGTTCCGTTTCGAACTCTTGTTTTGCTCCTTGCCGGGAGGATTCATCTTGCGAACTCGCCAGCATGGCTTGACCAAGCTCGTAGTGAACGCCTGGAAAATGAGGGTCAATTTGCAGGACTTTCTGATATTCCGCGATAGCGCCTGCGATGTCATTTTGCATCCCTGCGGCTTCCCCCAGGATTTGATGCATCTGCGCTGATTCCGGCGCCTGCTTGGTTAGTGTATTGACTGCATGAGCCGCCAGTTCGGAGTAGATGCGATAGCTAAGATACAAAACGCGCGGATCTGCGGGGCTGATGGCGGCCAGCTCGCGCACAATGTCAACGGCGGGTTCCCACTGATTCTGCTGTTGATCAAGACGGATTAACTCAATGCCGGCGTCAATGCGCAACTCCTTATCGCGTATGTGACCCCAGGATTTCCCGAGTGCTTTCCGGCCTTCTTTGGTGTGACCGCTGCGGAGTTGACTGAGTCCGAGAAGCGCCTGTGCGTCGCCCAACGACGGATTCAGGCGCAGCGCCTCGGAGAAGGCTTGAACGGCCTGCCCGTATCGTCCTTGCTGATAGGCGATGGTCCCAAGGTTTGCATGGGCCTGGGAAAGTTTCGGGTCCAGGCGCAACACTTCACGAAACTCTCGTTCTGCTTCTTCCAGGCGTCCCTGCTGAAGAGCGCTTTGTGCATGGGCGAAGCGCATCCGTACCGGTTCCGAAACACCCGTTTGCGCTCCAAGGCCTACTCCGCAGAGCATCACTAAAGTAGTAAGCAGAATGGATCTGAGTGTCGTTCGAAGTTTCATGAACAATCATGTGTGCGGGGAGAAGCAACCCAGATCGCGGAACTGTGCGGCGCCCTCCTCGACAAATATGCCCCAGGAGCCGCCTTTCAGATTGTACATGCGCGTGCTCATTGCAACCTGATCGTTCACGTAAATTTCACCTATCGTATCATCGACCAAAACGGTCAGCTTCACCGGTTTGTGAGGAGACAAAACAACGGAACGTTCGAGACCGGTCAGGAACGGCACGTCGCCGGGACGAGGCCACATGTCGAATACGACCCGCTGTCGATCAGGTTCGAGCCGAACGTAATAGCATTGATCGAGGTCCGTGCCAAGGCGCAGCGCGAGACCGCAGGCGTGAGTGCCTTCTGTAAACTCAAGCGTTGCCGTGAGCTTGCTGGGAGTCGGCATGGCTCCGCATCGGGCGAGGCCGAAGGTTTGTTCCGCATTCATTCTCGTTTCCCCGGAATGGATGTCTATCGGCCCGATGGCCTGTTCGATTTTGACGACGTTCGACGAGGAGAATGCGTCCGTAACACCCGTCGGCGCATGCACCGAAAGCGTTCCATCCGACTCCTGCGCCAATTGATGAACAACTAAGTTGCCGCCCCATTCCCACGCTCCCTCGTCTTTTTGCCGCGCGCGCGTGGGATTCCATCCGAGAAGAAATCGCCGCTGTCCATCGGAACCAGTTTTCGCAGCGTACAAAGCTCTTGTGTCGAAACTGTCGTTTGCGGGGAGGAGCCATGATCCGTGAATGCTGCGGCTCATACGATAGCGCGTTTGCATTCGTTCGCTGAACTCGGAAAATATGAGATACCACCAGTCGCCCATTTTAAAAAGATCAGGGCACTCGTGGGTCATATACAAGCCAGGTGTCCAGAAAGGGTCGCGCATCTCCCAACGGGAAAGATCCCGCGACACGTAGAGCGCCGTACATCCTTTGCGGCGGGCAGACCCCGTAGACAGGCGCGCGGCGATCAGCATCCAATACTCGTTTGCTTCTTCGTTCCAGAACACAAAGGGGTCGCGCCAGTCGTTCCGTTCATATCGATTCTGCGGGGCGTAGAACACGGAGCCGGGCAGCTTTTTCCAGGTCAACAAGTCATCGCTGGTTGCATGCAGGATGCCTTGCTCCGGTTTCCCTTGCGCTTTGAAAACTGAGCTGTAGCCGGTGTAAAAGCAGTGAAACTGGCCTCTGCGTTCGATAATGGAACCTGTGGCTACCGATAGGTCCTGATCGCTTTCCGAGCCGGGCGGCAGCATCTCGCCGTGATTCACAAAGTGAACAAAGTCCGTGGTGCTTGCCTGAAACCAGGCAGTGGTTCTCGTGCCTTCGATGCGATGCAGATAGAAAATCCTGTATCGACCGCCCCAATAAAACGGGATCACGTCGCCGACGTACCCGTCCTTGGGCCGATAAAAGAACTCTCCGCTTGCGGCCGCTTGCTCAGCATTTGTGGAGCTTCGCAAAAGTTCGGTCCCTGTAGCCTCTGTGACAGTCCCACCGGACAAGGCGGCCGTAGTAAGTTGTTTGAGAAATAGCCGCCGTTCCAAATATGGCTCCTCCCCCGGATAACTCAAAAGCGAAGGTGCAATACAAACTGCATCTGCCGCATGGGCGTTTGTACGTTAAATATCTGACCTGCCGTTGAACTATTGATATCGGAGTTGGGCAGAGACAGATTGGCATGGTTGAACGCGTTAAATGTCTCCCAGCGGAATTCGAGTCGCGTCGCTTCGCGGTTCAACGGCGTGGCGAAGGAGAACTCCTTGCCCAGTGCCCAGTCCGCAGTGAAGAAGCCGGGTCCGCGCAAGGTGCTGGCCCCCGCATTACCCCAGACACAGCACACCGGCGGCGTTGCGAAATGGGCCGGATTAAACCAGAGAGATCGGCTTTGAGACGTCAGATAAAGCGGAGTTCCGGGCACAACGTTGGGCCGCTGCCCGAAATCCGCGTTCAGAGTGCTGCCATTGCTGTCGGTCGGCGAGAATGCCAGCCCCGATTCCAGCGTGGTTACGCCATCAAACTTCCACCCGCCAAGCACAGCGTCCACAAAGCGCGGCGTGTTAGTCCCGAAACGGCGGCCCCTTCCATATGGCAGATCCAGCGTGTGCATCATGGTCCACACGGCGGTCCGGTTCAGCACTGATACGCCATGGCTGGCTCGGCGATCGTATGGGTTGTTGGGTTGGCCTCCTCGGTTGCCGACTTGATTATCCATCGCCTTGGCCCAGGTAAAGCCGGAATTAATACTGTAGCCGCTGGAAAACCGTTTTGTTGCCCGAAGCTGCAGCGAATTATATTCAGTGTCATCACAGTCGCAATTCAGGTAGATAGGACCGTTGATGCCGAACTTCTGGTAGAACGGCCGGCGAGAAACCAAATCGCCTGGACCAGGAGGGGCGGCATTAACGTTGTAATAGGAGTAGTCAACGTGTGTGCCTTTACTGCCCACATATCCGATCTCCAGCAAAAAGTCCTTCGCAACTTTTTGCTCCAAGGTGAAGTTCCAAGAATCGAGGCTCGGAATAGGGCGGTCGAAAGTCCACGCTTTAATCTGATCGTTAGGCGGAGGCGTCAGAATGCCGTTAGCAGGAAAAGCCGGAGCGGGAGGCGCTGGTGGCCCCTGCGTCAGCGGGAACAACGGCTGATACTGATTAGCCGGCAGTACGATGGTGGATTGTGCAATGGGGTACGACGACGAAAGATGATTGAATACGGCGTCGAAGCCATTCTCGAAGTAAGTGCGGCCCAAGCCCGCCCTCAGCACTGTATTCTGCGTGATTTGATAAGCAATCCCCACACGCGGAGCGAAGTTGTTGTAACGCGGACGCACACCGGAATATTTGTCGATGTTGCCCAATTTAGCAAGAATTAATTGGCCCGTATCGAAGTTAAAGTTTACATCGCCTCCCGGATGCGCGGGCACGACCGGTTCAAAGTAATCCCATCGCAATCCAAAGCTGATCGTCAGCTTGGGCGTTGCTTTCCAGACATCCCCACCGTAGAACGAGAGACGGGTGACCCGCTCCGCCGGAAACAGGAGCGGAACTCCTTGTTGGTATCCCCCCAGCGCTCCGATCAGGAACGAGGCTACCCCAAGGCCGGAAGAAGAATTGCCCAAAGCGCCCGTAGTGCTTTGGTTGAAGTCAAAATCTCCACGAGTGCTTTGATTCAGGGTTAGGAGATCCTCACGGTTGCGGCGGAGATCTATCCCCCAACGCACCTGATGATTGCCGGTGCTCTTGGTCCAGTTGTTTACAAACTGGAACATCGTGGTCCGATCCAATCTGGGCACGGTGCCCGCATTGCCCATTTGGAACGCGCCGACCGGACCGTTGATGAAGAATCCTCCCAGACCACCGGTCAAAGGCGACCCGGTATTGATATTCGGGATTCCCACTTTGGTATCTGTCTGCAGGTTGGAATCAGACTGATAGCTGTCCAACGCGAATCGGGTAACGCCGAAACGAAACTCGGCAAGCAGTGTTGGGCTGAAAGTGCGGGTGTAGTTGAGAGCCGCTAGTTGATTCCCGGAACGAGCATCTGTGGCGTAAGGTCCGGCGAGCGGCGGTCCCTGTGCAACCGTGCCGAATAGAGGCGGCACAAGGATGTTCGACCACATATAAGAGTCGCGAACGAAGAATCTGTCTCGGTCGGAGATATTCCAATCAAAGCGCTCATCAAATTCGTCGGTGTGAAGCGGCGCCTTACCGCCGCCGAGGTAGTTCGTATCTGTCTTCTGGTTCAGATTTGGGCCAGGTAACAGGTTCAACAGATTGGCTGCGACAGGACTGATTCGGCTCGGGCAAATCACGTTCAGTACTCCATTACAAGAGAATTGTTGGCGCCCGCTTCCGTCCGGGTTGCCCGTCGCCGGATCGAAAATTGGATTCGTGGCGGCAAGGGAACTGAAGTCCCCGCGCCGGAACGCATCGTTCGGCACAGTTGCCAGAAGATTACCTCCGGTCAGCCTTCGGTCAAGCCGGTAATCGCCGAACAGGAACATGCGGTTCTTAATGAGCGGTCCGCCTAAACTGACACCGCCTACATTGTCGTTGAAGTATGCGGGTCCCGTTCCCTTGCCATTAGGGCCTGTCCCGGATACCTTTTCTGTAAAGGGGTTTGCAGCGGAAAATGCGCTGTTCTGATTGAACCAGTATGCGTCTCCATGTAATCGATTCGTACCCGACTTGGTCACAAACTGGGCAACCATCCCACCAACTGAACTGTACTCGGGATCGAAATTGTTCGTCGTGATCTTTAACTCTTGTACGGAATTTTCCGGTGGAACAATAAATTGAATGCCGCTCCAGCCGAACTGGATATCGTCGATTCCATCCACTTGAAAGTCGTTGGCCATCCACAACTGGCCATTGGTGGACGTCATCTCGCCTTCCGAGGGCATCTCTACGTTGCCGATCTGGAAGCTATAAGGGACAACTCCCGGTACATCCAAATACAACCGTGTCACATTGTGATTCACGGTTGGAATGCTTGCAATCTCATGTTCCGTGATCGTACTGCTGACGTCTGTTTTCTGCGTTTCTACTTCGGCGGCGCCGGAAGTGACAGTCACTTGTTGGGTGGCTTGGCCGAGCTGCATCTTGGGATCTACCCGTACTGTTGAGTCAACCTGCAGCACCACGTGCTCCTGTAGAAAGCTCTGAAACGCAGGTGCTTCCACCCTCACTCTATAGGTACCGGGATCTAAGTGGGAAGCGTTGTACAGCCCGGACGCATCTGTGGCCACTTTGATTTGAACGCCTGTCGCTTCGTTCTCGACGGTGACATGCGCGTTCTGAAGGGCGGCTCCGGTAGGGTCAGTAATAAACCCTGAGATGGTGCCCCATGTGGCCTGGCTCCAGGCTCCTGACGCAAATAGGATCAAGAAGAATGAAACACAAGATGCAAATCCTGCTACCCGCTTCGGCGAGAACATGGCGGAAGCTCCTTTCCAAAAAGTACAGTGATTTAGATATAATCCTCATTGGCCTGACCTGTCAATATCTTTCATGAAAAGAAGTCTATACTGCTTTGTGCTAGTAAGTCTCACAGATGATGGCGCAATCCTCCGCTATTGGTCAATCTCGCCAGGAAAGTGAGTGTCTCGAATGAATCAGCCGTTTGAAAAACAAATGACGCGGCGTACGCTCTTGGAACTTGCAGGCTGGGCGACAACAGGTTTGAGGAGCGCGAATGCTGCCCCAACAGGCAGCACTTCACCCCTTGAAGATGCGATCGCTGTTTGGGAGATGACCAAGCCAGAAGGGAAGAGCGTTAGTGGGAGAGCGTTTAAGGTTCATGGAGATGTTCAAGTCGGGTTAGCGCTCATCGGCGAGGACAAAGCCGAGTGTTTGAAGCGGGGAGTTCCGGCCTTTGCAGCGCTATTCAACGGAGGATGGCTGGAGGATATAGGGCCGGACTTCCACGTTGTGGGTGGCGCGTTAACTGTCGCCCTTCGGTTGAAGAACCCCTCTGGCGAATGGAGCACGCCTTTATTTGGCAAGTCAGGTGGACAAACGCGAGAAAGCTTCTATCTCCATGCGTCAGACCTCAATGACTCCGTGGGCATGGCGCTCGTTGCCGAAATTGGAAGCGATGAAGTAGCGGGAATGCATCGTGTGCGCATGAGTGCTGCCTCGCTCGCGCGGAACACGTGGCATAATATCGTGGTGCGGTTCGACGGCAAACTGTTGGAGCTTTTCGTGGACGGCTTTCTTCGCGACGATGAGGTTGCGGTCGGCACCGTTCGATCCAATGCTGCGCGCCGGTGTTTGACCGGCGCAGGAATACCGAACGAAGATGGACATCTGCGCGCCGATTATCTGGGTCTGATCAATTATGGAGCGGTGTGGAATCGTGCGCTCAGCGATGGGGAAATCGCTTACCTCAGCGGCGTTGCCTCACTTTCGGATAAGAGGCCAACTTACTATCGCGAGAAACACCGTCCGCAATTCCACTTCTCGGCGCAGAAGCATTGGATCAATGACCCAAACGGCTTGGTCCATTACAAGGGCGTGTACCACATGTTTTTCCAGCACATGCCCCCAGGACGAACCGGCGCGTATAAAGATTGGGGGCATGCCGTCAGCACAGATCTGGTGCGTTGGAAACAGGTTCGAACGCCCATCACGCCTCATAAGGCATGGGGCGGCTGCTGGTCAGGATCAGCGGTTGTGGACTGGCACAACACGGCGGGCTTTGAGAACGGCTCCGAAAAAACAATCGTCGCGATTCTCACCAATGGAGGCGAATCCGAAGTCGGTCCTCCCTGCACGCAGTGCATCGCATACAGCAACGATGCGGGAATGAGCTTCACTTACTTCGACGGCAACCCCGTGTTGCCGCATGTTGTTGGCAGCAATCGAGA